>NZ_JBITJA010000005.1:0-349287 GCF_044459545.1 Micromonospora sp. NPDC050276 | reverse complement strand
CGCCCGCGCCTCCCGCGCCTCCCGCGCCTCCCGCGCCTCCCGCGCCTCCCGCGCCTCCCGCGCCTCCCGCGCCTCCCGCGCCTCCCGCGCCTCCCGCGCCTCCCGCGTCCCGCGCCGATCTTGCAGTTTTTGTTGTCGTTTCGTCCTGTTATGCCGTTTATGCGAGGACAGAAAGTGCAAGATCGTGGGGGCAGGGCAGGGCAGGGCAGGGCAGGGCAGGGCAGGGCAGGGCAGGGCAGGGCAGGGCAGGGCAGGGCAGGGCAGGGCAGGGGTGGATTAGCGGCGGCGGTTGCGGTTTACCAGGGCTTGGTTTAGGCGGCTCAGCAGGGTTGCCAGGGTGGAGCGGTCCTCGGGGCTCCAGTCGGCCAGCATGTCGCCGTAGAGCCGGGTGCGGGCGGCCTGCACGGCGGCCATCCGCTGGAGGCCGGCCGGGGTGGGGGAGATGACCGTGCCGCGGCCGTCGGTCGGGTCCGGGGCGCGGGTGATCAGGCCGTCCCGCTGGAGCGCGGACACCTGCCGGGTGACGGTCGAGCCGTCCAGGTTGAGCCGGGCGGCGAGCGCCGAGACGTTCTGCGGGCCGGCGTCGGCCAGGTGGCGCAGGATGACGTACGCCGCGCGGTCGAGCACCCGGTGCTCGGCGGTGCCGGTAGCCCGCCGGGTGGCCTCGCCGAAGCGCATCAGCAGGGCCACCTCGGTCTCGATCCGGCCGAGGGTGCTCTCGTCTTGGTCGTCGCTCATAGCTGTATGATACAGAATAAGTACCTGTAAGATACAGCTATATGAGGAGTCGGAGTGGATCGGCGTTCCGAACCGAACCGCAGTGCCATCTACGCCACCACGCTGGTGGCCTTCCTCGCCATCGCCGGCATCGCCGTCGTCGACCCGATCCTGCCGGCCATCGGCGAGGCGATCGGTGTCACCGCATGGCAGGTCGAACTGCTGTTCACCGCGTACATCGCGGTCATGGCCCTCGGCATGATCCCGGCGACGCTGGCCAGCGGCCGGTTCGGCTTCAAGCCGGTGCTCATCACCGGCGTCTCCGTGGTCGGCCTCGCCGCGATCCTCGCCTCGTTCAGCGACAACATCGTGCAGCTGTCCGTGCTGCGCGGCGTCTGGGGGCTCGGCAACGCGATGTTCTTCGCCACCGCCATGGTGGTGCTGGTCAACCTCGCCGTCGACCGGGAATGGGTGGTCGGCCTCTTCGAGACCGCCCTGGGCCTCGGCTTCGCCGTCGGCCCGCTGATCGGTGGCCTGCTCGGCGAGGTCACCTGGCGGCTGCCGTTCTTCGTCTGCGGTGTCTTCATGGTCCTCGCCCTCGGCGTGGCCTCCCGCAAACTCCGCGAGCCCACCAACCGGCAGGCCCCGGTACGCGTCGGCCAGATCTTCGCCACCTACCGCCGGCCGGCGTTCATCGCCCTCTGCGTGGTCACCGCCGCGTACAACTTCGTGTTCTTCGTGGTGCTCGGCTACACGCCGCTCTTCCTCGGCCTGGACATCATCCCGCTGGGGCTCGCGTTCACCGGCTGGGGTCTCGGCCTGGCCACCGGCATCCTGGTGATCGGTCACCGGCTGGCCCACCGCATCGGCGCGGTGCAGACCGTCGGCGTGGCCATCGCCGGGCTGCTGGTCTGCATGGTCCTCTTCGCCACCTCCACCAGCACCGCCGAGGCGCTCGTGGTGCTGGTGCTCGCCGGGCTCTGCATGGGGCTGGCCAACGCCAACCTCACCGACCTGGCGCTCGGCCTCGGCTCCACCGATCGACGCGTCGCCACCGGCGCGTTCAACCTGGTCCGCTGGGGCGCCGCCGCGCCGGCACCGATCATCTCCGGCAAGCTCGCCGAGCAGTCGCTGTCGCTGCCGTTCTGGGTCGGCTTCGGGGTGCTCGCCGTCGGCGTGCTCGTCTACCTGGCCTTCGCGCACGTGATGGCCGCCGGCTACGGCGAGCGGGTGCTCTGGTCCCGCTGGAACCGCAGCGCCGCGAGTGCCGAAAACGCTGCCGAGGAGCCGGTAGGCGAGGCATACTGACGCCGGTTCGCTTTCAAGATCCTCGCGGCTTGCCGGGAAATCGCTGCTTCACCGCGCGCTGACGCAGCGGTTTCCCGGCAAGCCGCGAGGATCTTGCGTCGGGCGGCGTCGGGCGGCGTCGGGCGGCGTCGGGCGGCGTCAGTTCAGGGCGCGCCAGAGCAGGTAGAGGCCGATCGTCGTACCGAACACCACGATCACCGTCTTGAGCACCACCGGCGGCAGCCGGCGGACCAGCCGCGCGCCCGCGTACCCCCCAATGAGGGTGGCCGGCGCGACCACCGCGACGGCCGCCCAGTTCAACGGGCCGAACAGGGCGAAAACCACGAGCGTCGTGCAGCCCACCACCGCGGAGAGCAGATTCTTGATGGCGCTCACCCGGGCCAGGGTCGCGTCCAACACCAGCGCCAGCCCGGCCACCAGCATCACCCCGAGCGCCGCACCGAAGTACCCGCCGTACACCGCACCGAGCGCGACCATCGTCTGGACCGTGACCGTCCGCTGGCGTGGCGACATGTCCCGGGGGTGACCGACCAGCCGGCGCAGCGGATCCTGGAAGGCCAGGACCGCGGTCGCGCCGAGGACCAGAAACGGTACGACCAGCTCGAACGCGCGGGCCGGCGTGGCCAGCAGCAGCAACGCCCCGACAATCGTGCCGACAATGGTGGTGGGCACCAGCGTGGCCAGTGCGCGGGGGCGCGGCAGGTCCTGCCGGCTGCCCGCCACGCTGGCCAGATACCCGGGGAATACGGCGACGGAGTTGCTGACGTTCGCCGGCACCGGGGGCAACCCGACCGCGATCATCGCCGGAAAGGTGATCAGCGAACCGCCACCGGCCACCGCGTTGACCGTGCCAGCGGCGAGACCGGCGGCGAGCAGCAGCGCGGCGTGGGAGAGATCCATAGCCCCACGAGGCTAGTACGCGCGCCGAACCCGTCATGAGCTGGCCGGCGAGGCGGAACAGGGCAGCGGTATACCGGTCGTATACTCCGGTCGTGGATACCACGATCAAAGTCGACACAGAGGTACGCGACCGCTTGGCGCTCCTGGCGAACGAACGTGGAACGACCATGCGGGACCTCGTCGCCCAGCTCGCCCAGGCGGCACTCACCGCCGACGAACTGCGCGACCGCGCGGCGCGCGCAGAGCAGTACGTCCGGCTCAATATCGCTTCCGACCTCAGCGCCGACGACCTCACCCGGGGCGAGGACGTCTGGGCGGCCGTCGAAGCTGGCAATGTCCCGGAATCTCTAGCCGAAGATGGCCGGCGGGCGGCGTGAACGAGGCCGCGGTCATCCTCGACCACACGGCGCTGCTCGCGCTCGGTGCCGGCAACCCGGCGCTCTCCGGGCTCGTGGTCACCGCACACAGGGGTGCGGGGCGGCACGTCCAAGTGCCGGCACTCTGCCTTGCCGCGGCCACCTCCGCCCGCCCGGCCCTGGGAGAGCACGTCGGTGCCCTACCAGCGCTGGAGGTCGTCGAGCTGGGCTACGCGACCGCTCTGCTGGTGGGGCGTCTGCTACGTCAAGGTGTGGACTGGCAGCTAGCCCATGCCGCCGCGCTGGGACGTCCCGACGCCGAGTGGCCCACCGGGCGTCCGGTCCTCACCGAGCTGCCGAAGGCGTACGCCGGAACCGGTGTCGTGACGATCAGCGTGAACTGACTGCTCGCTACCCAATGTCCGTCTCCACGGCGCGCTGCCCTGGGCCGGGTCTGTCGAAGGCCCGACTGCGGGGCAGGTCTGCGCGGGCGCCCGCCTGCGGGGCGGCAATAGGCGTGCCGGCGGCGTCGTTAGGATGAGAGCGCGACGGACGAGTCGACCGGGCGGCCGCGTCGGCGGGCTACGGCCTGCCGCCGAGGAACGTCCGGACTCCACAGGGCAGGGTGGTTGTTAACGGCAACCCGGGGCGACCCGCGGGACAGTGCCACAGAAAACAGACCGCCGACCCCAACGGGGACGGTAAGGGTGAAACGGTGGGGTAAGAGCCCACCAGCACCCCGGGTGACCGGGGTGGCTCGGTAAACCCCACCCGGAGCAAGGCCAAGCAAGGGCCGTCACCGCAAGGTGACGACCCGGCGCAGACGCTTGAGGGCTGCCCGCCCGATGTCTGCGGGTAGGCCGCTAGAGCCTGTCGGCAACGGCAGGCCGAGATGGATGGCCGCCGCCGGCGCAAACCCCTTTGGGGTACGCGTCGCGCACAGAATCCGGCGTACAGGTCGACTCGTCCGTCGCCCACCAGCTCAGAGCCTCGATCATGGCTTTGAGCTGGTCGTTTATCTGGTGCCGTTGGTTGACCTTGGTCATCGTTGGGTGGCGTTTGACGGCCTGGCCACGGCCTGGGACGGCCTGGAGACGGCCTGGAGGATCTTGGTTGCGGCCGTGTCGCACGTCGATGGCAGGCTGTATGCCGTGCGGATGACCGATGACGACGGGCGCGTGTTGAACGCCGAATTCGTGGTGGAGGCGGACGGCCAGGGACTGGCGGTCGTTCTGGAGAGCGCGGGCGGGCAGAGCGCCGTGGGGCTGGCGCGCAACTCCGACTACACCCTGACCCTGGAACTGCTCCTCACGCGGCTGCGGTCGCGTGGCGCGGTGCTCGTTGATGCCCTGGTCGACTCCAAACGGACCACCCACCTAGCCGAGGCTGACCGGCGCGTGCTGGACGGGCGGGTGTCCTTGGTGGCTGTTGACGACCTGGCCGCGCTGCGACTCCAGCTGACGAGCAGGCAGGGTCGGATCGGCCAGTCGCCGGACGCGCCCAAGGCGGGCAACAACCGCAAGAGGTTGCGCCTGCGGCTCCAGGTGCCCGGGTACGGCGCGGATGACGCCCATCGGCTGTCTGCCGACCTTGCCGGTAGCTCGTCCGTTCCGCTGACTCCCCGCGGTCGATCATCCACGGTGCCACCGCAGCCTCGCCGTTCCGCCGAGTCGGGCGCGGTACGACTCAACGAGTGGTGGCGCGATGATCCGGCGGAGTGCTACTGGCTGGAGATCACCGACCGGGATGACCTTGGGGCCAACGTCCAAGCGCTTCAACGGGACGGCAGCGGGCGCGAGAACTGGTCGTATGCCCTGGTGACTGCTCTTCGGCCGGGCGATGTAGTGCTGCACTGGCACAAAACGCAGCGTCAGATGCCGGGGATCGTCGGCTACTCCTTCGCCGCGGAGGGGCCGTTCGAGGACGAGCTGGTGTGGCAGGCCCGTGGCACGTACGGGCAGGCGCGGCCCACCGTAGAAGCTCCTCAACCGTCTTGGCGTTACGAGCTGGCCGACTACACCGCTCTGCCGACGCCGGTCGACCAGCTGGCCTTTCAGCGGTCGGAGACAGCGCTTCGAGAGATCAAGCAGATGCTGGAAGCAGTGCACTCCGGGCCGCTCTACTTCCCGTTCGCCTTCTACGACAGCCGGCCGGCTCGGGTGATGCAGGCGTACCTGGTGAAATTCCCTGCGGCCATCCTGGACGCGGTGCCGGAGCTGGCGGGGCTTCCGCGGCGTCGTGTACCGCAGGAGCCGGCTCCCGCTAGCGGCACTGGCAGGCGTCGGGCGCGGCGGGCGAGCGGTTCGGGGTACATCGCCGATCCATTGCTTCGTCGTGCGCTGGAGCGGCATGCAGTGCGAAAGGCGAGTGCCCTGTACAAGGGGTGGACTATCGACGACGTGGGGGACCGAGAGTCGTACGACCTCCGAGTCACCAGGGACGCCGAGGAGATCCATGTTGAGGTGAAGGGCTCCTCGGGCACCGCGGACGCTGTAGAGCTGACCCGTAACGAGGTGCGGCACGCGCATGGCGCTGTGACACATCTGGTCGTCGTGGATCAGATCCAGTGGTCACGCTTGCCGACCGGTGAGATCACGACGACCGGCGGGAGAGTGCGACGCTGGGGAGCTTGGACGCCTGAGGGTGCGGACCTGGAGCCCACGCGCTACCGGTACCGGCTGCCGGACTCGGGTGCGGAGCTGGTGATCTGACCGGCCGAGCATCGCGGCTGCGTGGCATTAACCAGGTGGCAAGCCAGTCCTGCTCTTGGACTGGCGCGGCAGTCGGAAGCCCGGCCATGCGTCATAGGCCGACCTGCCCGGCTTCCGTCACGCCTTGCTGGGCTCGCTTGTAATCGTTGGGGGCGGTGTCCCGGCGGCCGTCGGTGGCTCACCGCCCCGGCGCCGTAGGCGGCCGGGGCGGGTTGCCGCCGGCCGGGCTTGCCGCCCAGCACCGCGCGGAGCGCGGTGTCTTGATCCAAAACAGAGGAATTCAGCAGCAACGACGATCACCCGACTGACGATCACCCGACGATCGGTGTTGGGCGGGCATAGCGACCTGCAAGTCGATTACAGGCTCCGTGCGCTCGAGCGCACCTTCGACCTCGGAGAACGGCATGTAGTCCCCCGTCGTTAGCCCTCGACGTTCGAATTGCTGTCAACAGCAACGTGCCACCGGCGTCCAGAGGCCGCGCAGAGCTGGGTATCATCGTCAACATGACCGGGGCTCAAACCAACACGGGCACTGGCGGGGAAGAGGACTTCGACCTATCCCCGCAAGAAGTTGCAGAACTCACCGAGGCCGAGGCTGAAGCGGAGGCAATCTCTTACTCCGGCACCGACTTTGATGCCGAAGGCTTGGTTCGCAGACTTGACCGTGGCGATATCGTGATTCCTAGTTTCGGCCATGGCGATACAACGTTAGAGACGGCGGGATTTCAGCGAGGTTTCGTTTGGCGCCGCCCTCAGATGGATCGCTTCATCGAGTCCCTTCTTCTCGGTTATCCCATCCCCGGGATCATGCTGGTCCAGCAGGCCGACAAGCGCTACTTGGTCCTTGATGGGCAGCAGCGATTGCGCACCCTTACTCACTTCTACAGCGGGATCTACCAGGGGAAAGAGTTTGCGCTCCAGAATGTAGCGGATGAGTTCAAAGATTTGACTTACCGCACTTTGAACCCGGAGCAGAAGCGCCAATTGGACAATACCTTCATTCAGGCAACGATTGTCCGCACTGACAGTACGCCCCAATCCCTCGAAGCCGTCTATCAGGTGTTCGAGCGCCTGAACTCTGGCGGTACACAGCTGACTCCACACGAGATCCGAATTGCGCTCTATCCAGGCCGTCTAGTGGATTTCCTTTCTGAGTTGAACAGTGAACCAAATTGGCGCTCTCTGTACGGGGCTAAGTCGCCTAGACTGAGGGACCAGGAGCTTTTGCTCAGAATATTGGCCATGTTTATTAGTGCCAACGACTATGAGCGGCCATTGAAAAAGTTCCTCAACAAGTTCCTAGGTGAACACCGGAATTTGCAAGGATTGGATGCTGTAAAGCTAAAGAGGTTGTTCGTGGGGGCGGCGGGTCTTCTGCTTGAAGCGCGGGGCCGGTCTGCGATCAGGTATCAAAGCACCCAGGTGAATACTGCGCTGACGGAGGCGCTTTTCGTTGGCCTTATGAGACGACTCGAGAAAGATCCTGAGTTGTCGAGTGTTGCTGTGGCGGCCGCACTTGATGCGCTAAGCATAAGGCGAGACATGGCAGGTGCTATTTCTGGAGGCACCGCGACTGAGGATTACGTACGTACACGAATCTCCCTTGCGACGGAGGCGTTTGCGGTTGGATCGCATTGATGGCGAAGGCGAACCACTGGCCGCCAAGGAATTTGTACGGCTTGAAGCTGCAGCTGGATGCGCTAGCGGATGCGGTTGGCGAGCGGCCGAGGCATCGGACGGATGACGAACAGGTCTGGCTCACTCGATTTCTGGTAGTTCGTACTTGCGGCTATCTAGAGCAAGTAGTTTACGAGGCTGCCCGTGAGCATGTGCGGCAAAAGTCCGGCGGGCGAGTGCGAACGCTCGCGTTGTCGTGGATCGAAAGAACCCGAAATCCTACGCCGGAGAATCTTCTGGACTTAATATCCCGCTTTGGAGATGATTTCTTTAACGAGCTAGAGAGCATCCTCGATGAGGATGACAAGCGTCTTCGCCGGGAACTCAAGCTGCTGGTCGACCGTCGAAACAAGATCGCTCACGGTCTTAACGAGGGTATGACTCAGACGAAGGCTCTATCGCTTAAGCGGGACGTCGAGGCAATCGCGGATTGGGTGCTGGCTAACCTGAAGCCGAACTGACTGAGCCAATTCTGATCCCATTGCTTGTGGCTCACCATGTCGGTCCTGGAGTGGCCTAGATTGTGGCTGTTGACCCCAGCCCAGCCAAGGTGCGACGTTGCCTCCGGCCGGCTCGTGAGACGCCACGCAGCATCCGGCTAGGCTTCCAGGTGCCCGCGTGTCGAGGTATGGCGAATGCGGCAAATTCAGGGTTGGTTGCAGGGGGTGCCGAAGGGGCGCGCCCTACTGTCCCGGGCGGTGCAGCCAATAGCTTCTGACGACCGATTCGACGACTCCATCGCGGCGGTTGACGCGCTGATGTCCGATCAGGGTTGCGCCGGCTTCAACCCCGAAGAGTGCTGCGAGTTCTGGGTCAGCGGCGATCTCGTGCTCCTGGGCCTCTGTGTCGGGGCTCTGTTCTGAGCTGCTCCATGGGGGTTGCGGCCTAGCGGAGGTGCCACGGCCGTGCTCGGTGGTGACCAAGCCGTCCTCTCGTAGGACGGCTATGGCCTGACGAATAGTGCCCCGACTCGCCCGGAATTCGGTGGTGAGGGCGCTCTCGGTCGGCAGAAGCGCACCCGGCGGGATGGTGCCGCTCTCGATGCGGTCTCTGAGTTGATCCGCGATGACGCGGTAACGGGGCTGTCCGTAGTGCGGGGTGGGCACCCGGTCACCGTACCTGGCACTTGTCTTATCAAGTGTCAACCTGGGAGCACGTTTCCATGTCTAGACAACTCATCCACTTGTAGGTACGTTTCCGGTGTGCGGTCAGGATGACGGCTCGTATCAGGGGTGGTGTCGCGCTGCTCCTGGTCGCACGTGACGCGCGGCGTCCTGTCGGACCGGTTGCGGTAGCTGCGCGTACGAGTTGGCTCGGCGATACCCGACCCGTCTGCGTCGGACGGTGCGCCGTGCCCTCATCCGGACCGGTGGCCGGCTGCGTTCTCGCGTGGCTGATCAACCGGTCGCGGCCTACCCGTGGAGGTGCGATGTCTGGCTCTGATCGTCGGCGGCGTTGGTTCTCGATCTGGAGGTCACGCAGGCGACTGCCGTCCAGTCCTGGTGGAAACTCCGTCTCGGCGGACCGCTGTACGCGGCCCTGCACGACGCCCGCGCGTTCGTGGGCCGGCGGACCGACCCGGAAACTGCCGGTGCTGAGGGCTGCGCCGCTGATGACACCGGCCCGGATCTATCGGGGCAACGGGCGGTGGATGCGGTGAGCAGCGCGGGCAAGCTGACCAGCAGCAGCCACCCGGCATGGTGTGCACCCGACCGGTGCGGCCATCTGGTGCCGCCGCTGATGGCCCACATGCCGCGCCGTCATCGTGGCCCGATGCATCGCCTGGGCGACAGTCGGCAGAGCGGCCAGGTCGTCACGTACCTCGTCGGCTCTGACGCTCGCGTGCCTCTCGTCGCGGTGCACGTGACGAGCCGGGGCGGGATCGCCTGGGTGGAGCTGCCCCTCTCGCAGGCTGCCCAACTGGTCGAGCGGCTTCGCTCCCTGTTGGTGCAGGCGAGCACTCGCACGGAGGCTACCGATGACTGAGCATGAGGCCACGACCGATCGCGGGTCGACTCCGTCCATGAATCCTGCCGACTGCCCGAGCTGGTGCCGGGGCTGCGGCCCGAACGATCCGATGCATCGGGGACTGTTGCGGACCATCGGCCGCGAGCGGACCGGCTGGATCAGCGTGCAACTGGTGGCAGGCCGGTTCCTTCGCCGCGACCTGGCCGTGAAGCTCGACGCCAGCCGCAGCGGTGCCACCGAATCAGTCCTGCTCTCCCGAATTCAGCTCGACCGGCTCATCTACGAGCTGACCTATGCCCGGCTGGTGATGATGACCAAGGGGCAACCTCTGGAGGGGTGCCATGAACACCGCTGACCGGCGGTTCACCGATCGGATGCCCTCGACGAGTGCGCGGCCCACGAAGCGACCAGCGGCGGTCGTACCTCCGGTGCCTGAGCGGCCCGCAGGCGGGACCGCCTGGCAGACGTTGGAACGTCTAGGGGGTACGGTGACCGGTGTGCAAGGCCGGGACTGGCGCCCTCGTTACCTGCAACTCGCAGAAGAGTTGCGGGCCAAGATCGTGGGCGGTGAGCTGGCCCCCGGGACGCTGATGCCGAGTGAGACAGAGCTGGCCGACTCATCCGGTCTGTCCCGCACCAGCGTCCGCAACGCCATCCGGCAGCTCCGCGAATGGGGCCTGGTCCGCGCGGAACAAGGACGCGGCACCTACGTCCGGGCACCACGTCAGCGGGTAAGGCGGCGCAACGCCGAGCGCTACCAGTGGGAGAAGGACCGGGCGCTGCTCGACGAGTCGGAGCGGCTGAAGACCGGGGCCACCGAGCACGACACCGGCCTGACCGTCGATGACCTGAAGTTCCACGCCGAGTACGCCCGCGTGGAAGCGGATTCGGACATGGCGGCGGCCTTGCAGGTCGAGCCGGGTACGCCGTTGCTGCGGCGGGTCTACTGGACCACCTCGCGGCACGAGAACGCGCCGCTGACCATGTCGTACTCCTATCTGCCGTATGACCTGGTAGCCACGAACCCGGACCTGCTCGACGCGGGCAAGGAGCCCTGGCCGGGCGGCACGCAGCACCAGCTTTACACCCTCGGCGTCGAGGTGGACCGGATCGACGACGAGATCCGCGCCCGCCCGCCGTCGCCCGACGAGGCCGAGCTCCTGGACATCGACCCGGGCGTCTCGGTGCTCACCGTCCGCAAGACGTCGATCGATACCAAGGGTCGCGTCGTCGAGGTGGCCGACGTGGTGATGCCGGGGGACCGGACAGAGTTGGTTTACTCCCACAAACTGCAACGGTGGAAAACTTGACGCAGCTCGTCTCGGTCATCACGCCAGTTCACACGCCCAGCATCGAACATCTGACTGGCGCATATGACTCGCTGGTCAAGCAGGAGATGCCGGATGGGTGGGACTGGCAGTGGCTCGTCCAAGAGGACGGGCAGACCGGCGCGCTGAACGGTGTCCTGCCGGACGACCCTCGCATCAGCATCGGCGGTGGTCGTCCCGGCGGGCCGGGTGTTGCCCGTACCTCCGCTCTTTCCCGTGTCGCCGGGCAACACATCAAGGTCCTGGACGCGGACGACCAGCTGACTCCCGGTGCCCTCGCCCGGGACATCGCCGCTTTCGAGGCGCATCCGCACATCGGCTGGACAACTTCCCGCGTCCTGGACCTGATGCCCGACGGATCTACTCTCGGCTGGGACAAGGACCCGGAAGGCGGAACCATCGCCCGCGGTGCTGTCCTGAGCTTCTGGCAGGCCAACGGTTACCGATCCCAGGTGCACCCCGCCACCCTGTGCATCCGCCGGGATCTGCTTCTGGCTCTCGGTGGCTGGATGGCGCTCCCCGCCTCCGAGGACACCGGCCTGCTCCTGGCCGCGAGCGCGATCAGCGACGGCTACTTCACCCGCGAACACGGCCTGCTCTACCGCAAGTGGCCCGGTCAGGTCACCAGCCAGGCAGCGCACCGCGAACCGGTCGAGTACGAGGGCCGCATGAAGATCATCGAGGCTAGGGCCGTTGCGCTCGCCGCCATGCTGCCGGACGGACTGCCGCTCACTCCTGCGGCGTAGCCTCGTGCCCCGGCATCCCATGGGTGCGCCGCCGCTGCTTCATCTCCGCCTCGTAGATGTGCCGCCGCCCGCCGGCTAACCTCTCCCGGGCCTCCCGTTCGATCTCCTGGAACGCGGCGTAGTAACCGTCGTCGAACTCCTCCACGATCTGGAACGTCCATCGCCCCGGCAGCACGTTGCGGCCCAACAGCTCGTGCTCGACTCGGTCGGCCACCTCGTCGTGTCCAGCCTCGCGGAGCAGCTCCACCACCCGATCAAGCGTGAGATCCGCACCGCCGACGAGTTGGTGAGCGGAGTACAAGTGGCCGCGCACGCGGTGGATCGTCTCTAGAGCCTTGCTCAGCTCGCCGAGAGCTTCGACTGTCGCATCGTCCGTACCTGCTGGCCGAGCATGCTCTCGATCTACCGGTCTCTGCTGCTCGGTACCCATTTCGTCAATTTACCCGGGGTTGAGTTCGCAACCCGGATTGGAGGGCGGTGCCCACACCACCAGATGGCGTGGGCACCGCTGGCCGAGCTACTTGCCGCCGCTCTTGTTCTTCGTGGCATCAACCAGTTCGACAGGACCGCCGTTCGGGGTCGGAGGTACCCGGTGCCCCTTTGGGACGGTCACCTCGGGGCCGCCGTTGATCGGCTTGTACTGCCCGCTGTATGGCGCGGGAGTGCCTGGATTGACGATGACGGACTTGCTAGGGCGGGTGGCTTTTCGTGCCACTTCCCCTCCTTCGGTGCAGCACTAGGACTCTCACCGGATACGCAGACGTGAGGCGTCGCCCCTGACGAAATAGGTGCTAACCTCCGGTCCTACTTCCCGGTAGCGCGTAGCCCGGTAGAGCGTCCGAACCCGACACTCTGCCGGGCTTTCGTGTTGAGGAAGTTAAGCACAGACTGTAACGGTCCACAATGGGCAACTGCAGTTGACGATTCGGTAACTGTAGTTGACGCAGGGATTTCGGGCACTAGATGTTGTGCCTGACGTGAATGCAGGTCAAGCCCTAACCTCTGCTTGCTCACTCTGAGTGCATATCGTCCATGGCCGTTCGCCGACCCACACTGGACCCCTTCGCGAAGGTGCGGGAGTTACTTGTTGACTTGTCTGCCAGGTGCCGTCTACCTTCAATCGCAACTTGGCAGACAAGTTAACAAGTTGGAGGTTGAGCGATGGCTCTGCGAGGCGGAACGCGGTTCGCTGTGCGGTTCGAGGACGTGTTCCCGGCTGGGTGCGCGCTGGTGCCCGAGTCCCTGGGTGAGGTCGAGGACTACGACGAGAAGACGGGCCGACGGTCGCCGGCGAAGGACAAGGTGACCGGCCAGCGGGTGTGGCAGGTCCGAGTCATGGATCTCGACCCTGAGCTTGGCAAGCGGTCCCGGGAGACGACGGTGAAAATCTCGGCCGATTACCAGCCGGTGCCGCCGACGGGCGGGCTGTTCGAGGCGGTCGAGTTCGACGGGATGACCGTCACGCCCTACGTGGCGAATAACGGTCGGATGGCGTACTCGCTGCGGGCTACCGGGCTGCGTGCCCCGGCGGGCGTCAACCAGAAGGCGTCGGCGTAGCCGGTTCTGGTCAGGGCGGGGCTGTCAGGTCTTGGCGGACGGCAGCCCCGCCCCGGTGTCTCTTCCCCCTGCTCTGTCGAGAGAGGTGCAGACGTGTCCAAGGGTAGGCGTCGGGCTGGCCGCGGCTGGCCCCGGTGCGGTGTGTGTCAGGCCCGGTTCAACCCGGCTGGTGGTGCCAAGTGAACGGGCGGCCTCGGGGTGAGGTGTTGTCGACCTCGGCCGGGGATCTGCTGGTGATCCGGCCGAAGAAGCTCAAACTGCCGTTCTGGATGGTGCTGCTCGGCCTGCTGCTGAGGTGGTCCGGGCGGGTCCTCTGGTGGTGCCTGCGGCACCCGGTGGCCACGGCCTCGGCGGTGCTGGCGCTCTGGCTCTACCGGGAGTTTGGCTGGTCCGGCCTGGTGGTGCCGCTCGTGCTGGCGGCTTCAGCTTCGGCGGTCTGGCGTTGGCGCGACGAGTCGTCCTGGTGGACCTGGCTGGCGGGTCCGCTGCTCGGCTCATGGCGGCGAGTGTTCGTCTACCGGCGGGCGTGGCGGGAAGCCATGACCCTCTGTGGGCTCACCGAGATGTATGACCACCAGCCGATCCTGCCCGAGCTGCTGCGGGTGCGTTCGGATCAGGCGCTCGACGTGCTGACCGTCCGCATGGTCCGGGGGCAGACGCCGGAGCAGTTCCAGGCGGTCAGCGCCAACCTGGCGTACGCGTTCGGCCGGCGACACGCGCGGATCTACTCCGAGCGTCCGGGCGACCCTCCGACCCGGACCGGCCGGACTGCCTGGCTGCTGCGGCTCGTGGACCGGGTCCGGTATCGGGATCGTCCGACGCTGGTATACCTGGCGCTCGTCCGTACCGATGCGCTGCGGACTGTGGTCCCGCCGTTCGCTGTGCCGGCGGTGCCGGACTTCACCGCCCTACCGCTGGCGCGGCGGGAAGACCTGCGTACCTGGTCGCTGCACCTGCTCTCCACGCATGTCCTGGTGGGCGGCGCGACCCGGTCCGGCAAGGGTTCGGTGCTGTGGTCACTGGTCCGGGTGCTCGGTGGTGGCATCGCCTCCGGTCTCGTCCGGCTGTGGGTGATCGACCCCAAGGGCGGGATGGAGTTCGCGCTCGGCCGACCGATGTTCGCCCGGTTCGCCGGCAGGTCGTTCGAGGCCATGGCCGATTTGCTCGACGAAGCGGTGGAGGTGCTGCGGGAGCGGCAGACTCGGCTTGCCGGCCGGGTTCGCGTCCACACCTCGACCGAGGCTGACCCCCTGGTCGTGGTCGTCATCGACGAGATGGCCGCGCTGACCGCGTACCTGCAAGACGTCGAGCTGCGCAAGCGCATCGCGTCATCGTTGGGGCTGCTGCTGTCCCAGGGTGCCGGCGTTGGCGTCCTGGTGGTGGCCGCGTTGCAGGACCCGCGTAAGGACGTACTGCCGTTCCGGGATCTCTTCCCGACCCGGATCGCGCTGGGCCTGACCGAGGCGTCACAGGTCGACATGGTTCTTGGCGACGGTGCCCGCAAGCGGGGCGCGCTCGCGGACCAGATGCCCCGGTGGGCGAAGGGCGTCGGGTACGTGATCCTCGACGGCACCCCCGACCCGATGCGGGTCCGGTTCTCGTACGTCAGCGACGACGACATCCGCGACATGGCCCGGCAGTATCCGGCTCCGGCCGACGCGTCGGACATCCTCGCCCAGGTCGGCCGGGAGACCGCCGCCGAACCGGTCCGGTTGCCGCTGCCTCGTAAGCCGTCCGGGCCGTTGCTCCCCGAATCCCTGCGCAACCTGCTCGACCGGGACGCCGGGGGTGATGCCCGATGACCGGTCGCCGCTTCTACCGGCTGCGTACCCCCGAACCGGTCACCGCCGTCTCCGTCCGCGTCGACCCGGAGCGGCCCGACCCGTACCCCGTCTATTTGGCGGTCGGTGCCGGCCAGCGACGGATGGCCCTGACCCCCGACGAGGCGTGGGCGCTGTGGCGCTGCCTCTCCGAAGCGGTCGCCGCGCTCGGCACCCCACCTGACTACATCCGCACCGACATTCGACCGGCCCGGAGGTAACCGCCGTGAACCCCTTCACCCGCCTCATCGACCGGCTCCGGCGACCGCTGCGCATCCGGCTTGTCGGCCCCTCCGACCAGACCGCCGCCGCTCTGCACGGCGTGGCGCACATGGTCAACCGCCGCCCCGACATGAACGGCCGGCGCATCCGCATCGACCTGACCATCCGCGAGAAGCCGCTGGAGGAATGGCGATGAGCAACGGCACCGAATCGGCGGTACGCCTGCTGATCCTGCTCGCCATCGGCACCATGGCCGGTGCCGCCGCCTTCACCCACGTTCATGACCTGTCTGTCGCCCACGGCCAGCCCGATTGGATCGGCTGGGCCAACGCGGTGGCGGTCGAGCTGATGGCGATCTACCTCGGGTTGGAGATCCGTGCCCGGCGGCGTACCGGTCGCCCCGTCGGCCTGGTCGGGTCGCTCCTGGTGGCGTTCGCGCTGCTGTCCCTCGCGGCCCAGGTCGCAGAGGCCCAAGCGTCGGTGTGGGGCTGGATCGTGGCGGCGGTGCCGTCGCTGGCGTTCCTCGCGTTGGTGAAGGTCGTCCTGTCCAACGCCCCGGTTGCCCAGCCGGCCGACGAGCCGGACCAGCCGACCGCGTACCAGTACGAGGAACCCGCCACCGTCGAGCCGGTCCGCCCAGTGGAGCCGATCCCGTCCATTGCCCCGGCCGTGGTGCCTCCGCGCACTGTCGTTCCGTCCAACCGGCCGCACGTCGTCGGGATCATTCAGTGACCGCTCCGACCCTGCCCGGCCTCGAACCCGCCCCGACCCCGGTTGCACCTCGGCCGGGGTCGCGGGCGGCCCGCATGGCGCTGCCTCGCTCGGTCGACGTGCTCAAGGAGATCGCGGCCGAGTACGGCGTCTGCGTCCGTCCACTCGCCATGCGCCGCACGGACCTGAACACCGGGCTGACCGAAGTCATCGACCTGCCCTGTGGGGCGACCCGCGAGGACAAGTGCGCCCCGTGCGCCAAGAAGAACCGTCGGCTGCGGCAGGCGCAGATCCGGGAAGGCTGGCACCGCGACGACGAGCCGCTACCGCCGCCGGACCCGGCGACCGAGGAACAGAAGGCGCTTGTCCTGCTGCGCGGGCACCTGGAGTTCTCCCGCGACGAGGCGTCCCGAGCGAGCGAGTGGGACCAGGTCACCGACCTCGACGAGGCAATCCGGGAAGTCGAAGAGGCGATCACGGCCGAAGGGCTCCGGGGCCGGATCGCACCGCCGCACTCGACCGGCGACGAGGACCAGGACGACGAGGACAACGGCCGGCGCCGCAAGCGCTCCACCAGGCGGCGGCAGGATGCGCCGGACCTGCCTCGGCGCAAGGTCGAGCGCCGCACGGTCGGCAAGACCTACACCGCGCCGGACGGCTCGACCTACCGGCCGTCGATGTGGCTGACCCTCACCCTCGATTCGTACGGCCCGGTCCGCCCCGACGGCACCCCGGTCAACCCGGCCAGGTACGACTACCGCCGCGCGGCCTGGGATGCCGTGCACTTCCCCCGGCTGCTGGACCGGTTCTGGCAGAACCTGCGCCGCTGCGAGGGCTGGAACGTTCAGTACGCGGGCTGTGTCGAGCCGCAACGCCGTCTCGCCCCACACGCTCACTTCGCGATCCGGGGCACCATCCCGCGTGACGTGCTGCGGACGGTGGCGGCGGCGACCTATCACCAGGTGTGGTGGCCCTCGGTCGACGTGCAGCGGTACACCCTTGACCGGCTGCCGGTCTGGGACGAGCAGGCAGCGGCGTGGGTCGACCCGGAAACCTGTGCGCCGCTGACCACTTGGTCGGAAGCACTCGACGCGATCGACGACGACCCGGACGCCGAACCGGTGCACGTGGTGCGCTTCGGCTCCCAGGTCGACGCACGCGGCGTCATGCCCGGCACCGAGGACGCCGAGCGGACTATCCGGTACGTCACGAAGTACATCACCAAGCACACCGGCGACGTTCACCAGATCACGAGCGGTCGGCAGCGGGCGCACCTGGATCGGCTGTGGCAGGAACTCCAGGTCACCCCGTGCACCGAACGTTGCGCGAACTGGCTGCTCTACGGCATCCAGCCGCGCAAGGCACACGCGAAGCTCAAGCCGGGCCGCTGCAAGGGCAAGGTCCACCAGCGCGACACCCTCGGCATCGGCGGCCGGCGCATCCTCATCTCCCGCGACTGGTCCGGCAAGACGCTCAGCGACCACAAGCACGACGTACGGGCCTGGGTGCGGACGCTGCTCGGCGTGAGCGTCGGCCTGGACGCCGTCGACGACCAGGGCATGACCGCCGAACCGGTCCGGCACGCCTGGGAACTCGCCCGACCCGACGACCCCGACGTGGGTCCGCTCGCCCACCGACTGCTGCGCTCGATCAGCGAACGCGCCCGGTGGCGCTCCGAACTCCTGGCCGCGAAGGACCGCGCCGCGCAGCTCCCCGACGCCGAACCGAGAACGGGAACGGACGGCACAACGGGGGAGAGGCTTTGATGACGGCGAACGATGGACTCTGGACGGTCCGGGACGTGGCGGCGTACCTGCGGGTACCAACCGAGACGCTGTACCGCTGGCGAAAGGTCAAGTACGGACCGCCGGCAGCCCGGGTCGGCCGACACCTGCGGTACGAACCGGAGACGGTCCGGTCATGGGTACGTGAGCAGGCGGCGGCCTGATGGGGCACGTAGAGGACCGCTGGTACAGGGTGATCCGGCACGAGGGCGGCCGGAAGGAGCGGATCAAGTCGGATCTGTTCGGCAAGGGGATGCGCTACCGGGTTCGGTACATCGGTCCGGACGGCCGCGAACGTAGCCAGTCCTTTCCCGACCGGGCCAAGCGCGAGGCTGACGCGTTCCTCGTCTCCACCGAAACGGACAAACTCCGAGGCTCCTACGTCGACCCTTCCGCCGGCCGGATGACCTTCGCCGAGTACGCCGAGAACTGGTTGCGTACCCGCTCCTTTGACGAGTCGACCCGGGAGAGCACCGAGTTCCGAGTACGAAAGCACCTGCTCCCGTTCTTCGGATCTCGGCAACTGGCCTCGATCAAGCCGGGTCATATCCGGGAGTGGGACGCCGGGATGGTCGGCAAGCTGGCCCCGGCAACCCGGGCCGTCGTCTTCGCCCACCTGCGGACCATCCTGGGCGCGGCGGTCGACGACGAGCGGATCGCCAAGAACCCGTGCTCGGCGGCCTCGGTCAAGCCGCCCCGGCCGGCGCAACGTCGCGTCGTTCCCTGGCGGGCCGACGAGGTTTCGGCAATCCGCGGTGGCCTCGCCGAGCGCTACCGCCCGATGGTTGACATGGGGGCCGGTTGCGGGATGCGGCAGGGCGAGATCTTCGGTCTGGGCGTCGATGACGTCGACCTCGACTCGGGCTGGGTGCACATCGTCCGGCAGGTCAAGGTGGTCCGTTCCCGGCTGGTCTTCGGCTTGCCCAAGAACGACCGGGACCGACGCGTACCGCTGCCTGACTCGGTGGCTCAGTCACTCAAGGAACACGCCGAGAAGTACACCCCGCTCTCGATCACCTTGCCATGGGAAGACCCGTTCAGCGACGAGCGGGTGACGGTGCCGCTGATCTTTACCACCACTCGGCGGGGTGCGATCAAGCGGGCGACTTTCGACGGCAAGAGCTGGCGTCCGGCGGTCGAAGCGGCTGGCATCGTCCCGACCAGGGCGACCGGGATGCACGCCCTACGCCACTTCTACGCCTCGGCTTTGCTCGACGCGGGGGAGAGCATCAAGGCCCTCGCCTCGTACCTCGGGCACTCCGACCCCGGCTTCACGCTCCGGGTCTACACCCACCTGATGCCGGCCAGCGAGGAACGCACCCGTCGAGCGATTGACGATTTGCTTGGATCCAGTAGCAGTCTGTGACGGCGACGCATGTTGTGGTGGCAGCCCGACAGGTTGCCTGCGCGGTCAGGATGAATACTGGCGTCGAGGTCCTATTCTTTCATCGTGACAGAGATCGAAGCCTCTAGCGGATGGGGGCAGCTCGCACGCGTCCGCTACGTGGAAAACGAGCGCTGCGTGTACATCGAGATGCCAAACGGGTCGATCGGCTGGGTGGAGTCCCCGAGGCCGGTGAATTATGAGCCGGGCCAAGTGATCCTGATTTTAGGGGATAAGATTGAAGTCGCCCCTGAAGGTCTCTGGAAGTCCGATACGTGGGTGGCAGTCGTTCGTATTAAGAAGGACGACTGCACGGTTGTCGAGTTTGGTGGAAGTACGCGTATTGTCCCACCGGGCGGTGTTCCCCATGCTGTTGGGAACACCGTCGAGGTGTCTGCGGACGGCGTGCTTCGTGTATTGGACGAAAAGCCGATCCGATTTCTTGATCTGCCAGAGCTTGATGATGGGATGATCAGCAACTTCATCGATCGCCGCGACCGCGAATTGCAGTCGTTCGCTGATTTTGGAGGCTTGGAGAGTGTCATCACTCGCGCTCGCGAGCTCATAGAGCTGCCATTAAAGCATCATGATCTCCTTGAGAGAATCGGTGCGCGTCGGGTAAAGGGAGTGCTCTTTACTGGCGAGCCTGGGACAGGAAAGACGATGCTTGCGCGTATCATAGCTCAAGAATCCCAAGCAACGTTCTACCAGATAAACGGGCCCGAAGTCGTAAGCAAATGGTTCGGGCAGAGTGAAGAGCTGCTTCGCAAAATTTTCGCTCATGCAAAGCAACAAGAAAGTGCCATCATATTCTTTGATGAGATTGATAGCATTGCCGGGCAGCGTGACGATGAAGCTCATGAAGCGTCAAACCGCTTAGTTGCTCAGTTGCTGACCTTAATGGATGGGTTTAATGCTGACAGCAATGTCGTCGTCATTGCAACAACCAATAGGCCGCATGATATTGACGTTGCCCTGAGGCGGCCTGGCAGGTTTGATTGGGAGATTCACTTCCCTCTGCCAGGTCGCGGAGATCGAGAGCAAATTTTAGCGGTCTCTGCGCGCCGGTTGAGAACCGTGGATCCTTTGCCTCACGCCTTTGTGGCCGCGCGTACCGACGGCTGGAGTGCAGCGGCCTTGGCGGGAATCTGGACCGAGGCAGCACTTCTTGCCGCAGCTGATCGCCGAGATTCAATCATGGCTGAAGATTACATTGGTGGCTTTGAGCGGGTTGAGGAATGGCAGCGCCAAAAGGCAATCAAATCGGTGGGGATTAAATGAACTTTTTCAAGCGTCGGATCGCTAGCCTGCGACGTCGTAGGAGGATTAAGGCGGCTAGATCTCTTACGACGCCCCTTCGCGAATTCGTTTATCTTGATGAGGTTAGCGTTTACAGTTTGCTCGCTTCCCGGCAGGGTGCACTAGCCTCGGAATATACAGACACAAGCACCAGCGCTGCCCGGGGAGAGCTGTCGGGAAAAATTGGCTTGGGCGCGGGAGCCACGAAGGGTGAGCTGTCGTCGAAGAGGGAGCAAACCTATACGCAGTCCTCGCAAGTCCTTCGCAAGTCGACGGTTCAGGCCGCCTTCAAAGAGTTGTATGAGGGTGAGGAGGGTCGACTGGGTGTTACGCCCTTGAGGGTGAACGAAAGCCCGCCTCGGGTGCGCTCGTGGCAAGACCTCGCGACGAACTTCACTGATCCAATTTATGATGGTTGGGTTATCCGGCCGTCAAATTTGGAAAGAGGGTTGTTGGTCGAGCTTGAGATCGAGCTTTCAACCCATTCGATCTTCAAGATGACATCAATCATGTCGGCTTTGTCGGCTCTGATAGTCGAGAATCCAGAGCTTTTTCCGCAAGCCGAATTTCCGCAACTTCAAGAGGTTGCTGCCGTCAATCGGGTGCTAGACAAGTTGCTCGTTGGGCTCATCCCACTTAGATGCCGCGCGCTCGACTACTACGTAGTGGACTTTGGTGGTGAAAGAGTTGCAGTTCATACTCGCTTGACGGAGCACATTGCTCCAGATTTGCAATATGCCCCGAGACCTCTCCATGTAGTTGGAGTTACTGAGGAACGCCTCTATTGGAAGGATGTGCGGCGGGTGCTCTTCACTGGGCAGCGCTTCCGAATCCTTTCCAGATTGAATGCTGGCGGCGTGCGAAGCAGCTGGGTTCCCGTAAAGCTTGTAGATGTTCTGCGGGACGTTGTTCCCGATTTGGCGGCTCAGGTCGAGCAGGCAGGCAGAGCATTCGGTCAAAATTCAGCCTCGCAAGGCCTGAATGATGACCGTAGCGCGACCGTTGCCCTTGCATTAATTGCCTATTCTAGGCTTCTTGCGGAACACTATGACGTTGTAATCGATGCCGATCAGGAATCGGCGTTCACGGCCCTCGCTGCACGTCATTGTCGAGAGTTCGAGGGCTATGACGCTAGGCGCCGTGCGTTCGAAGCCATCGCAAACCACTTCGC
Source organism: Micromonospora sp. NPDC050276 (assembly GCF_044459545.1). Taxonomy (NCBI): domain Bacteria; kingdom Bacillati; phylum Actinomycetota; class Actinomycetes; order Micromonosporales; family Micromonosporaceae; genus Micromonospora; species Micromonospora sp. NPDC050276. Next base: position 327,628 of record NZ_JBITJA010000005.1, on the reverse strand, counting down.
GACGACTTACACGGTCAAGGTCGATTCCGTTGTGGCTGCTCAACTTCGCTCGGCTGCGCTGGCGGACACGCTCCTTCTGCCCGATGGTCAGCCGGTCGCGGTGTCTGCCTCGACGAGTCCTGCGCAACCCAAGCCGACCGACGAGATGCTCTTGGACGGCGAGGTCGTTGCGATCTACTGGTAGCAGCGACGGCCTGGCGACGGCCTGAGGCGGCTGTGGCTGTGCTCCATCCCTGTTCAAGGGGTCTACCACGGTCATAATCCGGCGTACAGGTCGACTCGTCCGTCGCCCACCAGGTCGCAGCCTCGATCGGGGCTGCGAGCTTTTCATGTGGGGTCGCCCGCTAGCGGTTGGTCGGCAAGCGCTTCTGATCAGCAGCACCGGCCTCGGCGTAGCGATCGGGTTGGCTTTCGATCTCCTATTCTGGGTGTTCACGAACACATTAGTGAGCTTGCGGGGAAGAGAGAGCTTGCTGGACGAGCGCGAGGACGAGCGGAAGAACCTGATCGTTTCCACCGACCGTCGCAGTGGAGTCTGCACTGTGTGGCGCCCCGTCGACGTCGACCAACTGGACGCCGGACTCCTTTGCGATCACGACGCCCGCAGCCGTGTCCCACGGCTTGTTGTTCAGCATGATGAAAGCATCGATCTTGCCATGGGCCAGCCATGCCAGGTCGATTGCGGCCGATCCGTGCATGCGGATCCGTTGAACATTCCGAACTAGTTCATCCGTGATAGCGAGCCGCTGAGCGTTTTTGGTTGCCGCATTAGTTCCTACAGCGTAGTCTCCGATAGCGACGACGGAATCTTTCAAATCTGCTGTCCGGCTGCAAAGGATACGCTCCTCGTTGGCGAAGGCGCCGTATCCTTCAGCGGCGTGGTAACGAGTGTTCAGGAATGGTAGATCAATAATGCCTAGGACTGACCTTTTCTCGTGGATAAGGCCGAGAGAAATGGCGCACAGGGGTGAGCCGTGCACGAAATTGACGGTGCCGTCTACTGGATCCAGTGCCCACATGAGTTCCGTGGCATCACCGCTCAGGCCGTGCTCCTCGCCGAGGAAGCCGATGTCGGGTGCCCTGGCAGCCAGGAGTTCGCGGACCTGTTGCTCGATGGCATAGTCCACCTCGGATGCCATGTCGCGGTCACCCTTGCGGGTAAGGGTGCCAGGCTGAAGGGTCCGCATGATGTGATGCGCCAGATCGACAGCCTCGTTTGCCAGGGGCAGGAGGTGCGCAAAGTTGCTCATAGGTCGCGGCCTCGTTCCCACAGCGAAGTGAACATCGCGTCGAACACCGTGTAGAGGCCGGAAGTGATAGCGGTGCGCTCCACGACCATCGTCGGGGAGTCAACTCCACGCATTTGCGGTAGGTAATGCTGGACAACGCAGAGCCGGTCGTCAATCAGGAGCATGTTGACGCGGATGGTTTCGTCGTACACACGGATGGCCAAGCGTTCGCGGGCGTCTGTCGGAAGCCGATTGCGAATGCGCCCGGCGAGATTCTGGATGTTGAGTTCGGTGAGCGCGCTGAGGCGACCGTCTGGATAGTCGTCCTCACGCTCTTGCCTCCTGATTGCGTCGCCAGCAGGGTCGAGAAACAGGCAGCGGAGATGGGTGCCGGCGGCCAGGAGTTTGAGGAGTTGGTTGTCGGCATACTGCTGGCAGAGGATGTTGAGCGACAGGCCAGCGGCGCGGATGTCCGTAGCGTCGTCGAAGAGGACGTGTGGTGGCATCTTCGCGGTGAACTCCGACCGGCTCAAGTAGATCGCGGTGACGTCGGAGTACCGCTCTCGGGTATCTTCGCCAACCGGTCGGCTGCGGTCGGCGCATTCTTCCTGGGCGGAAATTGCCCGTGTGGGGTTGCCACCGTCGCCGCCAGGACGGTGGGTGGCCTGGGATGGGTGTTCACCGAGAAGCAGTGTCATCCGCGCGTGACCGGGCATGGCAAGGCCGGTGCAGATGCGGGTTAGTACGTCGATGCTGCTGACTCGACGGGTGCCGCTGGTGATCTCGCTGACCTGAGCCTGACTGAGGCCCGTAGCAACGCCGAGGTGGGTTTGGCTGGCGCGGGTTGCGCGCTGGACCAAGCGGAAGACCCGTGCAATGTCGCGGGCGGCCAAAGCGTCGATCATGTCGGTGGCGTCCCAGAGTGAAGGAGGCACGGTGAACGCTGTGGCTGCCCTGACACTCATTCGTGTGGCTCCTTCCCAAACCTGGGGTGGTGGTCAGCTTATCCGGTGGTCATATAGCCGGAACTGATCGTCATCCAACGTGGATGAAAGTTATCTGCTCGGTTACTACCCGCTGTGATGGATTGGCGATTGCTGCGCCTGACAGGTTCGGGGCATGTCAGGAGAGGGATCAGCTAAGCGGACCATCTGGCGGGGGTCGCGGTGATCGGGACGATGAAGGCCGGCGACGTGATCCACCTGACCACCGCGGCGAGCGTGCAGTTTCTGCGCCCCATCTTCGTATGCGTCATCCGCGAGCTGCCAGAGCGGCACACGTACGACGGATGGGTCTGGATCGAGGGTTACCAGCTGAACGCGGCGGGCGACGCGGTCGCGCGGCGCGAGTTGTACGTGATGCGCGCGGGCGTGCGGATGCAAGCCCTGCCCGTCACACCGACCAGGCCGGCGAAACGTCGGCGGCGTCCGGTGCGGGTCGGATGACCGCGCGCCCACGCCCACACCTGCCGATGCGCCCGGCCTGGCTGTGCCGTAACTGCGCCGCGCCCTGGCCGTGTGGCCCAGCTCAGCTCGCCCTCATAGCCGAGTTCTACGGTCATTCGATCGCGCTGGCGTTCTACCTGGCCGCGTCGATGCAGGAGGCGATCGACGACGCGTACGGCCTGGGGTTGCGCCCGGACCTGTCCGCGCTGCACGCCCGGTTCCTCGGCTGGTTGTCGCTGGCGCGACGGTCGCACCGGTAGCAGCGAACGCACCGGCCGGGTGGGCAACCCACCCGGCCGGTGTCGAGTCAGAACTTCAGTGCTTCTTGAACACCGGCATGGTGTCCAGCGTGGTGGTGATGTTCTGCGTGGTGCCGCCCCGGTACGTCTTCCCGGTGAAGATGTCGGTCCAGCTGTTGCCCGGCGGGAACCACACCGACGTGGTGGCGGTGTTCCCGGGCGTGGTCACGGGTGCGACCAGGTAGTCCGGGCCGTAGAGGTACTGGGATCCGGCGGTGGCGTACGCGGCCTGCTCGTTCGGGTACGCCAGGTACATCGAGCGGACGATGGGCGTACCTGTGCGGGTGGCCTCCTTGGCGGCGGCGTAGGTGTAGGGCTGCAGTTCCTTCCGCAGGTTCAGGAACTTCTTGGCCGACGCGTTCGCCTCGGGGCCGTACTGCCAGGGCAGCCGGTCACTGTGGTTGGAGTGCAGCCGGTCGATCGGCTGGAACGTGCCGAACTGCACCCAGCGGGCGTAGAGGTCGTCGGGCAGCTTGGTGCTGCCCGGCTCGGTGCCCGGCTCCTGGAGGCCGCCCGTGTGCCCGCCGATGTCGTGGCTGACCGCGGCCAGCCCGGTCGCGGCCGACTCGCCCGGCGTGTAGCCGACCTCCATCTGCAGCGTCGACCAGTCGGAGGTGGTGTCGCCGGTGAAGTGCAGCGTGGTGCGCTTGTCGGCCCACGGTCCGGTCGACACCGGGGTCGGGCTGCTGTAGCCGCCGGCCTGCAACGAACCGTACGCCCGGGAGAACGCGAAGCCGGTCTTGTCGGCGTACTGCTGGTTGATCCACGCGTCAGCGGTCACCCCGGCGAGCGAGGATTTCGTGTTGTCGCAGCACCAGTCCAGCCACCAGAAGTCCGGGCCCTTGCTGCCCTTCGGCAGCATCTCGTCGTGCAGCTGCAGGTACGCCTTGAGCTGGTCCGGGTCGCCGAAGTCGAACGTGTAGCAGTCGGCACCGCTGTTGCAGCCGACGCGCTGGAGCTTGCCCTTCGCGGTGGCCTGCGCCTGCGCGAACGTCGGGTCCGAGCCGAGGATGCTCGGGTGGATGTTGATGCCGGTGTGCAGGCCCTGCTTCTTCGCCCAGTCGAAGAACGCCTTCGGGTCGGGGATCCGGGTGGGGTCGATGCTCCAGCCGTTCCACTTGTCCGGCGCCTTGATGTCCGTGTCGAGAACAAGAACATCCATGGGTACGCCTTCGGCCTTGGCCCGGGTCACCAGGTTCTGGAATTCGGTCGCGGTGCGGTCGTAGTACTCGGAGTACCACACCCCGTACGCCCACTTGGGCAGCAGCTTCGTGGGCCCGGTCAGGGTCGACAGGTCCAGCAGAGCGCGGGTGAAGTCCTGCCCGTACGCGAAGACGTAGCCGTCCTGCTCGGCGGCGGGCCGGGGCTTGGTGGTGCTCAGGGCCGAGGCCGAGTCGTCGAGCAGGTACCAGCCGTCCTGGTAGAGCAGGCCCGGGGCGGTGAGCGCGGAACCGGTCACGCCGTCCAGGCCCCGGCGGTAGCCGCCGAGCGGCGCGTGCGGGGCGAGCAGCGGGGAGTCCTTGCTCGTGACGGCGACCGTGTCGACGTTGACGTTGCAACTGGCGTCCGTGGGGCAGCCCAGCGTCACGGTGTTGGTGCCGCGCTCGAGGTGGACCGGGACGGAAACGGTGTTCCAGTAGTCCCACCCGCTGGTCGGCGGGAGGGTCGCCGTGGCCGGCGCCGCCGCTCCGGCCGTGACCGACATGGTGCGCGCCTGGCTCGGCTGGGCGCCGGCCTGGCTGTTGGCGTAACGGATCTGCACCTGGTAGTCACCCGCGGACGGAACGTCCGTCACGGTGAGCGTGACGGCGGACGTGGTGCTTTCCAGGCCAGCCAGGAATCCCGTACCGGAAGCGCCGTTGTGGTCGTTCGCGGGCTTCGCGCCGCCGGTCAGCGCGCCGGTCTCGGCCTCGCCCAGGGTGCCGAACCGCAGGGGCTGCGGCTGGGGCGGGGCCGGTGCCGGGAACGCGTCACCCGGGTTGACCACCGCGAGGCTGTCGACGTTCACGTTGCCGGAGTCGTTGGGACCCCGCACGACGCTGATCTCGTGCCGACCCGCGGTGAGGTCGACCGGCACGCTGGCCAGGCCCCAGGTGTCCCAGTTCGCGGTGGGCGGCAGTGTCAGCATGCGGCCGGCGTCGCCGTCGACCTGAACCGTCAGGGTGCGGGCCACGTTTTGGCCGTCGCCGCCGGTGCTGTTGGCGTAGCGGACGGTGAGCTGCTTCGTGCCGCCTGCTGGCGCATCGAGCGCGAAGGTGGCCGAGTCGCCGGACGAGGCGAAACCGGCCGCGAAGCCGCGCCCCGTGTACCCCCGGTGGTCGGTGGCCACGCCGGGGCCGCTCAGCTGCAGCGATTCGGCCTCGCAGAGCGCGCCGAAGGTGCACGCCGGGGCGGTGTGGCCGGCCCAGGGGCGGCCCTGCACGAGCTGCTTGCCGGTCTTGAGCTGCACGGTGAGGTTGTCGGCGGTGAACGCGCCCGAGCCGACCTGGTACCGCAACGTCATCGCACCGGTGTCGATGGTGAGCCAGCCGTGCTCGATGCGCTTCGTGAAACGGGTACGCGGGAAGTCGTCGCGCCCGATGGCGTTGAACGTGGCGGCGTCGGTGAAGCTGCCGTTTTGCTGGTACTCGGTGCGGATCAGGGTCGGGGACAGCACCTCGAAGCGGGCGTCGCCCGACCGGACCGCCCCGTCTTGCGCCCGGTGGTGGCTGGCCTGGGCCGGCGCGGACGGAGCGAGCGCCAGCCCCGTGATGAGAACGCCGACTGCGGCGGCTGCCGTCGCGCGGCGGCCCGGTGAGTTCCGATAGAGCAAGATGCGCTCCTCGTCTCATATGGAGGAAATGAGTCGATGACAACGCTGTCACTCGCCCGAAACGCATGTCAACGGATCTTGGAGGGTGTCCCTTCTCTCTTTCGCGCACGACCGCCAGCTCAGCCGTACCGGCGAGATGCTCACTCGACCTGCTGCCGGGCGTCGTACCGCCACAGTTGCGGCACGGCCCGGGTCACGCCCGCGACGGCGACGATGGTCAGCACCCCGCCCATGGAGATCGCCCAGCGCGGTCCCCATGCCGCGCCCGCCACTCCGTGCAGGAGGTTGCCGATCTGCGGGCCGCCCATGGTGATCGCGATCATCGACCCCTCGATCCTGCCGCGCAGCGCGTCATCGGTGCTCGCCTGGCTGATGGCCCGACGAAACGTGCTGAGCACGAAGTTCACGCCCCCACCGACCAGGAGCACCGCGGCGGCGAGCCACAGCTGGGGTGCCAGCCCGACCAGCACGACCGTCGTGCCCCACGCGACAGCGGCGGACACCATCAGCACACCGTGCCGGTGGGCGCGGGTGAACAGCCCCGACACCATCCCGACCGCGAACACGCCGGCCGGGTAGCTGGCGTAGAGCACGCCGAGCTCGAAACCACCCCCGGTCGCGCCGCCGAACTCCCGCTCCGCCAGCTCCGGGTAGAGCGCCCACGGCCCCCCGAACACCATCGCGGCCAGGTCCACCGCGATCAGTGCCACCAACAGCCGCCGGGAGAGCAGGTAGCGGAAACCGTCCAGCACCTGGCTGAGGATCGGACGACCTGCCGCCGCCCTCGGGCCACCCGGGCCGGGCCTCCCGGGTGCGGGTGCTTGCGGTGGGAGCGGGGGCAGCCGGAACACCGACCACGCGACGACCAGCAGCGCCAGCGTGTCCAACAGATACAGCGTGCCCAACCCCACCACCGGGATCAGCGCTCCGGCCAGCAGCGGACCCACGATCGACCCGGCGTATCGGACCAGCGCACTCAAACCGTTCGCGGCGGCCAGCAGGTCGGCCGGCACCAATCGGGGCACCGCGGCGCCCATCGCCGCCATGATTGCTCCATAGCTGAGGCCCTGGCCGGCGACCAGTGCCATCAGCACCGGCACCGACCGCAGATCCAGCGCCGCCTGCACCCACAGCCCGGCGTACGTCAGCGCGAGGCAGCCGTCGGCGACCAGGAGCAGCCGACGCCGGTCCATGGCGTCGGCGAGAGCACCACCCCACAACGCCGAAACCACAAGCGTGGCCAGCGACACCGCCGCCGAGGCCCCAACCGCCGCGGACGAGCCGGTCACCGTGAACAGCTGCGTGGGAATGGCGAGCGCGCTGAACGAACCACCCACCGCGGCGATCACCGAGGCGACCCAGAGCCGGCGGTACGCGGGGATCGTCAGCGGGCGCCGATCCACCAGATACCCAGACAGCTTCCGACGCCCGACAGGGTCGGTTCCGCTACCGGCGCTCCGGCCAGCTCTGGCCGCCGTCGACGTTCCCATGCCCGCACCCTCCGGTCGGTCTCTGCCGGCGTTGGCCGGCACCGACCGATGCTGGGCGTTGCCCCAAGGGAAAGGTCCAGTCCGATCCGGGGACGCGCAGAGCAGGCACCGCCCCCACGAAGGCGGCGCGCGGTCAGCAGCGCGGTGCGTCGAGGGGGGCGGCGCCGGCGAGCGCTTCGACCGTCGCCGTCGGGGTCGGCGAGGGCGGCGCGGCGCTCATCGTGGGGCTCGGCGGGGCCGAGGGTGAGCTGCTGGGCGGGGCGGCGCTGGCAAGGGTGGCCGTGGTGCGTTGCACCTGCCTGGTGACCATCCGGATGGCCGTGGCGGTCGCCTGGCGTCCGTACACGTCGGTGACCCGGATGCGGTAGGGCCCGGGGCCGAGCCCGCCCTCGACGGTCCAGTAGTTGTCGACCTGGCGGGCCGCCTTGCGGAAGCCGCCGCTGGGCCCGGTCGCCTCGACCGAGCGGAGCGGGTTGCCGTGGTTGCCGACCTGCACCGCGAACCAGTATTGCGAGGAGCCGCCCTTCATCCGGAAGGTGAGCCCGCCGTCGAGCGGGGGGTTCACCACCGCCCGGTACGTCACGGACACGATGCCCTGCGACCGGTCGGCGATCTTGGCGAACGCCTCGTCGGAGAGGTCGATCTTGTTGGATCCGCACCCGGCGCACCGGTCCATCACCATGACCCGGACCTTGCCCTTCGGGCCGCTCACGTCCAGGTAACTGCCGCAGGCCGCCGCGCCCGCGTACTGCGACGAGCCGAGGGCCACGTAGAGCCGGTCCGCCGGCGGGCCCGGGAAGGAGCAGGTGCCACCCGAACGGCCCGCGTCGTAGAAGCTGGCCTTTCCCTTGTGGACCGCGCTGCCCGTCGGGGGCGCGGCGCAGGCCGGCGTGGCGCCGCCGCGGACGACGAGGGTGATGCCGAGTACGGCGGCCAGGGCGGTGACCCCGGCGCCGGCCAACCAGTGTCTGACCCGCCGATTCGACCGGAGCGTGCCGTTGGTTCCGGCCGGGGCGTCGTTCTCGGGGGCCGTGCCTGGTGCTGCCGTCACGGCGCCTGATGTTGCCGCACCATCTCGCGGCAACGCAACAACGGTGCCGGCCGCCGGGTCTCGTGCAGCGAGCCCGACCTCCGTACCGTGGAAAGCGGAGCAGCGTGCCGTCGTCCCGTAGCACTGCTCGATCAGGGCTGGTCACTCGCCGGATCGGCGGGGCCGCAGTCCGTTGAGGGCGGTGGAGACGACGAGGTCGGCGTACTCGGCGGTGAGCGGCCCGCGGCGGTGCAGCCACCGGTTGAGGAGGGGCCCCCAGATCATGTCCACCGCGACGTCGAGGTCGATGTCCTCGGCGATCTGGCCCGCCTGCTGGGCGCTGCGCAGGCGCTGCCGCTTGGCCTCCTTCAACGGCCCGTCCAACCGTTCGGCGTACGCCGCCGCCAACTCGGGGTCGAGCGCGATCTCGGTGGCCAACGCGCGCATCGGTTGCTCGTACCGGGGATCGTTCATTTCCTCGACCGTGGCGCGCAGCACCAGGGTCAGGTCCGCGGCCAGGTCGCCGCTGTCCGGCAGGGTCGGCGGCCCGCCCTCGGTGGCCTCGCTGAGCATGAGGAAGGCGTCGAAGATGACCGCGCCCTTCGACGGCCACCACCGGTAGATGGTCTGCTTGCCGACGCCGGCGCGCGCGGCGATGCCCTCGATGCTGAGCTTCCCGTAGCCGACCTCTTGGAGCAGCTCGAAGGCCGCGGTGAGGATGGCGCGTCGCGAGGTCTCTCGGCGGCGGGCCGTGTTGGGCGTCATGGGGCCCGACGATACCAGCGGCGAGACGGACCGTCTCGTCTTGACGTCATCGCTGACGGAGCCTAACCTTTTCGCCAAGCGAGACGAACCGTCTCGTCTCGTGTCAACCGAGCGGAGATTCACCGTGCGCACCTCATCCGACGCCGCCCCGCGTACCTGGTTCATTACCGGCGCCAGCCGTGGCCTGGGCCGCGCCTTCACCGAAGCTGCCCTCGACCGGGGTGACCGGGTGGTCGCCGCCGCCCGGACGATCACCCAGGACGACTTCCACGAGCGGCACGCCGACCGGCTGCTGGCCCTCACCCTCGACGTGACCGACCGGGCGGCGGTCATCGCCGCCGTGGACACCGCCGTCGAGCACTTCGGCCGGCTCGACATCGTCGTCAACAACGCCGGCACCCTGTCCATGGGCATGATCGAAGAGTTCACCGAGGCCGAGGCGCGCGCCCAGTTCGAGGTCAACCTCTTCGGCGCGCTCTGGGTCAGCCAGGCCGTGCTGCCGCACCTGCGCGCCCAACGGTCCGGCCACATCGTGCAGGTCTCCAGCATCGCCGCACTCGGTGGCTTCCCCAGCACCGGCCTCTACAGCGCGAGCAAGTTCGCCCTGGAAGGCATGAGTGAGGCTCTGGCGATGGAGGCGGCGGCCTTCGACATCACGGTCAGCATCGTGCAGCCGGGCGGGTATTGGACCGACCTCTACACCAACGTGCACGCCACCACGCCGATGGACGCCTACGCACCGCTGCGCGCCGAATTGGAGCGCCAGTGGGCGGAGGGCTCGATCGACAGTGAACCCCGGCTGGCCGCCGAGGCGCTGCTGCGTCTGGTCGACAGCGACGACCCGCCGCTGCGGCTCCTGCTCGGGAGCATGGTGTACGACCTGGCCTTCGACATCTCCCGCCGCCGGATGGACACCTGGGCGGGTTGGGAGCAGGTCAGCCGGGCCGCCGAGCAGGCCGTCGCGGCCCCCGAGCAGACGCACTGACGAGCCGTATCGCCACGAGCCCGGGGTGCGGCGTTCTAGGCTCCGAAATATGGCGGCGGCGTGCCCACTCCAAATGCCACATAAGTCCGGGCAGTGCCTTCACCCCATGATTTCTCCTCGCGAGGCGCAAACCGAGACGGAGAGGAAACACGCATGGCTGTCAAGACCAAGACTCGTCCCGGCACCACGGAGATTCGGCCGTTCACGGTCGACATTCCCCAGGCGGACCTCGATGACCTGAAACGGCGCATCGCGGCCACCCGCTGGCCGGAAAAGGAAACGGTCAACGACCAGTCGCAGGGTGTGCAACTCGCGACCATCCAGACGCTCGCCAGGTATTGGGAGAAGGATTACGACTGGCGCAAGGTCGAGGCGAGGCTCAACGCCCTGCCGCAGTTCATGACCGAGATCGACGGCCTCGACATCCACTTCCTCCACATTCGCTCGCAGCACGAGGATGCGTTGCCGCTCATCGTCACCCACGGGTGGCCCGGCTCCGTGATCGAGCAGCTGAAGATCGTTGACCCGCTCACCAACCCCACGGCACACGGCGGCAGCGCATCGGACGCCTTCCACCTGGTGATCCCCTCGATGCCCGGCTACGGCTTTTCCGGCAAGCCGAGCAAGCCCGGCTGGGATCCGGAACACATCGCCACTGCCTGGACGGAGTTGATGAAGCGCCTCGGCTACACACGGTTCGTGGCGCAGGGCGGCGACTGGGGCGCGCTCATCTCGGAGATGATGGCGGTGCAGGCGCCTCCGGAACTGCTCGGCATCCACGTCAACATGCCGGGCGTGTATCCGCCGGACATTGATGCGCTGCTCCAGTCCGGTATCACCGGAGCCAACAACCCCCTGGATTCGCTCCCGGCTAATCTCTCGAACGACGAGAGGCGCGCCTGTGAGCAGGCGGACTTCTTCTGGAAGCACTCCAGCTACGCGCTCGAGATGGGTCGCGCGCAGACGTTGACCGGCTTGGCCGATTCGCCCGTCGCCTTGGCGACCTACCTGCTCGACCACGACGCGGCCAGCCTGAAACTGCTCTCTGAGTCCATTGCCGGGCAGCCCAGAGGCATCACACCCGAGGATGTCCTCGACAACATCACGCTCTTCTGGTTGACGAACACGGGGGTTTCCTCGGCCCGCCTCTACGCCGAGAACGCGCTCTCCTTCTTCTCCGCCAAGGGCATCTCCATCCCGGTCGCGGTGAGCGTCTTCCCCGACGAGCTGTACGAGGCGCCGCAGAGTTGGGCCGAGCAGGCGTACCCGAACCTCATCTACTACAACAAGCTCGACGTGGGCGGGCACTTCGCGGCCTGGGAACAGCCGAAGATCTTCTCCGAGGAGCTTCGGACCGCCTTCCGGTCGCTGCGGTAGATGGCCGTGCACCTGCCCCCGCTGAACGGGGCGGCCGAGTGGCTCAACTCCGAGCCACTCGGCCCCGCCGACCTGGGCGGGTGCGTCGTCCTGGTCAACTTCTGGACGCTGACCTGCATCAACTGGCTGCGCCAGGAGCCGTACGTCCGGGCCTGGTCGCAGGCGTACCGCGACGACGGGCTGGTCGTCGTCGGGGTGCACACCCCGGAGTTCGGATTCGAGCACGACGTCGACTGGGTGCGGCGGGCCGTCACGGCACGGTCGATCGACTACCCGGTCGCCGTCGACAACGACTACGCGATCTGGCAGGCCTTCGACAACCACTACTGGCCGGCGCTCTACTTCGTCGACCGCGACGGCGTCATCCGCGACGAGCACTTCGGCGAGGGACGCTACGAGCAGTCCGAGCGGGTGCTCCAGCAGCTGCTCGGCATCGAGCGGGACCCCGTACCCGTCAAGGGGGTCGGCCCGGAGGCGGAGGCCGACTGGAACAACCTGCGCACGCCCGAGACGTACCTCGGTTTCAGTCGCGGCGACCACTTCGCGTCGCCGAACGGCCCGGCCCTCGACGAACGCCGCGCCTACGACCTCCCGGGAAGCCTGGGCCTCAACCAGTGGGCCCTGGCGGGGGAGTGGACGATCGGGGCGGAGAACGTCACGCTCGACCGGGCCGGCGGCGGCATCGCCTTCCGGTTCCACGCCCGCGACGCGCATCTCGTGCTGGCCCCCGGGCCGGGACGGTCGATCCCGTTCCAGGTGCTGCTCGACGGGAAGGCTCCCGGCCCGTCCCACGGCGTCGACGTGGACGCCGACGGCAACGGGGTGCTCCAGGACGGTCGCCTCTACCAGCTCGTACGCCAGGACGACGCGGTCCGCGAGCGGACCCTGGAGATCACGTTCGGCGAGCCCGGCGCGGCCGCGTACGCCTTCACCTTCGGGTAGTCGAACTCGCCACACGCCCCGGGCCGCTCAGCGGCGCAGGTCGACCACGCTGACCGTGCCGGAGATCGGCGAGATGTTGTGCACCTGCGTGCCGGGGCGGAGTCGGGCGTCGCCGGCGTAGCGGTCGGCGAGGGCCTTCTCCGCGGCCTCGTCGCCGTCGTCGGCGGCGAGCAGCAACGCGGCGATCTCGTCCACGAGAGTGAGGTCGGCGGTGCTGAGGTCCTCGGTCATCGCGCCGAAGCCGTCCCAGAGCAGCAGCTCGTCCTTCTGCCGGTGGGCCAGTTCGATCAGGACGTAGTCGTGGATGAACCAGTCGCCTCGGATCGGCAGCTCCGGGCTGACGCCGTAGCGCTCGGGGTCGATCGTCCCGTCCCGGTACGCCGACCACACCCGCGCCGCCGAGTCGAAGAGCCCGGCCTTCGGGTCGATGTCGTAGCCATCGAACCCCCAGTTACCGGCCGGGTCGAGCTCCGGGTCGGCCCAGACCCACCGGTGGCCGTTCCAGTACTCCACCAGCACGTGGTCGTGGTGCCAGTCAGGCGCGAAGTACGAGGCGAAACCGACCCGGCTGCGGCTCGGAATGCCGTGCTGCCGCAGCACCGCGACCGAGAGCAGCGTGTGGTCCCGGCAGCAGCCGGCCACCCGGTCGACGGCCGGACGCTCCGCGGCGAGGGGCAGCGCAAATCGGGACTGGTCGGTGTCGAGGATGCGGTCCACCCAGCGACAGTTGACCTCCTCGAGCCGGTCGGGGGGCAACTCGACCCCACCGGCGCGGTAGTGGACGATCACGTTGCGGACGGTCGCCGCCACCGTGGCGATGTCAGCCGGGACGGCGTCGAGCAGCGCGGCGTGCCGACCGGGATCGCTGTACGGGGAGTGCTGCCGGTAGTCATCGACGTTCATGCGACGAGTCTGCCTTCTCGCGCCGGGCGGTGGGGGCAGCCGGCCTGCAATATTGTCGACTGCCATGACGACGCCCGAGATCACCATCGCCACCCCAGCGGACCGCGAGGCGGTGGTCGGTACCCTGGTTGCCGCGTTCGTGAAGGATCCCGTCCTGCGGCACCTGTTCCCCGACGAGGACACCTACCCCCGGTACGCCGCCGCCTTCTTCGGGCACCTCTTCGACAAGCGGGTGCACCGATCGTCGATTTGGACGATCGCCGGCGGCGCGTCCGTGGCGATCTGGGAACCACCAGCCGGGCAGCCGGTTGCCGTGCACGGGTCGCCGGGCGAAGCGCCCTACCCGGCCGACGTGCTGGCCCGGGTCCAGGGCTACGACGACACGATGCACGCCGCCCTGCCGACCTACCCGTTCTGGTACCTCGGCGTGCTGGGCACCCACCCGGACAGCGCCGGACGCGGTTGGGGCCGGGCCGTCATGCGGGCCGGGCTGGATCGCGCCGCCGCCGACGGACTGCCGGCGATCCTGGAGACCAGCAACCCGGGCAACGTCGAGCTGTACCGCCGGGCCGGCTGGGAGGTGCTGGGCTCGCTGTCGGAGCCCGTACCCACCTGGATCATGCAGCAGCCACCCCGCTAGCGGCGCCCGTCTCCCGCCGAGATCTTGGACAGTTTCCGCTCGCGCGCTCGCGAGCCCTGGCACCGCCGTGGACCCCACGTGTTCCACACCGACGACCAGCGGTCCCAACGCCTCGGTGAGCGACGCGTGGACGGCGGTGAACCGCTGCCCCCAGGCCGGGTCGTACTCCTCGATGACGACGGACCCCCAGGTCCGTGGCAGCTCGCCCACCAGGCCGGCGTCCACCTGCTCCGGGGTGCCGTGGAAGCGCTGCACGACGTCCTGCGGGTACTCGGCCACGTCAACCTCCTCGAAGAAGCAAAGTCCGCCAGGCTACGACACGACGATCGGTGCGGGCTGACCCGACCGATGCGGGCACCGGATGTCGGGTCGGCCACCTGCCCTCCGGCCTAGCGTGACTGCTCGAAAGGGAAGGAGATCCTGGTGCTGGAGCGGCTCAACGAAGCCATGACGTACATCGAGCGGCACCTCGACCAGAAGATCGAGGTGGCCGAGCTGGCGCGGATCGCGCTGACGTCGGAGTACCACTTCCGGCGGCTCTTCTCCGCGCTGGCCGGGATGCCGTTGTCCGAGTACATCCGTCGCCGTCGGCTCACCGTCGCCGGGGCGGACGTGCTGGCGGGGGAGCGGACGTTGCTCGACGTCGCGGTGCACTACGGCTACGGGTCGACCGAGGCGTTCGCCCGGGCGTTCCAGGCCGTACACGGCGTGGGTCCCGGAGAGGCTCGGCGTACGGGGGCGACGCTGCGCGCCCAGCCCCGGATGTCCTTCCGACTCACCGTCGAAGGGAGCGGCAGCATGGAGTACCGAATCGTCGACAAGGACGCGTTCGCGCTGGTGGGGCGCAAGGCCCGGGTCCCGCTGGTGCACGAGGGGATGAACCCGGCGATCGTCGCGTTCATCCGGAGCATCGACAAGGAGACGACCGAGCGGATCGAGGCCCTCTCCGACCAGGAGCCGAAGGGGATCGTCAACGTCAGCGACAACCTCGCCGACAGTCGGGCCGAGGGCACGGAGTTGGACTACTGGCACGGGGTGGTCACCAGCGCCGTGCCGCCGGAGGACATGGACGCGTTGCCGGTGCAGGCGGGCACGTGGGCGGTGTTCACCACGTCGGGCGCGTTCCCGCAGGCGGTGCAGTACCTGTGGCGGGACGTGTTCACCCAGTGGTTTCCGTCCAACCCGTACCGCAGCCGATCTGGACCGGAGATCTCCCGGGTCCGGGTCTCCGCGGACGGCACCGAGGCGGACGCTGAGCTGTGGATTCCCGTCGAACGGGTACCCACCCCTATGTAGAGTTCCGATACAGTTGCCGGATGCGGATGACCATTCCGGTAGCCAAGGTGGTCGCGGCGCTGCTCGCCGAGCCCGACGCGCAGCGCTACGGGCTGGACCTGATGCGGATGACCGACCTGCCCAGCGGCACCCTCTACCCGGTGCTGCACCGGCTCACCGAGGCCGGCTGGCTGGCCGCCGACTGGGAGGAGATCGATCCCGTCGCGGCCGGCCGGCCCGCCCGCCGCTACTACCGGCTCACCGCCGTCGGGGTGACGCAGGCCCGCCAGGCGCTCGCCGACCTGCGTGCCGCGATCCCCGACAGTCGTCCATCGTGGGGCGGCACCGAGCCGACCGGAGCGCCGGCATGGTGAGCCGACGCGTCGCCGAGTTGCTGTTGGAGATGGCCGCCCGCCGCTGGCCCGCCGACGTCCGCGACGACCTGCGCCGCGAGTGGGCCGCCGAGTTGCACGTGCTCGCCGAGAGCGGCCGCCGGACGAAGATGCTCGGCTTCGCCGCGAGCCTCGCGGTGAGCCGGGCCGGCACTCCGGTGGTCGACCGCAGCGTGCTGCACCGGCGGGCCCGCCGCACGGCAGCCGCGCTGCTGCTGTCCCCGCTCGCCTGCGTCGGCATCGTGGTCGGCAGCGCCTACGCCCTGTTCCCGATCCAGGTCTGGCTGACGAGAGCGGAGTGGGTGCAGAAGCCGATCTGGACGGCGCTCACCGTCGGGATGGCCGTGCTGCTGGCGGTGATCGCCGCGCGCTGGGCCCGGCGCACCGCACTCGACGGTCCGCTGCGCATCGCGATCGGCGTGGTGCTTCCCATCGGCGCGACGGCTGTCGTGTTCCTGTCTGCCATCTCCCCGGACGACCTGGCCACCTTCGTACCCGGGCTGCTGCTCTGGTTGGCCGGCCTGACGCTGGCCCTCTGGGCCGCGGCGAGCCTCGCCTCCCGCAATCGCCTCCGTGCGGCCTGGTGGGTGGGCGTCCTCGGCGCGCTCGCCGCCGCCGACCTCGCGGTGATTCTCGCCGTTTTCGACGCCGTCTCGGCAGGCAGTCGCGCTGGCCCGGTCAGCGGTCCGACACCATTGGGCGGCGTCGACCACATCTCCGCGCCGCTGTGGCTCCTCGTCGCCTGGACGGACTGGAACGTGGGCCTACCCCGGCCCGCCATCCCATCGGAGATTTTCCACATCATCACCAACGAGGTGCTGGCGGAACCCATGCTCTACCTGGCCTGCATGCCGTACGCGCTCGCGTACACCATTCGGGCGGCCCGGTCGGCGCCCGCCGCGCCCGTCGCCCTCGCGCCGACCCCGGTGTGAACCTCAGTCGGGTACGTCGTCCCAGGTGGTGCCCGGCTCCAGGTAACCGGCCAGCTGGTTCTCGCGCAACGCGTACGCGAGGACCAGCAGGGCGTGCTTGTCCAACTCGGGCAACCGGTCCACCGGGAACCACCCGACGGCCAACGACTCGTCGTCGTTGACCCGGGCGGTGCCGGACACCAGTCGGCACAGGAAGCCCAGGTTCAGGTATTCGCAGCGGTCCCCGTTCGGGTAGGTGTGCGGGTGCGAGACGGCGCTGGACAACCGCACCGGCGCGACCTCCAGACCCGTCTCCTCCCGCACCTCGCGGACCAGCGCGGCGGCCGGCTGCTCGCCCGGCTCGACGAAACCACTGATCACCGACCAGCGCCCGTCGTCGGCACGCTGGCCGAGCAGCAGCTCACCGGCGTCGTTGCGAACGACCGCGCTGACACTCGGCAGCCAGAGCAGATCGTGACCGACGTGCTTGCGCATCCCCACGATGTAGTCCGGTGTCGCCATCCGGCGATCATAGATGTGCCCGCACAGCGAGGCTCACCTGCGCATCTTCTGGTGTTCCAGTCCCCACGCGTTTCGCCATTTCGGCCCGACGAACCCAATGCATATCTACTGTGGAGAAGGTCGGCGACTTGTGCGATCCGGTGGCGGCCGGCCGGTTCGCGGTGCACAGTGATTCCCATGAGCGACAGCGGACGTGGTGGGCGTTTTTACTGGTGCACCCGGCATCACCGGGTCGAGACGGACGCCGACGTGTGTCCGGCGAAGCACGTTCTCGGCCCGTACGACTCGGCGGCTGACGCGGAGAACGCCCTGCAACGGGTGCAGGAGCGGAACGAAGCGTGGGATGCCGAGGACGCTCGTTGGGCCGGGGAGGACAGATAGGCGGCGCGGGACGGCTCGCGCCGGGATATTTCGTGCTCCGCGAGGACGCACGCGAGAGCACGTCCCCCAAGGAGGGAACCAACGATGGCCGAAGCACAGCAGGCCACCAAGCGCCCGGCCGCCCGACGCACCACCGCGAAGAAGACCGCCGCGGCGGAGCGGAGCACGGCGGCGAGCCGGACCACCCCCGTGCGTAAGTCCACCACGGGCGCCGCGAAGGCACCGGCCCGCAAGGCCGCCGGCGGGGCGGGCCGCGCCCCGGCCAAGAAGACCACCACGGCGGCGAAGAAGGCCCCCGCGAAGAAGGCCCCCGCGAAGAAGGCAACGGCCAAGACCACCGCCGCGGCCAAGAAGGCGCCGGCGAAGACCTCGACCGCCACCCGCAAAACGACCGCCACCGCCAAGCGCACCCCGGCGTCGGCGGCGAAGAAGACGAGCGCCGCCGCGAAGAAGACCACCGGTACGGCGAAGAAGACGGTGAGCGCGGCGAAGAGAACCACCGCCTCGGCGGCGAAGAAGACCACCGCCGCGGCGAAGGCCCCGGCCCGTAAGACCGCCACGGCGGCGAAGGCCCCGGCCCGTAAGACCGCCACGGCGGCGAAGGCCCCGGCGCGCAAGGCCGCGACCAAGGCGTCCGCCGTCAAGAAGACGGCGGCGACGAAGACGACCGCCAAGAAGGCCCCGGCGAAGAAGGCCCCGGCGAAGAAGACCGCGCCGACCCGCCCCAGCGGCGGCGCGCGCAAGGCCCCGGCCAAGAAGGCTCCGGCCGCGAAGGTGACGGGCACCTCGTCGACCACCGCCCGCAAGGCGGCGGCGAAGAAGGCCCCGGCGAAGAAGACCGTCGCGGCCAAGGCTCCGGCCCGCAAGGTGACCGCCCGCAAGTCGCCGGCCCGTCCGGCCGCCGCCCGGGCCGCCGCGCCGAGGAGTACGCGCAGCGCCGCTCGGAAGTCGACCGGCTGAGAGCGGGCCACCCCTCGCCGGCCGGAATTCTCGGCCGGTCTCCGGAAGCGGATCACTCGTGGCGCTGTCAGGATTGATCCGTGGTCATCCGACGCGTACTCGCGCCCCGCATCGACTTCGGCGCACTGCGCCGCGAGCTCGGCCTGCCCGAGGAGTTCCCGGCCGACGCCCAGCGTGAGGCGGACGAGGCGGCTGCGGCACCACCGCGGCCGCCCGTCGACCGCACCGACGTACCGTTCGTCACGGTCGACCCGGCCACCTCCCGCGACCTGGACCAGGCGATGCACCTCGCCCGTCGCCCGGGTGGGGGCTACCGGGTGCGGTACGCGATCGCCGACGTCGCCGCGCACGTCACCCCGGGTGGTGCGCTGGAGGCGGAGACCTGGCGGCGGGGGCAGACCATCTACCTGCCCGACGGCAACGTGCCGCTGCACCCGCGCACCCTCAGCGAGGGCGCCGCCAGCCTGCTGCCCGACGACGACCGGGCGGCGGTGATCTGGACCATCGACCTGGACGCCGACGGCGGCACCGTGGCCGTCGAGCTGGAACGCGCCCTGGTCCGCAGCCGGGCCAAACTCGACTACACCGGGGTGCAGGCGGCAGCCGAGGCCGGCCGGCTGCCCGATCCGATCGCGCTGCTGCCCGAGATCGGCGACCGGCTGACCGCCCGCGGGTTGCGGCGCGGCGCCATCAACCTGCCGCTGCCCGAGCAGGATCTGGAGCCCGACGGCGACGGCTGGCAACTGGTGCTGCGCGCGCCGGTGCCGATGGAGGAGCACAACGCGCAGATCTCGCTGCTGACCGGGATGGCCGCCGCCGACATCATGCTGGCCGGCCGGATCGGTCTGCTGCGGACCATGCCGGCGCCCAAGCCGGAGGGCGTGCAGCGGCTCCGGGCCGCCGCCGCGCCGCTGGGCGTGCACTGGCCGGACGACGTGGGCCCGGGTCAGGTCATCGCCGGTCTGGATGCCGCCCAACCGCGCGCCGCCGCGTTCATCGACCAGGCGGCCGAGCTGATGCGCGGTGCCGCGTACACCGCCTTCGACGGGGCGCTGCCGGAGCAGCCGGAACATGGTGGCGTGGCGGCCGCGTACGCCCACGTGACGGCACCGCTGCGGCGGTTGGCCGACCGGTACGCCACCGAGGTCTGCCTGGCCCTGCACGCGGGGCAGCCGGTGCCCGAGTGGGCGCGCGCCGCGCTGCCCCGGCTGCCCGAGGTGATGGCGAGCACCGACCGGGTCGCCTCGGCGGCCACCCGGGGTGCCGTCGAGTTGGCCGAGGCGGCGGTGCTGGAGCACCGGGTGGGCGAGACCTTCGACGCGGCCGTCCTCGACGTCGACGCCCCGCCCAACGGCAAGTCCCGGCCCCGACCACCCGGTGGCACCGTCGCGCTGGACGCCCCACCGGTACGCGCTCGCTGCCTCGGTCAACTGCCGCTCGGCGAACGGGTCCGGGTCCGCCTGGTCACCGCCGACCCGGCGGCCCGTACCGTCCTGTTCGAGCTGGCCTGACCGGGCCGCCGGCCCAGGCCCCGGTGCAAGCCGGCGCGGGTCGCCGCGCAGCAGCGGGGATTGTCACAGCGCGCGGCGCTGCTGACCACCGACCGGTTTGCGAGGATGAGGCCATGGCATACGACGCGAGCACGCTGCCCGACGTGTCCGGGCTGACGGTCGGGATCATCGGCGGCACCGGCGACCAGGGGCGGGGCCTCGCCTACCGGTTCGCGCGGGCCGGCCAGACGGTGCTGATCGGTTCCCGGTCGGCCGAGCGGGCCGCCGAGTCCGCGACCGAGATCGCCGCCCTGCCCGGGGTGCCGGCCGGCGGCAGCGTCACCGGCGCGGCCAACGACGAGGTGGCCCGACGCAGCGACGTGGTGATCATCGCGGTGCCGTGGGACGGGCACGCCGCCACCGTCGCCGCCCTCGCCGAGCCGCTCGCCGGCCGGATCGTCGTGGACTGCGTCAACCCGCTCGGCTTCGACAAGCAGGGCCCGTACGCGCTGACCGTGGCCGAGGGCAGCGCCGTGCAGCAGGCCGCCGCGTTGCTGCCCGACTCCCGGGTCTGCGCCGCGTTCAACCACGTCAGTGCGCCACTGTTGGCCGACCCCGAGGTCGACCGGATCGACCTGGACGTGCTGATCTGCACCGAGGACCGCGAGCTGGTCGACATCGTCGGCGCGCTCGCCGCCCGGATCCCCGGGATGCGGGGCATCTACGCCGGCCGGTTGCGCAACGCCCACCAGATCGAGGCGTTCACCGCCAACCTGATCGCCATCAACAAGCGCTACAAGGCGCACGCCGGCATCCGCGTCACCGACCTCTGACCCGAGCGGCCTGATCCACTCCGGTTCCTTGATATCGGGGTGTCCCTAGCCTTGGGACACCCCGATATTGGCAAAACCGAGTGGATCAGGCCGCTGTCGGGCTAACCCGCCGCTGTCGCGGCTAGAAGGTGTGCTCGGCGGTGGGGAACTCGCCGCCCCGGACCTCGTCGGCGAACCGGCGGGTGGCGTCGGTGAGGGCACCGGCCAGGTCCGCGTACCGCTTGACGAAGCGGGGGGCCTTGCCGGTCCGCAGCCCGGCCATGTCCTGCCAGACCAGCACCTGGGCGTCGGTGTCCGGGCCCGCCCCGATGCCGACCGTGGGGATCGCCAGCTCGTGGGTGATCCGCTTGGCCACCTCGCCGGGCACCATCTCCAGCACCACCGCGAACGCGCCCGCCTCGGCCACCGCCCGCGCGTCGGCCAGCACCTCGTCGGCGGTGTCGCCGCGGCCCTGCACGCGGTAGCCGCCCAGGGTGTGCTCGCTCTGCGGGGTGAAGCCGATGTGCGCCATCACCGGGATGCCGGCGCCGACGATCGCGGCGATCTGCGCGGCGTTGCGGCGGCCACCCTCCAGCTTCACCGCGTGGCAGCCACCCTCCTTCATGAACCGGACGGCGGTGCGCAGCGCCTGGGCCGGACCCTCCTCGTACGAGCCGAACGGCAGGTCACCGACGATCAGGGCCTGCCGGGTGGCCCGCACCACGGCCCGGACCAGCGGCAGCAGCTCGTCCACGGTGATCGGCAGGGTGGTCTCGTAGCCGAATACGTTGTTCGCGGCCGAGTCGCCGACCAGCAGCACCGGGACCCCGGCCTGGTCGAAGATCGACGCGGTGTACTGGTCGTACGAGGTGAGCATCGGCCAGCGCTCGCCGCGCTCCTTGGCGGCCATCAGGTCGCGGGTGCGGACCCGTCGGGTGACCGGGCCGCCGTACAACGCGGTCACCTCGTGCCCAGTGGACTCCACCATCTCTGTCTCCCTTCCTCGAGGCCGCCTGCGCGGTCCCCGGGTTCCGTTGCGATCGTCGCACCGCGAGACGGGCTGACGGCAGGGCCCAGTGCAAGATGTCACTCCACCCCGGCCGGGGCCGCGGCGTCGCAGCCGCGAGGCCCCCGCGCGGCGGCGTCGGGCCGCGTCACCGACCCGGCACCCCCAGGGGTACGGCTCAGCCGTGCTCGCGCCACCGGTTGGTGATCGGCAGCCGGCGGTCCCGGCCGAACGCCTTCATGGAGATCTTCGTGCCCGGTGCCGACTGCCGTCGCTTGTACTCGGCGGTATCCACCAGCCGCAGCACCTTGTCCACGATCGCCGGGTCGTGACCCGACTCGACCAGCCCGTCGCGGCCGAGGTCGCCGTCGACGTAGCCGATCAGGATCGGGTCCAGGACGTCGTAGTCGGGCAGGCTGTCGCTGTCGAGTTGGCCGGGGCTCAGCTCGGCGCTCGGCGGCTTGCCGATCGAGTTCTCCGGGATCGGGGCGGTCTCACCGCGCCGGGCCGCGTCCCTGTTGCGCCACTTCGCGAGCCGCCAGATCAGCGTCTTCCAGACGTCCTTGACCGGGTTGAAACCGCCCACCGAGTCGCCGTACAGGGTGGAGTAGCCGACCGCCAGCTCACTCTTGTTGCCGGTGGTCAACACCAGGTGGCCCTCCTGGTTCGACAGCGCCATCAGGATCACGCCACGGACCCGGGCCTGCAGGTTCTCCACGGCCACGCCGGACAGCGACAGGTTGGCCAGGAAACCGTCCACCATCGGCTGGATCGGCTCGACGCGGTAGTCCAGGCCGGTGCGCTTGGCCAGGTCGGCGGCGTCCTCCCGGGAGTGCTCGGACGAGTGCTGGCTGGGCAGCGACACACCGACCACCCGGTCCGGCCCGAGGGCGTCGACGGCCAACGCGGCCACCACCGCCGAGTCGATACCGCCGGAGAGACCGAGCACCACCGACGGGAACCGGTTCTTGTTGACGTAGTCGCGCAGGCCCAGCACCAGCGCCTGCCACACCTCGGCCTCGTCGGCCACCGGCTCGATCAGCCCACCGGTGGCGGGCGGGCCGGCCGGCGTGGGCGGAATGCCGTCCAGCGTGCTGTGCACGATCCGCATGCCGTCCGCCACGGTCTCGGTGGTCGGCGAGGCGGCGGCGGCCGGCAGCTCGACGTCGTGCACGAGCAGGTGTTCGACGAACTGCGGGGCCCGGGTGAGCAGCTCACCGTCGGCGCTCACGATCATCGAGTCGCCCTCGAAGACCAGCTCGTCCTGGCCGCCGGTCATGTTGACGTACGCGATGGCGGCGCCCGCCTCGGCGGCCCGGCGGCGGACCAGCGGAAGCCGGATGTCGTCCTTGTTCAGCTCGTACGGCGAGCCGTTGATGTTGACGACCAGGCCGACGCCGGCCCGCCGGGCGGCGGCGAACGGACCGCCGGCCTGCCACAGGTCCTCGCAGATGGTCAGCGCGACGTCCACGCCGCCGATCCGCACCACGGTCAGCTCGTCACCGGAGATGAAGTACCGGTCCTCGTCGAAGACCCCGTAGTTGGGCAGGTGGTGCTTGAAGTAGCGGGCGGCCACGACACCCCGGTGCAGCAGCGCGGCGGCGTTGCGGGCACCCCGGCCCGGCTCGGCATCCCCGCTGACCTGCGGCGGCCCGTCGGCGTCCAGGTAGCCAACCACGACCGGCACCTCGCCGAGGCCGTCGGCGGCCAGGTCGGCGGCTAGCCGCTGCACGGCGGCCCGGGACGCGGCGACGAAGGAGCGCCGGAAGACCAGGTCCTCGACCGGGTACCCGGTCACCATCATCTCCGGGAAGAGCACCAGCTGGGCACCGGCATCGGCGGCCTGGCGAGTCCAGCTGCGGACCAGGTCGGCGTTTCCGGCGAGGTCGCCGACGCTCGGGTTGACCTGGGACAAGGCGAGACGCAGGGTGGGCATGTCCTCATCTTGCCCCAGGCCGGTCGGAACAATCCGTACCCTCCGGCGAGATGACGACCACGCTGGGGCGCAGCTGCTCGCCGGGCGGGACACGAGGGGACGACCGGCGGTAGTTCGCGTAACGTCTGCGTAACCAGGCCCGGGAACACTGGGCGATCAGGTCGGGTGCAGCCCGACCAAGGCGGACAAAAGAGTGTCGCGAGGGGTTGGGGAAGTGGACCGTCAGCAGGAGTTCGTCCTCCGGACGCTGGAAGAGCGGGACATCCGGTTCGTCCGGCTGTGGTTCACCGACGTTCTGGGCACGCTCAAGAGCGTTTCGGTGGCCCCCGCCGAGCTGGAGGCGGCCTTCGAGGAGGGCATCGGCTTCGACGGCTCGGCGATCGAGGGCTTCGCCCGGGTCTTCGAATCGGACATGGTGGCCATGCCCGACCCGACCACCTTCCAGGTCTTCCCCTTCGAGGGCGGGGTCAGCGGCGAGAGCGCCCGGATGTTCTGCGACATCCTGCTGCCCGACGGCGGGCCGTCCTGGGCCGACCCCCGGCACGTGCTGCGCCGCGCGCTGTCCAAGGCCGCCGAGAAGGGCTTCACCTTCTACACCCACCCGGAGATCGAGTTCTTCCTGCTGGAGAACGGTCCGCAGGACGGCTCGGTGCCCACCCCGGTCGACACCGGCGGCTACTTCGAGCACACCACGCACGCCGTGGCGCGGGACTTCCGCCGCCAGGGCGTGCTGGCGCTGGAGCGGATCGGCATCTCGGTGGAGTTCAGCCACCACGAGGTGGCACCCGGCCAGCAGGAGATCGACCTGCGCTACGCCGATGCGCTGACCACCGCCGACAACATCATGACCTTCCGGCACGTGGTCAAGGAGGTCGCGCTCTCCACCGGTGTGCAGGCCAGCTTCATGCCGAAGCCGTTCACCGACCAGCCGGGCAGCGGGATGCACACCCACCTGTCGCTGTTCGAGGGGGAGCGCAACGCCTTCCACGACGGCGGCGACCCGATGAAGCTGTCCAAGGTGGCGAAGTCGTTCATCGCCGGCCTGCTGGTGCACGCCCGGGAGTACACGGCGGTCACCAACCAGTGGGTCAACTCGTACAAGCGGCTGTTCCCGCAGGCGCTGCCGGACCGGATCACCGAGAGCCCGGCGTACGTCTGCTGGGGTCACCTCAACCGGTCCGCGCTGGTCCGCGTCCCGGCGTACGGCAAGCCCAACTCGGCCCGGGTCGAGGTCCGCTCACTGGACTCGGCGACCAACCCGTACCTCGCCTTCGCGGTGCTGCTCGGCGCCGGCCTGAAGGGCATCGAGGAGGGGTACGAGCTGCCGCCGGGCGCCGAGGACGACGTCTGGTCGCTGACCAGCGCCGAGCGGCGCGCCATGGGCTACGAAGCGCTGCCGGAGAACCTCGCCGAGGCGATCGACGTGATGGCCGGCTCCGAACTGGTCGCCGAGGTGCTCGGCGAGCACGTCTTCGACTTCTTCCTGCGCAACAAGCGGGCCGAGTGGGAGCAGTACCGCCGCGAGGTCACCCCGTACGAGCGGCAGCGCTACCTGGCGCTGTAGGCGCGGGGGCTGACGCGGTTGCGCGCTGCCGCTATCGTCTCGATCACCGCGCCGGTACCCCTCCGGGCGGAGAGTCGGGAGGCAGTCGGTGCTGGAGGATCTGCTCAGCGGTGCCTGGCAGAGCGTCGTGTTCGGGATCGTCGGTGTCGGGCTCATGGCCGCCGGCTTCGGGCTCGTCGACCTGCTCACTCCGGGCCGGCTACGCGACCTGATCTGGGTCGACCGCAACGCCAACGCGGGGCTGCTGCTCGCCGCCAACCAGCTCGGCGTCGCCGGGATCGTCTTCACCGCGATCCTGACCAGCTACAGCGACTTCGGTAAGGGACTCGCCTCCACCGTGGTCTTCGGTCTGCTGGGGCTGGGCGTCATGGCGTTGGCGTTCCTGGTGCTGGACCTGCTCACCCCGGGCAAGCTCGGCGAGGTCATCTGCTCGCCCGAGCCGCACCCGGCGGCCCGGGTCAGCGCCGCCACCCACTTCGGTGCCGCGCTGATCGTCTGCGCCTGCATCGCCTGAGGGCGGCGGTCCGCGTCGGGGTGCGGCCGGCGCCGGGGCGTCGTACCCCGGTCGTAGCGTGCGGGGTATGAACCGCACGGACCGTCTCTACGCCCTGGTCGAGGAGTTGCGGGCGGTGTCACCACGGCCGCGCAGCGCGCGCTGGTTGGCCGCGCGCTTCGAGGTGAGCAGCCGAACCATCGAACGCGACCTCGGCGCCCTGCAGGAGGCCGGGGTGCCGATCTGGGCCGAGCCGGGGCGCACTGGCGGCTACGTCCTGGACCGCGCCCGCACCCTGCCCCCGGTCAACCTGACCGCCGCCGAGGCGGTGGCGATGGCCGTGGCGCTGCACCGGCTCGCCGGCTCGCCGTTCGCCGGGCCGGCCGTCAGCGCGTTGCGCAAGCTGGCGGCGTCTCGGCCTGGCGGCGGCTCGGGCTGGCGGCGTCTTGGGCTGGCGGCGTCTTGGGCTGGCGGCGGCTCGGGCTGGCGGCGTATTGGGCTGGCGGTGCCGCGGGCTGGCGGCGTTGAGGCTGGCGGGCGTTGCGGCTGGTGATCGACTCGGGTTCAAGGATGTCGCGGTGTCCGAGTGCGCCGGACACCGCGACATCAGGAAAACGGAGTGGATCAAGCCGAGGTCGGCCCAGGCCGGACCCGGCTTCCCCGGCAGGGTCACTTGCCGGGCGTACCCGCCGGTGCGCCGTGACCGCCCGGCCCGCCGTGACCGCCCGGCCCGCGGTGGCCGCCCGGCCCGGGGAAGACGCCGGCCTCGACGGCCGTGGTGATGGCGTCGGCCTGCTCCTGGGTGAGCTTGCCGTCCTTGACTGCCTGCTCCAGGCGCTGCTTGAGCGCGGTCTGCCGGTCCTCGGCGGACGGCCGCTGCGGTCGGTCGGCCGGCCGGTGCTGCTCGCGGATCTTCTGCAGTGCGGCGGTGACCTTGTCGGTGGGAACGCCCAACTCCTTGGCGAGCGCCTCGGCGAACTCGTTCTGCCGGTCGGCCTTCGCGCCGGAAACCGCGCCCGGAGCCGCGTCGGTGCTGGCGCTCGGTGTCGGCGTCGGGGTGTCCGCGGCGAACGCGATCGTCGGGGCGGCGATCCCGACGCCGAGGATGCCGGCGGTGGCCAGGCCGGCCAGCAGGTGCTTCCTACGGATGGTGCGGGACATGCTGTCCTCCAGAGGTTCGATCCTTCTGCACTGTCGTCACCGAGCGTGACCGGGCAGTCTGGGCGGAAGCCGTGGCGACCCTGTCAGCGAGCTGACAATCGCGGCCGGAGGGAGCGAAATCGGTTGTGTCGTCCCTGGCCGAGCGGTCAGGGTTGGCGATCCACCGATGGAAGGACAGCTCGGGATGACCGTCGAGATTCGTGAGATTCCGCTCGTCGAGCCGGGCGTCGGGCCGTACGGCATCACGGCCGGCCCGGACGGCGCGCTGTGGCTGACGTTGGTCCATGCCGGCGGCATCGCCCGCTTGTCGCCCGACGGCGCGGTCCGGACCTATGCGCTGGATCCGGCCGGTGGCCGCCCGTTGATCATCACGGTCGGGCCGGACGGGGCGCTCTGGTTCACCCGCTCGGGAGACGACCGGATCGGTCGGATCACCGTCGACGGCGAGCAGCGCACCATCGACCTGCCGGCCGGCACCGGGCCGGGTGGCATCGCCGCCGGCCCCGACGGCGCGCTCTGGTACGCCGGGATGAGCGCCGACACGATCGGCCGCGTGGAGACCGACGGCACCCACAACGCATTCCCGCTGCCGGTGACCGGCGGGTTCCCCTCAATGATCACCGCCGGCGCGGACGAGGCGCTCTGGTTCACCTTCAACCAGGCGAACGCGATCGGCCGGATCGACCTGGACGGCGGGGTGACGCTGCGCCCGTTGCCCACCGCGAACGCGGGCCCGGTCGGCATCGCCCTCGGCGACGACGGCGCCATCTGGTTCGTGGAGATCGGGGCCGGTCAGCTCGGCCGGATCGACCCGGACGGCGAGATCGTCGAGTTTCCGCTGCCGGACCGGGCGGCCCGCCCGCACGCCGTCGTGGCCGATCCGGAGGGCGGCGCCTGGTTCACCGAGTGGGGTGCCAACCGGATCGGTCACCTCGATCCCACCGGCCGCTTCGAGGGCTACGCCCTACCCACCCCCAACGCCGAACCGCACGGCATCACCCGCACCCCCACCGGCATCTGGGCCGCCCTGGAAACCGGCGCCATAGCCCACCTACCCCTGTAACCCCACCCCCACCCCGGCCCCCACCCCCACCCCGGCCCCCTGCGACCCGACCCGACCCCGCCCGACCCGGTTGATCAAGAGGTTTGCGTCAGTTCCGGACCGGATTTTGACGCAAACCTCTTGATCACCGAGGCAAGGCGGGGTGGGGGGTGGGGTGGGGGGGTGGGGTGGGGTTAGACGACTGCGGGGGTTGTGGTGAGGGTGGCGGTGGTGGTGTCGAGGGTGGCCTCGGTGCCCACCGGGACGGTCAGTTGGTTGGGGCCGTGGCCGATGGGGAGGCCGCCGAGCACCGGTACGCCCAG
Organism: Micromonospora sp. NPDC050276; assembly: GCF_044459545.1. NCBI lineage: Bacteria > Bacillati > Actinomycetota > Actinomycetes > Micromonosporales > Micromonosporaceae > Micromonospora > Micromonospora sp. NPDC050276. Next base: position 299,443 of record NZ_JBITJA010000005.1, on the reverse strand, counting down.
ATCGCCGAGGCGTTCGGTGAGGACGTCGACGATCGTGGTGTCCCAGCCGTCGGCGCAGTCGGTGAACTGCCCGACCGCCACCCCGGCCAGCCCGTCCAGCGCGCCGGCCCGCCGCAGGTGGGTGAGCATCCGGTCGACCTTGTACGGGGGCTCCTGCACATCCTCGATCAACAGCACCGCGCCGGTCAGGTCGGGCAGGTCCGGGGTGCCGATCGACGCGGCGATCATGCACAGGTTGCCCCCGAGCAGGGTGCCGGTGGCGCGACCCGGGACGCGTACACCGAAGGTCTCCTCGGTGGGGTCCGCGATGATCGACACCGGCTCGGTGGTCATCAGCGCCGCGTGCAGGGATTCGGCGGAACGCAGCGGCGTCCGCTCGTCGCGCCAGGCCGCCCCCGGGCCGTGCACCCCGGCCAGCCGGGCACCCCGCCACAGGGCGAACTGCAGCGCGGTGATGTCCGAGAAGCCCGCCACCACCTTCGGATCACGGCGGACGGCGGCCATGTCGATGGCATCCACGATCCGCTGCGCGCCGTAGCCGCCCCGGGTGCAGATCACCCCGCGGATCTCCGGGTCGGCGAAGGCCGCGTTCAGGTCGGCGGCGCGCAGGTCGTCGGTGCCGGCGAGGTAGCCGTGGCGGGCGTACGCGTTCGGCGCCGGTACCGGGCGCAGGCCCCACCCGGTGAGCAACTCCATGCCCCGGGCCACCCGCTCCGGCGAGGTCGGCCCGGAGGGCGACACCAGCAGCACGGTGTCACCCGGGCGCAGCACGGGCGGGCGGACGGCGGCGGTGTCCTGGCTGATCACAAGCGCAGAGCCTAACCACCCCATTTTCGTCGGGACCCGCGCCCGGACGGTGGAGGCTGTGGCGGGGCGTGGCACCGCGCGGCGTACCGGCTAGCCTCGACGGGTGGCAACCGCGCTGGTGATCGAGAACGACCCGACGGACGACGCGCGCCGGCTGGGTGAGTGGCTGACCGAGGCTGGGCTGGAGCTGTGGGTGGTTCGCCCGCACGCCGGTGACGAGCTCCCCGCCGACCTGGAGGGGTACGCGGCGCTGGTGGTGCTCGGCGGCGACCAGCAGGCGTACCCGCTGCCGGACGGCTCGCCCGGCGCACCCTGGTTTCCCGCGGTGGAGGGCCTGCTGCGCAAGGCGGTCCGGCACCGGGTGCCCACCCTGGCCGTCTGCCTGGGCGCGCAGCTGCTCGCCACCGCGCACGCCGGGCTGGTGGAGCGCAGCCCGTCCGGGCCGGAGATCGGCCCCGGCGTGGTCGGCCGGCGCGACGCCGCCGAGGGCGACCCGTTGTTCCGGTACGTGCCGTTGATCCCGGACGTGCTCCAGTGGCACTCCGACGAGATCACCGAGCTGCCCCGGGGCGCGACCCTGCTGGCCGCCTCCACCCGCTACCCACATCAGGCGTTCCGGCTCGGCGACCGGGCGTGGGGGTTGCAGTTCCACATCGAGTGCGACGCCGAGATGATCGCCGACTGGGCCACCGACTCGGCCCAACTCGCCGAGCTGGGCTACGACCCGGAGCTGGTGGTCGCGGCCTGCGCCTCGGTGCTGGCCGACGTGGAGGAGGTCTGGCAGCCGTTCGCCGCCCGGTTCGCCGCGCTGGCCCTCGGTGAGCTGGACGACAGCACGACGCGGCGCGGCCTGCCGCTGCTCGGGCACTGATGAGCCGGCCGACCAGGGCACCGGGCCGGCTCGCCCGGTACGGCTTCGGCACCGCCGACGGCGACGGCGGCGCGCGCGCCGCGGACCTGCTCGGCCCGGAGGGGCTGCGGCTGTGGCAGCCGGTCGAGCAGGAGCCGGTCGACGAGATCGCCGCGGAACTGCTCGCCGCGCTGTCCCGGGCCGCCGACCCGGACCTGGCGCTGCGTCAGCTGCACCGCATCGTGGAAGCCGAACGCCGCACCGCCGTCGGCAGCGCCGACCGCCGCGCCACCGACGGCAGCGCTGACCGCCGCGCCACCGTCGGCAGCGCCGGAGGCCGCGCCACCGTCGGCAGCGCCGAACCGCGCGCCGCCGACCGCCGCGCCGCCGACCGCCGCGCCACCGACAGCGGCGCCGAATCGCCGCTGCTCGCGGAGCTGCACGCCGACCCCGGCCTGCGGCGGCGGCTGATCGCGGTGTTGGGTGCCTCGTCGGCGCTCGGCGACCACCTGGTGGCTCACCCCGAGCACGCCACGACTCTGCGGACCGCCCCGGACGGGCTTGCCCCGACCGCCGAGGGGCGGCTGGAGCCCGTCGACGGTGGCAACCCGGTGGCGGCGCTGCGGACCGCGTACCGGTTGGCGCTGCTGCGGATCGCGGCGGCCGACCTGACCGGCGGGCGCGGCCTGGAGCAGACGATGGCAGCGCTCTCCGCGCTGGCCGACGCGACGCTGGCCGCGGCGTACGAGATCGCGGTCGCGGAGCTGGCGGAGGGCACCGAGCGGCCCCGGCTCGCGGTCGTCGCGATGGGCAAGTGCGGTGGCGGCGAGCTGAACTACGTCTCCGACGTGGACGTCATCTTCGTGGCCGCCGAGGACGCCGACCTGTCCGCCGCGACCCTGGTGGCGACCCGGCTGATCTCCATCTGCGGGCTGGTCGCCTGGCCGGTGGACGCCGCGCTGCGTCCCGAGGGCAACCGGGGCCCGCTGGTGCGGACCCTCGCCAGCCACCTCGCCTACTACCGGCGATGGGCGCGCACCTGGGAGTTCCAGGCGCTGCTCAAGGCCCGCCCGGCCGCCGGTGACCTGCCGCTGGCCCAGGAGTGGATCGACCAGCTCGCGCCACTGGTGTGGCGGGCGGCCGAACGGCCCGAGGCGGTCGAGGACGTGCGCGCCATGCGCCGCCGGATCATCGACCACATCCCGCCGAAGGAGCTGGAGCGCGAGATCAAGCGCGGTCCCGGAGGGCTGCGCGACATCGAGTTCGCCGTCCAGTTGCTGCAACTCGTGCACGGTCGCGGCGACGAGACGCTGCGGGAACCGGGCACCATCCCGGCGCTGCGCGCGCTCGTCGCCGGCGGCTACGTCGGTCGCGCCGACGGCGAGGCGCTGCTGCGCGGCTACCGCTTCCTGCGCAGCGTCGAGCACCGGCTGCAACTTCAGGGCCTACGCCGTACGCACACGGTGCCGACCGAGCCGGGCGCGCTGCGCTGGCTCGCCGCCGCGCTGGGTTTCACGGCCGCGCCGGGGCGCAGCGCCGTGGAGAGCTTCCGGGCCGAGTGGGTCACCCACGCCACCGAGGTACGCCGACTGCACGCCAAATTGCTCTACCGGCCGCTGCTGGAGTCGGTGGCCCGGGTGCCGGCGGACGGGCTGCGGCTCACCCCCGAGGCGGCGCGGCACCGGCTGGAGATCCTCGGTTTCGCCGACCCGGCCGGGGCGCTGCGGCATCTCCAGGCGCTCACCGGCGGGGTGAGCCGGACGGCGGCCATCCAGCGAACCCTGCTGCCGGTGCTGCTCAGCGAGTTCGCCGATGCGCCGGAGCCGGACCGGGGGCTGCTCAACTACCGCAAGGTCTCCGACAAACTCGGCAGCACGCCCTGGTATCTGCGGCTGCTCCGCGACGGAGGCCCGGTCGCCCGGCGGCTGGCCCGGGTCCTCGCCCTGTCCCGGTACGTGGCCGACCTGCTCGCCCGCGACCCGGAGGCGCTGCGGCTACTGGCCGAGGAGAACGAGCTGGCGCCCCGCCTGCCGGAGGTGCTGCGGGAGGGGTTCCTGGCGGCGGCGGCCCGGCACACCGACCCGGTCGAGGCGACCAGCACGGTGCGCGCGCTGCGGCGTCGGGAACTGGTCCGGGTGGCCTGCGCCGACGTACTCTGCCGCGCGGGCTCGCTCGCACCCAGCCCCACCCGGCCGGACGGCGCGAACCGGCCGGCTCCCGGCCTGTCCGACATCACCCAGGTCGGCACGGCACTCGCCGACGTCACCGACGCCACCCTGGCCGCCGCGCTGCGCGCCGCTCGGGCCAGCCAGCCCGCGCCGGAAGGGCTGCGGTTCGCGGTGATCGGCATGGGACGCCTCGGCGGGTACGAGTCGAACTACCTCTCCGACGCCGATGTGCTCTTCGTCTACGACCCGCCCGCCGGGGCCAGCGAGAGCGCCGCCAGCGCTGCCGCACACGCGATCGCCGAGGAGTTGCGCCGGCTGCTCGGCGTACCGGCCCCCGACCCGCCGCTGGGCGTCGACGCCGACCTGCGGCCGGAGGGCCGCCAGGGTCCGCTGGTGCGCAGCCTCGCCGCGTACGCGGCGTACTACGCCCGCTGGTCGCGGGTGTGGGAGGCGCAGGCACTGCTGCGCGCCCGGTTCGTCTGCGGCGACGCCGACCTGGGCGCCGAGTTCGAGGCGATGATCGAGCCGGTGCGCTACCCGGCCGACGGGCTGACCCGCGAGCAGGTCGTCGAGATCCGGCGGATCAAGGCCCGGGTGGAGACCGAGCGGCTGCCCCGGGGCGCCGACCCGGCCACCCACACCAAGCTGGGTCGGGGCGGGCTGGCCGACGTGGAGTGGGCGGTGCAACTCGTGCAGCTCCGGCACGCCGGTGCGAACCCGGCGCTGCGCGGCACGCGTACCCTCGATGCCCTCGCGGCGGCCGAGCGGGCCGGCCTGATCGACCCGGCGGACGCCGCCGAGATGGCCGCCGGTTGGTCCCTGGCCGCGCAGGCCCGCAACGCGTTGATGCTGGTCCGGGGCCGGGCCGGTGACCAGTTGCCCCGGCACGGGGTGGAGCTGGCCGGCGTGGTCCGGCTGCTCGGCCGCGACGACCCGGGGGAGTTCCTCGACGAGTACCTGCGCGTCGGCCGTCGGTCCCGCGCCGCCGCACAGCGCGTGCTGGAGGCGTAGCGGCGTCAGCTGCCGAGGGTGTATTGACCGGCGCGGGGCGCGGTGACGGTGGTCCAGTCGCCGTCGGCGATGACGGTGGCTCCACCGGACGCGGTCAGCCAGCGGCTGTGCCGCACCCGGACCGCCACCGGGCCGGCGGTCGGGGCCCGGAAGGTCACCGTCGCGCCATCGACGCGGACCAGTTCGGCGGGGGCGGCGACCAGCGGTGTCGGGTCGACCACCGTCCAGACCCGCCAGTGTTGGTCGGACCAGACCGGCGTCAGGTACGGCAGGCCGCCTTCGACCAGTGCCGCCTCGGCCCGTCCCACCCAGGACAGCGGGGCGTCCGGAAGTGCCACGTACTGCACGGCGTTCTCGTTCAGCCAGGCTCGGTAGCTGGCCGGGGTCAGCGGTACGCCGGTGCCGGACGCGCCGGGCACGGTGGTGAAGAACAGCGGGTTGCGCTCGATGTCGGCCTGCCGCAGCCAACCCCGGGCCAGCGGCACCTCACCGAGCCGGGCTGCCTCCCAGTAGTTGCGCGTCGGCGGCACCTCGATCCGGCCGGTGAGCCGCTGCTCGTCCAGGAACGCGCGTAGTGGCGCGTAGTAGCCCGGCGCGCTGGTCGGGTCGCCGATGCTGCGCAGGTCGGCGGGGACCACCGGCGGTTGCCAGACGCACACCGCCACCAGCAGCGCGACCAAGCCGACACCGCCCAGCAGTCGAGCTTGACAGGTGCCGCCGGACGGCGCGGCGAGAGCTGCGGACCGGTGGGTCATCCGGGTGGTGAGCCAGGCCGGCGTGCAGGCGGCGGCGGCCAGCACCGGCAGCGCGAACATCGTGACCAGCCGGGTCGCGTTCAATCCCACCGGCGTGTGCACCAGCGCCGCGGCGAGCACCCCCGCGGCGGAGAGGAGCGCCGCGAACCGCACCGGTCGGTACGACACCAGCGCGGCCACCACCAGACTGGTCACCACCGCGCGCAGGGCGTCGGTTCGACCGATGTTCATCCAGCCGCCGTCGCCGAACAACAGGGCCGTCGCAGCCAGCGGCACGGCCGCCGCGATCCCGACTGCCAGGCCGTCGGCGTACCGGCGGCTGAGCAGCAGCGCGGCGCCGGCCAGACCGACGAACAGGCCAGCCACCGGGCTGGTCGCGGAGGCCAGCAGCGCGCCAGCCGCGCCGAGCCCGAGCCGCAGCAGCGTCCGACCGTCCGTCCGCCCTTGCCCGGTGTACGCGCCGGGGCGGCCGAGCGTGAGCGCCAACAGTCCGGCTAGCCCGAACGCCACGCCCAGGGCGTACGTGACCCGGCCGGAGACCAGGTTGCCGGTGAGCGTGACCACCCCGACCAGGCTGCCCAACAGCGGCCGGGGCACTTTGCCGCGAACCAGCAGCGCGGCCAGCGCGGCAGCCGATGCCACCAGGGCCAACGCGCCGGTCACCCGGACGCCGAGCAACGCCATCACCGGCTGGGACAGCAAGCTGTAGCCGAACTGCTGCACCCCGCCGTACCAGCGCAGATCCACCGGGGTGATGCCGTGGGCGGCGAAGAAGTCCGCCCGGGCGACCTGCGCGGAGAGATCCGAGCCCATCAGCGGCAGGGCCAGCCAGAGCGCACCGAGCACGACGGCGGAACCGGTGGCCATCGCCACCACACGACTGCGCCGCATGCCCACCTCCGTACCGCGACCACCGTACTGGCAGCATGTCCGGCGTGCCTCACCACCTCGCGCGTTGGACCGGACTGGCGGGCTCGGCGCTGCTCGCCGTCGCCGCGTTCCTCGGCGGCGCCCTGCCCGGCTCACCCCTGCGCCCCACCCCGGTCAGCATCTGGCAGAGCCCAAATGGTCCGCTGGTCATCGCCGCCTGGCTGGTCGGCACCGCACTGATGGCCTACGCCTGGTGGTCGCTGCGCGACAAGATCCCGTCGACCCGCTGGGCGCTGATCACCGTCGGCCTCTGGCTGCTGCCGGTGCTGATCGCGCCGCCGCTGGGGAGCCGCGACGTGTACGCGTACGCGTGCCAGGGCGCCAGCTACGCCGCCGGGATCAACCCGTACGAGCAGGGCGTCTCCGCGCTGCCCTGCCCGTGGCTGGACACCATCTCGTACATCTGGCGGGACACTCCGGCGCCGTACGGGCCGCTGTTCGTGGTGCTCTCCGGTGCGATCGTCAAGGCCACCGGCTCGCTCACCGGCGCGATCGTGGCGTTCCGGCTGATCGCGGTGGCCGGGGTGGCGCTGACCGCGGTCAGCCTGCCGGTGCTGGCCCGCCGAGCCGGCGTACCCGCCGGTCGGGCGGTCTGGCTGGCGCTGGGCTGCCCACTGGTCGCCGTACACCTCGTCTCCGGCGCGCACAACGACGCTCTGATGGTCGGACTGCTGGTCTCCGGGCTCGCGGTGATCGCCTCTCGGCCCGGCACCCCCGGTCCGCTGCTCGCCGGTGGCGCACTGCTCGGACTGGCCGCCGCGATCAAGGTGACGGCGCTGGTCGTAGTGCCGTTCGCGGCGCTGGCCGCCATCGTCGGCGGGTATTCGATCCGGGCGTTGATCCGGCACGGTCGGTGGGTGGTCGGCGGCGCGGTCGCCGTCGTGGTCGGGGTCACCTACGCGGCCGGGCTGGACTTCGGCTGGGTCGGTGGGCTGGAACGAGGCGGCGACGTGATCGCCTGGACCTCACCGTCCACCGCCGTCGGGCAGACCCTCGGCTACCTGGCGGTGCCTTTCGGTGGGCACATCGACGCGCTGCCGGTGACCCGGGGGATCGGCATAGCGGTGCTGGCCTTGCTGCTGGTCTGGCTCTGGTGGCGGGCCCGCACCCGGGACCCGCTCTGGCACGCCGCCGTCGCGCTGGCCGCCACGGTCGCCCTCGCGCCGCTGTTCCACCCCTGGTACTGGACCTGGCCGCTGGCCGCTCTGGCGGCCACCGCCCAGCGGACCAGATGGTTCACCGTGGTCGCCCTGGTCGCCTCGTTCCTGGTGCTACCCGACGGCACCGGGCTGCCCCGCTACACCAAGACGGTCGGGGCGCCGCTGATGACGCTGTTGGTGATCGTGCTGGTCATCCGGTTGGTACGGTCGGCTCGGGCGACCCGTCAACCGGTCGCCGCCGACTGAGGGAAGGTGCGCCGGTGACCGCTCCCGGCCCGCCTGGCTCGGCTGGTTCGGTTGGCTCGTTGGCGGCATCGGGTGCGCGGTACGTCGGCCTGGCCGGCGCGGTCCTGCTCGCCGTGGCCGGATACCTCGGCGGGGCGCTACCCGACGCCCCGTACGGCGCGACACCCGTGTCGATCTGGCGAGCCCCGGACGGCCCGGCGACGTTGACCTGCTGGCTCGTCGGCACCGCGCTGCTGGTCGGCGCGTGGTGGTCGTTGCGCGACGGTGCCCCGTCGACCCGGTGGGCGTACGTCACCGCCGGGCTGTGGGCGCTGCCGCTGCTGTTCACGCCCCCGCTGGGCAGCCGGGACGTCTACTCGTACGCCTGCCAGGGCTGGACGTACGCGCACGGCGTCGACCCGTACGCGGTGGGGGTGGCGGCGGCGGGCTGCCCGTGGCTGGACACCGTCGCGCCGATCTGGCGGGACACCCCGGCACCGTACGGGCCGGTGTTCGTCCTGCTCGCCGCGTTCGCGGTCGGCCTCGGTGGCGGGTTGACCGGCACGATCGTGGCGCTGCGGGTGATCGCCGTGGCGGGGCTGCTGCTGGCCGCGCTCTGCCTGCCCGGTCTGGCCCGCGCCGCCGGGGTACCGACCCGGCGGGCCGCCTGGCTGGCGTTGGCCGGGCCGCTGGTCGGCGTACACCTGGTGGGCGGCGCGCACAACGACGCCGTGATGCTGGGCCTACTGCTGTGCGGGCTGCTGATCGTGGTCCGTCGACCCGGTCGGCCGACGGCGTTGCTGCTGGCCGGGGCGCTGCTCGGGCTGGCGGTCACGGTGAAGGCCACTGCCGTGGTGGTGGTGCCGTTCGCCGTGCTGGCCGGGGTGCGGCGCCCGTACACCCTGCGGGCGCTGGTGCGCGACGGCGGCTGGCTGACCGGAGGGCTCGTCGGCGCGGTGCTGGTCACCTCGGTGGTATCCGGTCTCGGGTTCGGCTGGGTGGGCGGGTTGACGCACAGCGGCGACTCCGAGCAGTGGACGTCGCCACCCACCGCCGTCGGGTTCGTGGTGGACTACGCCGGTGCGCTGGTCGGCCGGGACCCGCAGGCGGTACCGGTGGTCCGCGCGGTCGCCCTGCTCCTGCTCGTCGGTGTGCTGGTGGTGCTCTGGTTGCGATCCCTCCGCCAGCTGCACGACGCCCGGGTGGTCAGCAGGGTTGCCGTCGGTAGCCAGGCGCCGGCCACGCCGGCGCGGGTCGAGGCGTCGGGCGCGTTACGCGGCGCGGCGCTGGCGCTGGTCGCCACCGTCGTCCTGTCCCCGGTCTTCCACCCCTGGTACGCGACCTGGCCCCTCGCGCTGCTCGCGCTGACCGCCCTACGGACGACGTGGTACGTGCTCCCGGCTGCCGTGGCGGCCTTCCTCGCCCTGCCGGACGGCACGAACCTGGCCCGCTTCACCAAGGCCCCCGGCGCGCTGGCGATGACCGCGCTGCTGCTGACCGTCCTCGTACGCGCCGCCCTCCGCCAGCGTAATTGATCATGAGGTTGACGGGGCAATCCGGACGGAACGCCTAGCCAACCTCATGATCGTCATCGTCGTGCGTCGTGCTCGAACGTGGATGTAGTGGTGTCCGATGCGATCGAGGCACTGGATTTAGGATCGAGCACGATCTTGGGGCGGGATGGGGGCGGGGTGTGGTCAGACTCGCGCGCCGCAGGTGGGGCAGGTTTGGCCTGAGGGCTGGGGGGTGGCGGCCCGGCGGGAGCGGAACAGAACGGTCAGGAGCAGTGCGGCCGGACCGGCGAGCGCGACGGCGACGGCGGTCACGGCCAGTTCGGTGAAGGTGACACTGCCCTGTGCCGCGCCGAAGCTGTCAGCCAGGCCGGGCACCGCCAGGAAGCCGGCGGGGGTGAGCAGGGTGACGAGCGCCCAGCCGCCGCGGGTGTCTCCGCCCAGTGCCAAACCCATGGCCAGCAGAGCCCCGACGGCCAGCAAAAGTCCGCCGACGGTGGGCAGGAAGACTTCCATGGCGGCGCCGTAGTAGATGAAAATTGGGTCCAATCCCACCAGGAATACCGTCGCCACCACCGCCAACAGTGCGGACAGCGCCGGCGCGAGACGGATCGCCCGGGCGGGCCGACCGGGCAGGGCCAGCCCCAGCAGGCCCAGGACCACCTGCGCCAGCAGCACCATCAGCGGCGGTCGGGGCGCGTCGAGCGCCGCAGCCACCGGTGGCAGCGCCAGCGTGAGCAGGAGCGCGAGGGTGATCGCCCACCGGGCGACCCGGCTCGGCGCGACGGCGATCACCACCGCCGCCAGCAGCCACGCCGCCCACGTGACGACACCGAGCGAGACGAACGGGCCGACGTGGGGAACGCCCCACTCCACGGGCGGCGGATGCAGCTCCGCCGTACCCCAGACGCCGGCGAGAGCGCTCGCGGTGACCAGGGCGAGCAGCGCCGCGAGGCGTACCCCCGGGATCAGGTCGGTGACGCCCGCGGCCCGTAGCCGCTGGCGGAGGCCGCCGCGCACCAGGTCCGCGGCGTCCGCCGGGCTTGGCCAGCGTTGGTCAGGGGCGGCCAGGTCGAGGTAGGTACCGACGATTTCGGCGCCGCGGGCGCGTCGGTAGTCGGCGGGGTACGTCCGCAGCAGCCGGAGGTAACGGCGTTCCAGGTCGTTCATGCCAGCCCTCCGGCCGCGCGCGGGATGGTCGGGAGGGCGGCCCGAGTCCGCTTGGACAACCGGCTCGTGGCGGCTTCGACGTTGCGGCGCAGCCGCTCAGTCTCGGTGCTCAACGTGGTCTCGCCGCTGTTGGAGAGGCGGTAGTAGCGGCGCAGCCGGCCGTCCACCACCTCTTCCCGGTCGACCTCGACGAGGCCGGCGTCGACCAGTCGGTCGAGCGCCCCGTAGAGCGTCCCGGGGCGTAGCGACACACGGTTGGCGGAGAGAGTGGCGACCTCACCGATCAGCCCGTAGCCGTGCATCGGCTGGGCGGCCAGCGCGGTGAGGATCAGGAAGGTCGGTTCGCGCAGAGGTGTGTCCACAGGGAGCAATATATCGGACGCGAAGGTATATCGGGGGGCGGCGCACAGCGAGCCGGGCCGGCTCCCCAGTGAGCGGAGCCGGCCCGGCCGGTGGTGCAGTGACTGCTCAGCAGTCGTCGTGTTTCGGACTGCTCAGCAGTCGTAGTACATCGCGAACTCGTGCGGGGTCGGGCGCAGGCGCACCGGGTCGACCTCGTTGGCGCGCTTCCAGTCGACCCAGGTGGAGATCAGGTCGGGGGTGAAGACGCCGCCGTCGAGCAGGTAGTCGTGGTCGGCCTCCAGCGAGTCGAGCACGGCCGGCAGCGAGCCCGGCACCTGCTTGACGTCGCCCCACTCCTCCGGCGGGAGGTCGTAGAGGTCCTTGTCGATCGGCGTCGGCGGCTCGATCTTGCTCTTGATGCCGTCCAGGCCGGCCATCATCATGGCCGAGAAGGCCAGGTAGACGTTGGCCGACGGGTCCGGAACGCGGAACTCGACGCGCTTGGCCTTCGGGTTGCTGCCGGTCACCGGGATGCGGGTGCAGGCGGAGCGGTTGCGCTGCGAGTAGACCAGGTTGACCGGCGCCTCGAAGCCCGGCACCAGACGGCGGTACGAGTTGACCGTCGGGTTGGTGAAGGCCAGCAGCGACGGCGCGTGGTGCAGCAGACCGCCGATGTACCAGCGGGCGGTGTCGGACAGGCCGGCGTAACCGGTCTCGTCGTAGAACAGCGGCTCACCGTTGAGCCAGAGGCTCTGGTGGGTGTGCATGCCGGAGCCGTTGTCACCGAAGAGCGGCTTGGGCATGAAGGTCGCGGTCTTGCCGTTGGCCCAGGCCTCGTTCTTCACGATGTACTTGAAGAGCTGGAGCTGGTCGGCGGCGTGCAGCAGCGTCGAGAACCGGTAGTTGATCTCGGACTGGCCGGCGGTGCCCACCTCGTGGTGCGACCGCTCCACGGTGAAGCCGGTGTCGACCAGCCGGCGCACGATCGAGTCGCGCAGGTCGGCGTAGTGGTCGACCGGGGGCACCGGGAAGTAGCCGCCCTTGTACGCGGTCTTGTAGCCACGGTTGCCGCCGGCCTCCTCGCGGCCGGTGTTCCACGCGCCCTCGACCGAGTCGATGTAGTAGAACGACTGGTGCGCGGAGGTCTCGTGGCGGATCGAGTCGAAGATGTAGAACTCCGCCTCGGCGCCGAAGTACGCGGTGTCGGCGATGCCGCTCGCCGCCAGGTACGCCTCGGCCTTCTTCGCGACGTTGCGCGGGTCGCGGGTGTAGGCCTCGCGGGTGAACGGGTCGTGGATGAAGAAGTTGAGCGCGAGAGTCTTCTGCGCGCGGAACGGGTCGATGAACGCGGTGGCGACATCCGGGAGCAGGAGCATGTCCGACTCGTGGATCGCCTGGAAACCGCGGATCGACGAACCGTCGAACGCGAGGCCGTCGGTGAAGAGATCGTCGTTGACGGACTCGACCGGCAGGTTGAAGTGCTGCATCACGCCGGGCAGGTCACAGAAACGAACGTCGACGAACTTCACGTCCTCGTTCTTGAGGTATCGCAGCAGTTCCTCGGGGTTGGCGAACACACATCCTCCTGGCACGTCCACTGGGTGGCTAGGCTTCTGGCGACGCTAGGGCCGGGCGGTTGCCCGGCCGTGTCTCCGTTGTTTCTGCCGTGTTACGTCCCTCGCGGAGCGTCAGTGGCGTTCCTGTCCACGCCTCCGGCCCGCCGGGAACGCCGTACCGACTGTGCCAGTGTAATGACATCTGATGCCTTTGGCCTGAATCGGCACACAGTGGCAGCGGCAGCCGGCGAACCCTCATCCCGACGCGGATACCCTTGACCGCTGTGACGAATCCGCACCCTCCGGCAGCGCCGGCCACCGACCCCACCTTCACCCCGCCGAGCCTCGGTCGGCGGTTCGGGGCGTTGATCATCGACTGGGTGCTCTGCCTGCTGGTGTCCAACTTCTTCGCCGATCCGGTCCGCGACGGCTGGGCGCCGGTGCTGGTGCTGGTCCTGGAGTACGGCATCTTCCTCGGCCTGTTCGCCCAGACACCGGGCATGTACATCACGAAGGTCCGGTGCGTGAACTGGCACGACTACGGCCGGATCGGCGTGCTCCGCGCGCTGATCCGTGGCCTGCTGCTGGCCCTCGTCGTGCCCGCGCTGATCATGGACGAGCACCGTCGCGGCCTGCATGACCGACTCGCCGACTCGGTCATCGTCGACGCCCCCCGCAGCTGACCCGACCCCGTGCGCGCCGCTGAATTCGGTCGATCATGGAGTTATGGTGCCTGGCTTGGTGGTGTACGAGCACTTTGTCACCCACCACAACTCCATGATCGACGAGGCGGTGTGGGTTGACGATCAGGATCGAGCGGGATCAGGGCGCACGCGAAGGAGCCGGACCCTGTGCGGGTCCGGCTCCTTCACGCGTACGGCTGAGGGGTCAGCGGCCCCGCGACTGGCGGAAGGCGCCTGGCGGCCGCATGTTCTTCGGGATCGCGCCCTTGGGCATCTGCGGCCGGGCGGTGAGCGCCTTCAGTCGCTTGTCCAGCGAGTTGACGTCCTTGCCGGAGAGGGCGCGGGGCAGCCGCAGCAGCGTCGTCCGGAGCTTGCGGATCGGCAGCTCGCCTTCCTCCTGCCCGATGACGTAGTCGTGCAGCGGAGCGGAGCCGATCACCTTGGACAGCCGCCGCTTCTCCTGACCGAGCAGACCACGAACCCGCTGCGGGTTGCCCTCGGCCAGCAGGATCACGCCCGGGCGGCCGATCACGAGGTGGACCATGTCCATCTGGGTGGTCGAGCTGACCGCCGGGGTCACCCGCCAGTCGCCCCGCATGTTCTCCATGATCTGCGCCGCCGCGCCGGGCTGCCCCTCGGCGGCGTTCATCATCGCCTTGTTGGACCGCAGGTTGAGCACGATCAGCACCGCGAGCAGGGTGAACAGGATGCCCAGCGGCAGCCAGATCCAGCCCCAGAGGATGACCGCGACCACGGTGAGCGCGAGCGGGATCAGCACCGCCGCGGTGACCAACGGCGCGAACCACCGGTCCTGCTTGGCGGTGAACTGGAACACCATCCCGATCTGCTTCAGCCGCTGGCCGAACGAGACCTTCTCCTGGGGCTTTGCCATGCCGCAGAGTCTAGTGGTCCCCGCCGGCCCCGTTGATCCGCGTCCGGGTCAGCGGGCAGCTGAGTACCTTACGTCGCCGTACGCGTCGCTGACGGCCGGGTAAGGGGGGTGCGGGCTGGGAAGATGAGGCGCCATGCCCATGCCCGGGTGGGGCCTTCGCGCGAAGAGTCGTCAGCAGAGACGACGACGCCACGAAGGAGCCCGACATGTTCGGCAACGACGCAGACTTCCTGCTCACCCTGCACCGCTCCCACGCCGCCGAGCTGCACGCCGACGCGGCGGCGGACCGACTCGCCCGGTCGCTGCCGCGTCCCACCGGCCGCGGCTGGCTGGGCCGGCGCAAGCAGGCCGGCCGCACCACCGACGCCCGCCGGTGACCACGCCGAGCGCAGTGTCGGCCGCGCCGAGCGCGGCTGCCACGGCCACGGCGTCCGCTCGACTCGATCCGGCCCCGCCGCCCGGTCACCGACCGATCGGCGGGGCCGGCGGACCGGGCCGTCATGGCATGCTCGAACACGTGACCGTACGCGCCGCCAGCTCCGTCCTCGTCGGGCGCCACCGCGAGATCGCGGCGCTGCGGGACGCGCTGGGCCGGGCGCGGGCGGGGGAGCCGACCACCGTGCTGGTCGGTGGCGAGGCGGGCGTGGGTAAGACCCGGCTGCTGGAGGAGTTCGCCGGCCGGGCCACCGACGGTGCGGCGCGGGTGCTCGTCGGCCAGTGCCTGGAGCTGGGCGAGGCCGGTCTGCCGTTCGCTCCGTTCGCCGCCGCGCTGCGTGCGGTGCTCCGCGCCGACGGGCCCGAGGTCTTCGCCGGCTACGAGGCGGAGTTCGCCCCGCTGCTGCCGGAGCTGGGCCGTGCCGCCGCGACACTGGCCGCACCGCGTGCCGTCGCCCTCGGCGACGCCCCGCGCGGCTATCTGTTCGACCTGGTCGCCGAGCTGTTCCAACGGCTGGCCGATGTTCGCCCGCTGGTGCTGATCATCGAGGATCTGCACTGGGCCGACCGCTCCACCCGCGACCTCATCGGGTTTCTCGTCCGGGCGGCGCGGCCGGGTCGGCTGCTGCTGGTCTGCACCTACCGCACCGACGAGTTGCAGCGGGGGCACCCGCTGCGCCCGTTCCTCGCCGAGCTGGATCGGGCCCGCGGTGTGCAGCGGGTCGAGCTGGGTCGGCTGGACCGCGACGGCACCGCCGCGATCCTCGCCGACCTGCTGGGCGCCGAGCCGCCGGCCCGTGCCGTCGACGACGTCCACGAGCGCACCCAGGGCAACCCCTTCTTCATCGAGGAACTGGCGGTCGCCGGTGACCCGATCGGCTGCGCGGCGCTCCCCGAGACACTGCGTGACCTGCTGCTGGCCCGGGTGGACCGGCTGCCCGAGCCAACCCAGCGGGTGCTGCGGATCGCGGCCGCCGGGGGCACCCGCTTCGCCCACGACCTGCTCGCCGAGGTCGCCGGGCTGCCCGAGGCCGACCTGGAGGACGCGCTGCGCGCCGCCGTCGCCGCCCAGTTGGTGGTGGTCGACCGGGACGGTGACTACGAGTTCCGGCACGCGCTGGTCCGCGAGGCCGTACACGACGAGTTGCTGCCCGGTGAGCACGCCCGGCTGCACGCCCGCTTCGCCGCCGCCATCGAGGCCCAGCCGCACCTGGTCGCCGCCGGCCGGGCCCCGGCCGAGATCGCCCACCACTGGCACGCCGCGCACGACCACCCCCGTGCCCTCGTCGCCGCGCGCATCGCGGCGTGCGCCGCCGCCGACCGGTACGCGTACGCCGAGCAGCGCCGGCTGCTGGAGCGGGCGCTGGAGTTGTGGGAGCTGGTGCCGGACGCCGCCGACCTGCTCGACATGGACCACCTGGCGTTGCTGGAGCAGACCCTGGACGCCGCGGTCACCGCTGGCGACTTCAGCCGGGCCATCACGCTGACCCGGGCCGGGCTGGCCGAGGTGGACGCCGACGCCGCGCCGCTGCGCGCCGCCCGCCTGCTAAACCAGCGGGGTCGACTGATGGCCCTGCTCGGCAAGAGCGACGGCAGTCGGGAGCTGGATGAGGCGTACCGGCTGGCGGCCGGTGGCCCGTCCGGCGTCGAACGGGTGCGGCTGCTCGCCGACATCGCCGCCCACCTCGTCAAGATCGACCCGCAGAAGGCGGCAAGGGTGGCCGCCGAGGCCGCCACGGACGCCGAGGCGTACGGCGAGGACCTGGCTCTGCTGCACACCCGGATCGCCCTGCTCTGCCACGGCGAACGCGACCTGGAGCAAGGGCTGGCCGAGCTGACCCGGGCCGAGACCGTCGTCCGGGCGTCCGGAGACGCCACCGGCCTGGTGCTGGCCAGGGTGTACCAGTCGGACGTGCTCTGCGAGTTGGGCCGCTACGCCGAGTCCGCGCAGGCCGCCGAGGCGGGCATGGCCGAGGCGCGGCGGGTGGGGATCAGCCGCTCCACCGGGGCGTACCTGTTGTCCAACCGGGCCGAGGCGCTCATCGCGCTGGGTCGGTGGGACGAGGCCGAGGCGGTCTGCGTGGAGGCCGCCCGGATCGACCTGTCCGGTGTCACCGGGCTGCACTGGCTCCAGCTGGGCGCCGGGCTGCGACTGGCCCGCGGCCATCCGGGCGCCGACGAGCTGGTCGACCGGGCGCTGACCTTCCTGGGGCGGCCCTACCTGTGGCCGAACCACCGCCTGCCCCTGCACGAGCTGGCGATCGAGGCGGCGCTGGCCACGGACGACAAGATCGAGGCGGTACGCGCGGCCCGCGTCGCAGTGGCCGACGAGAGCCTGCCGCAGCTGCCCCGGGAGGGTTGGCCGGTGCTCAGCGCCGCGGCGCGTACCGCTGCCCGGGTGGGTGACCGGGAGCTGGCCGCCGCCGTGGCGGCGCTCGCCACCGACCTGCCGGCGCGGCACCCGGCGGCCCGTGCGCATGCCGCCCAGGTCACCGCGTTGCTCGCCGTCGGCGACCGGGCGCTGCCCGCGTGGCGGGCGGCGGTCGACGCGTGGCGGGTCGACGGGCAGCCGTACCCGCTCGGTCGGGCGCTGCTGGCGCTGGCCGAGACGGCCGCCTCCGCAGGTGAGCGGGACGAGGTGTCGGCGGCGGTCACCGAGGCCACCGAGATCGCCCGACGGCTGGGTGCGACGCCGCTGGCCGAGGCGGCGGCGACGCTGGCGCGCCGGGTCGGCCTGCGCGGCACGGGTCAGGGCGGCGCCGGTGCCGATCTGTTGACCGCCCGGGAGCGGGAGGTGCTGCGGCTGGTCGCCGAGGGGCACAGCAACAGCCGGATCGCCGAGCGGTTGTTCATCTCCCCGAAGACGGCCAGCGTGCACGTCTCCCGGATCATCGCGAAACTCGACGTGACCAACCGGGGAGAGGCGGCCGCGCTCGCACACCGCCTCGGCCTCCTCGCCGAGCCCGCGCCACCCCACTGACGAGCGGGCCGGTCGCGGGGCGGGTCGGGGCGTGGGGCGGGCCGGAGCAGCGGCGGGCGGGGGATCTCCGTCAGGTGGGCGGCAGGTAGATCCGCCAGCCGTCGATCGTCACCAGGTCCAGGCTGCCCGGGGCGGTGCGCAGCCGCTCGTCGAGCGTGTCCGCCAACGGTGAGCCGGTCGGTGCGAGCCAGGCTGGAGCCGCCGCGTCGTCCACCTCCCGCCGGTACGCGGGGTAGCGGTCGAAGCCGGGGCGCAGCGCGTCGTCGACGACCGCGCAGACCACCCGCTCGGCCGTGGCGAAGGTGAGCCGGTTGCAGGTCCAGTAGCCGGCGCGGACGTGCCGTACGCCGAGCTGACGCAGGGTGCTCACCAACTCGGCGTGCCGGGCCTCGGCGGCCCGGGTCGCCGGTGCGGTCTGCGCGGCCTGCCAGGTGGCATAACCTGCGGTGCCCAGGGTGGCGACGAGCACCGCCACTGCGACCGGGCGGGCCACTGCGACCGGGCGGGCCAGCGCGACCGGGTGGGCCGGTGCCGGCCCGACGCCGCGTCGGTCGGTCGTCGGGCGGCGCAGGCCGTGCCGGGCCATCGTCCAGACCGGCCACAGCAGCGCCGGTAGCGAGATGAGCAGGCAGGACAGATAGCGGGAACTCTCCACCGGGGTGAGACCGGCGGAGCTGCTCACGGTGTACGCGCCGAGCGTGCCGACCGCGGCCAGCACGAGCGCCAGCCAGATCGCCGCCACCACCCGCGGTGCCGGGCCGGCGGGGCCGCCGGGGTCTGCCGAGGGGGTAGGGCCGGTCGGGGCGGTGGGCGGTCGACGCAGGGTCCGCCAGGCGGTGGCGGCGGCGACGGCGAGCAGCAGCGGCACGGCGAGTGCCCACCACAGTTGCCAGGTGGCGCACCGGCCGGGAGAGCAGAATCCCATGCCCAGCGCGGGGCCGAGCAGCAGGCCGCCGTGCAGCCGGTCCGCCCATCCCGCGCTGGCGTTCGCGCCGCTGGCGGCGAACACCGCGTTCAAGGGGTTGCTGCCGGTCAGCAGGCTGTCCAGCAGCAGCGGGGCGGCGCCCAGCACGGCGGCGGCCCCGAGCAGCGCCCCGGCCGCACCCCGCAGCTCCCGGTGGCAGCACCCGACGAGCACCGCACCGAGCGCCACGACGTACGGCAGCACCAGCGGGTCGACCCAGAGCATCAGGCCGGCCAGGAACCCCCACACCGCCCAGCGCGCCGGCCGCCACCGGGGCCGTCCGCCGGCCAGATCCACGGCGAGCACGGCCAGCGCCATCCCGGCGGCGTTCAGCTCGGGGTAGCCGCCGCCGGCGATCAACTGGTTCTTCACCACCCGGTCGGAGCCCAGCGCCAGCAGCGCCACCACCAGCAGCCCGAACCACCGGTCGCCGGTCAGCCGCAGCGTCAGCCGCCAGGCCAGCAGCAGGAACAGCACGTACAGCGTGAGCGTGGGCAGTCGCAGACCCAGCAGCGACGGCCCACCGGCCAGGGCGAACACCGGCGCGGCCAGGTACGCCTCCAGCGCGCCCATGTACTGCTGGCCGTAGAACCAGACCGGGAAGCCCGCACCCCGGGAGATGTGCAGCGCGGCGAGCCCCATGGTGGCCTCGTCACTGTTCGTCGGCGGCGTGGCGTGCACCAGCAGCCAGAGCCGGTAACCCACGCCGACGAGCACGGCCAACCCGGTGAGCCAACCGACCAACCCGAGACGCGTGCCGGGACGCGGGCGCGGGGAGCCCGCGCCGCGCGGCTGCTCGCGTACGCCGGCGGTCATCACCCGATCATGACACCCGGACGCCGAACTGCCGGGCGGCGCTGCCGGCGGCGTCAGCCGGCGGTGGCGACCGAGGCGGCGGCGCGGGCGTCGATGGCCTGCTGGTAGAGCCGGCCGGCCCGGTACGACGAGCGCACCAGCGGCCCGCTCATCACCCCGGCGAAGCCGATCTCCTCGGCCTCCTCGCGCAGCTCCACGAACTCCTCCGGCTTGACCCAGCGGGTCACCGGGTGGTGCCGGGGTGAGGGGCGCAGGTACTGGGTGATGGTGATCAGCTCGCAGCCCGCCTCGTGCAGGTCGCGCAGCGCCTGCGAGACCTCGGCCCGCTCCTCGCCCATGCCCAGGATGAGGTTGCTCTTGGTGACCAGGCCATCGGCGCGGGCCTGCCGAATCACGTCCAGCGAGCGGTCGTAGCGGAACGCCGGCCGGATGCGCTTGAAGATGCGCGGCACGGTCTCCACGTTGTGCGCCAGCACCTCGGGGCGGGAGCCGAAGACCTCGGCCAGCTGCTCGGGGACCGCGTTGAAGTCCGGGATCAGCAGCTCGACGCCGCAGCCGGGCTGCAGAGCGTGGATCTGTCGGACGGTCTCGGCGTACAGCCAGGCACCGCCGTCGGGCAGGTCGTCACGGGCGACGCCGGTGATGGTGGCGTAGCGCAGCCCCATCGAGACCACCGACTCGGCGACCCGACGCGGCTCGTCGGCGTCGAACTCGGCCGGCTTGCCGGTGTCGATCTGGCAGAAGTCGCAACGCCGGGTGCACTGGTCACCGCCGATGAGGAAGGTGGCCTCCCGGTCCTCCCAACACTCGTAGATGTTGGGGCAGCCGGCCTCCTGGCAGACGGTGTGCAGCCCTTCGCGCGAGACGAGCCCGCGCAGCTGGGTGTACTCCGGGCCCATCTTGGCCTTGACCTTGATCCACGGCGGTTTGCGCTCGATCGGCGTCTCGGCGTTGCGCGCCTCGATCCGCAGCAGACGCCGCCCCTCGGGGGCCGCCGTTGCGGTGCGCGCTGCCTGGCCGGTCGTCGGCGCGGAGTGCTCGATCGTCACGAAAATGAGCCTACGCCGGACGGCGGCTGTCTATGTGCGTCAGGCGACCGGCGTCACGCCCCAGACGTTGTGACAACGGACACCGGCCCGTCAAAAAGGGCGTCACAGACCGGGGATTCGGGTGCTACGGTCTCCGCCAACAGCGACGACGGAGCCGAGTAGCGCCCGACCCGCCAGTGCAGAGAGCCGCCGGTGCTGAGAGGCGGTCTGGTGCCGGTGCGCGAAGACCCTCCCGAGCTGCGGGAAGAACGGCCGCGGTTCCCCCCGTGCCCAGTAGAGCCCGCCCGGCTGGCCCCGGTCATCAGGCGACGAACGAGGCCCCCGCTTCGGCGGGGGCGAAGGTGTGGTGGCACCGCGAGGTTCCCGCTCGCCCACACCTCCCTGGGGCTGATGCGACGCTTCGCCACCCTCAGGTCGGCGACGCGTGGCGATCGACCGAGGAGCAGTTCGCCATGCAACGAACCCTGTCCCACCAACTGCCCGCCCAGATCGGCACCACCGTGCGGATCGCCGGCTGGGTGCACCGCCGCCGACTGCTCAAGTCGGTGGCCTTCCTGATCGTGCGGGACGCCGCCGGTCTGGCCCAGGTGGTCGTCACCGACCCGGTCGTCCGCGCCGAACTGGAGAAACTCACCGAGGAGACGGTCGTCGAGGTCACCGCGACGGTCACCGCGAACAAAACGGCGCCCGCCGGGGTCGAGCTGACCGACCCGACGGTACGTCCACTCGGGCCGCCCGCCGTGCCGCCACCGTTCGACCTGTACCGGCCGGCGCTCACCGCGAGCCTGCCCACCCAGCTGGACAACGCGCCCACCGCACTGCGGCACCCCACCCGGTCGGCCGCGTTACGGATCTCGGCGGCTGCGGTGGCCGGTTTCCGGACCGCCCTCGACGCCCACGACTTCGTGGAGATCCACACGCCCAAGGTGGTCAGCTCCAGCACCGAGAGCGGAGCGAACGTGTTCGCGCTGGACTGGTTCGGCCGGCCCGCCTACCTGGCCCAGTCCCCGCAGTTCTACAAGCAGCTGATGGTCGGCGTCTTCGAACGCGTCTACGAGGTGGGGCCGGTCTTCCGGGCCGAGCCGCACGACACCGTCCGGCACCTCGCGCAGTACACGTCGCTCGACGCGGAGTTGGGCTTCGTCGCCGACCACCGGGACGTGATGCGCGTGCTGCGCGACACCCTGGCCGGGATGTTGGGCGCGGTGGGCGAGCGGGCCGGCGCCGCCCTGGCGACGCTCGGCGTCACGCCGCCGCAGGTGCCGGCGGAGATCCCGGTGGTGCACTTCACCGAGGCGCTGCGGATCGCCGGTGCGCCCGCCGACGAGCCGGACCTCGCACCCGCCCACGAACGGGCGCTGGGGGAGTGGGCCCGCCGCGAACACGGGTCGGACTTCCTCTTCGTCACCGGCTACCCGATGGCGAAGCGGCCCTTCTACACCCACCCGGACCCGGCGCGGCCCGCGTACTCGAACGGTTTTGACCTGCTCTTTCGCGGTCTGGAGCTGGTCACCGGCGGGCAGCGGCTGCACCAGCACGCCGACTACCTGGCGGCGTTGGCGGCCCGGGGCGAGCCGGTCGAGCCGTACGCCGGCTATCTGGACGCGTTCCGGCACGGCATGCCACCGCATGGTGGCTTCGCCATCGGCCTGGAGCGGTTCGTGGCCCGGGTGGTCGGCGCGGCGAACGTCCGCGAGGTCACCGCGTTCCCGCGTGACCTGCACCGACTGACGCCGTGAGCGCGGCGGCCCCCGGCGGTGCCGCGCCGGGGGCCGCCGCTCAGACCTCGATGAGGGTGGAGAGCCGGCGCTCGACCACCGGGAGCACATCGGCCACGCTGACCGGGCGGCCCAGCTCGGCGGTGAGCGAGGTGACGCCCGCGTCCCGGATGCCGCACGGCACGATCCGGTCGAAGTACGTCAGGTCGCAGTCGCAGTTGATCGAGAAGCCGTGCAGGGTGACGCCCCGGGCCACCCGGATGCCGATGGCGGCCACCTTGCGGGCCGGCCCTCGGTCGTCCTCGGGCACCCAGACCCCGCTGCGCCCCTCGACCCGGCCGGCGGTCAGCCCGAACTCGGCGCACACGTCGATGAGCAGCTCTTCCGTCCGGCGAACGTAGGCGACCACGTCCACCGGGTCGGGCAGGCGCAGGATCGGGTAACCGACGAGCTGCCCCGGACCGTGCCAGGTGATCTTGCCGCCGCGGTCCACGTCGACGACCGGAGTGCCGTCCACGGGGCGGTCCCACGGTTCGGTGCGCTTGCCCGCGGTGTAGACGCTCGGGTGCTCCAGCAGCAGCACGGTGTCGCCGCGCTCGCCAGCCACCACCGACTCGTGTAGGCGCCGCTGCTCGTCCCAGGCCGCCTGGTAGTCGAGCAGACCGGCACGGACGGCCGTGAGGCCGGGGGTCGTCGTTGTCACGGCGTCCAGCCTAGTCCCGTTCTGGGCGATCATCCCTGGTGAGCCGCCTCACCGACCGTCCCGCGGCAGCCCGGTTCAGGCGCTCGACGCCGGGTCGGCCGGGCGGCGACGGCGCAGTCGGCGGACGAGCAGGGCGACGCCGGCCAGCGTCGGCACGGCCAGCGCGAGATAGACCCAGAGCGGGGCGGCGAACGGCGATGGCCGGCGCTCCGGCCCACCGAACGCGGCCCGCGTCAGCAGCTCGCCCGGCACCGCCAGGTCGGTCGAACCGGGCGGTGCGGTCACCAGCATCTCCCGGCCGCCACCGGGTGACAGTGCGGCGAGGATCGCCCGCTGGTCGTCGTCGCGGTCCGCCCCGATCGACTGCTTCACCACCGGGTCGTCGCCGCGCCAGCCGACGATCTTCGTGGTCGACGCGGCGACCGGCAGTGGTTGGCCCACGGCGTTGCCGGTGGCGGCGTCCAGGAACTCGATCCGCCTGGTGCGGGCCGCCGTCTGGTCGGGCGTGCAGCGGGGGCCGGCGCAGCCGTCGAAGACGAGCAGCGCGATCCGCCGGCCGTCCGGGTGCCAGGCGGCCGGTCCGGCCAGCATCCGCCGATCGCCCAGCTCGACCTGCCAGCGAGCGCTGCCGTTGGTCGGGTCGACCACCACCAGCCGCTGTCGTTCGGCGACCAGAGCGGGCACGTCGGCCGGACCGGCCACCGCCACCAGATCGGCGCCGGGTGACCAGGCCGCGGCGGCATGCGCGGCGAAGGTGCCGGCCGCGACCACCCGCTCAGTGCCCCGGTACGGGTCGAGGACCAGCAGGTCGTCCGGCTTCTCGGGGTCGTTGAGCTGCTGGTTGTCCGGCCCGAAGCTGATCACTTCGTCGTCGTTACTGCGGGTGCTCAGAACCCGCTGCCCGTCCGGCGACCAGGCCAGCGGTCGCATTCCGGTGTGGATCGGGCGGCGCTGCCGCCCGCTGCTGAGGTCGAGCAACTCCCCGGACGGCCGCAGATAGTGCCGCCCGTCCGGGGAGAGCAGCCCGTGGTCCTCGGCGATGTGCAGTGGGATCAGCCGGTAACCGCCGTCCCGGCCCACCAGCACGCCGGTCGACTCCAGGAATCGGGTGCGGCTGGTGAAGAAGACCAGCGCGGCCGGCCCGGTCGGGCGCTGCTCGACGGTGGCCTGCCACAGCCACGGTTGGTGCACCTTCGACGGCACCACGCCCCCGGTGGGGGCCGTGCCGGCGGTGGCCGTGCCGGCTGGTGCGCTGAGCGCCACCAGCGCCAGCGCGACACCGGCCGTGGCGCCGCGCCGCAGTCGCCTGCCCGTCGTTCTCATCGCCTCATTAAAAGCCACGAAGGTCGATCACGACGCCCCGGTCCGCGCCGGGACTGTCGTCGTGCCGTGACCTATCGATCAGCCGGTGGGATCCGCCAGAGCCAGACGTCGTCGACCCGTTGCGGCTCGCCGAACAGGGCGGTGCCGGTACGCCGCAGCGCCTCCTCGTCCACCTCGAACTTCGCGCCGTGCACCTGGTCGGCGAGCACGACCACCTCGATGCGCCAGTGCCGCAGGTCCGACTGGACCTCCCGGATCGTCCCGTCGGTGACGATGGGGACCAGCCCGGTACGGCCGGCCTGGTCCATCAACGCGCTCAGGGTGCGCGGCACCGGGCCGATCCGGCCCCGCCCGTCCGGCCCGCCGGGGCCCAGGAAGAAGCCGCCCGGGATCTCGAACTCGCCCTGCCGGTGCGACAACGCGTACGCCTGCCACCGCTGGCCGTCCGGGTAGATGTCCACGGTCAGCGGCACCGGGGTCAGCACCCCGTCGGGCGAGACGTAGTCCCGCCAGGTGCCCGAGGTGATGAACCGGGGGATCGGCTCCCGCTCGTCGGTCAGCAGCGGGGTGGGCAGCAGCGGCACCAGGGCCACCGCGAAACCGAGCAGCCAGGCCAGCTGCGTCGAGCGATGCCGGGGCGGTGCGGCCCGCAACTGGTCGACGACGTACGCCAGCAACAGCCCGACCACCGGCGCGACCACCAGGGCCAGTCGGGCCGGCAGCGCGGCGTTCACCACCGGCAGCTGCCCGACCAGGTCGAACGGCATGGGTAGGTCGGTGCGTCGTCCGTCGACCTTGGCGACCGGCCCGAACGAGAGCACCGTGAAGACCAGGGCGAGAACGCCCAACGCCCACAGGGTGGCCCGTCGGTGCGCGTCGGCCCGTCGCCAGAGCGCGACGAAACAGACCACGGTGAGCACCAGTAGCGGGATGCCGAAGAAGGAGTTCTCCTCGGTCGGGTTCGGCGCCAGCGAGGTGCCCAACCCCGCCTCGCCGGCCAGCGAGCGACGCGGGAAGGCAGCGAACGCCGCGATGTCCTCGGAATGGATCACCGGGTCGAAGCCGGTGCCGTGGAACCGCTGCGGCCCGGCGAAGTGCAGCCACAAGGGGTACGACAGCAGCACGCCGGCGACCACGGCCGTCGCCCCGAGCCCGCGCAGGAAATTGGGCAGCGCGGCGCGTGCCTCGGTCCGGTTGACCGGGTGCAGTGCCCAGACGGCGACGAACACCCCGAGGGCCAGCGCGGTGAAGAAGAGCCCTTCGGCGGCGATCGAGAAGGCCACCGCGACCAGCAAGCCGAGGATCACCCCGTCGCGCAGCCAGTGTCCGGCTCGGCGCAGCGCGAACAGCCGCCAGATCAGCAGCGGCACCAGCCAGCCGGCGGTCCAGTTCAGGTGCGCGTTGGCGTGCGACACCATGCCGGGGGAGTAGGCGATGAACAGGGCGCCGACCCCGGCGGCCAGCCGACTGCGGACCAGGTGCCGGGAGAGCAGCCAGTACCAGGCCAGCGCGGTGGCGAAGAGGTTCAGGGTGAGGATCACCAGGAACGTCGCCGGTGGCCCGATCAGGTACGTCAGCGGGGCGAAGACCACCGCGTACACCGTGATCGAGGTGTTGACCGCGAGGTTCACGCCGTCCGGGACGTTGATCAGGTACGTGAAGAGCGGGTTCTCCCCGTGGGTGACCGCGTGCCCGCCGAAGGCCAGCAGCCACTCGAACAGCGCCTGGTCGCTGGAGTTGACGGTGATGGTGCGGACGTTCGGGTCCCGCCACAGCCCACTGGTCACCCAGACGGCGAGCGCGAGCGCCACCAGCACGACGATCAGGTCGGCCCGGCGGTCCCGGACGGTGCGCGGCGGTGACGCGGGTGCGGGCCCGGTGGCCAGCGACGGGGAGGACGGCACGCAGCGGACGTTACCAACCGGACCTGGACGGGCCGGTCAGACCTGCAAGGAGGGGACCGTTGGGGACGGATTCTGCCCGCCTCGTCGACGGTTCTGCGTACACAGCGTCCGTCGTGAATGTGTGAGTGTGCCCCATGTCATAGCGGCGACACATCGTCGTAACGTCTCGGCAACTCGACCGTGACCCAGTTCACAGTCCGCCCCTTCTGGAGGCCGCCGTGCGCCGCTCCTCATCCACCCTCACCCGGCTGCTCGGTGCGGTCGCCGGGCTCGCCCTCGCCGCAGCGGGCGCGGTGGCCATCGCCGCACCCGCCCAGGCCGCCACCCTCACCCAGGTCACCGGGTTCGGCTCCAACCCCGGCAACCTCGCCATGTACGCCTACCGGCCGGACGGCCTGCCGGCCAACTCGCCGGCCGTCGTCCTGCTGCACGGGTGCACGCAGAACGCCTCCGGGTACTTCGCCAACTCCGGCTGGCAGAAGTACGCCGACCAGTGGAAGTTCGCCCTGATCGTCGCCCAGCAGCCCGCCAGTAACAACGCCAACTCCTGCTTCAACTTCTTCGAGGCGGGGGACACCACCCGGGGTCAGGGCGAGGCGCTGTCGATCAAGCAGATGGTCGACCACGCCACGACGAACTTCGGCGTGAACGGCTCGCGGGTCTACGTCAGCGGGCTCTCCGCGGGTGGGGCGATGAGCGCGGTCATGCTGGCCACCTACCCGGACGTCTTCGCCGCCGGATCGATCATCGCGGGCATCCCGTACCGCTGCGCCACCAGCATGGTCAACGCGTTCAGCTGCATGAACCCGGGCGCGGACAAGACCCCGGCCGCGTGGGGCGACCTGGTCCGTGGCGCGTACTCCGGCTACACCGGCCCGCGCCCCCGGGTGGCCATCTGGCACGGCACCTCGGACACCACGGTCACCCCGCTCAACGGCACCGAGTCCCGCGACCAGTGGACCAACGTGCGGGGCGTGTCGCAGACCCCGACCAGCACCTCGTCGCTGCCCGGCAACACCAGCCTGGAGGTCTACGGCAACGACGACGTGCGGCTCTACCGGATCTCCGGGATGGGCCACGGCACGCCGGTCGACCCGGGCTCCGGTGCGGACCAGTGCGGCACCGCTGGTGCGTACTTCCTGGACACCATCTGCTCGACCTACCGGGACGCGCTCTTCTTCGGCCTGAACGGCGGCGGCACCACCCCGACCCCGACGGCCACCCCCACCGCCACGCCGACCCCGACGGCAACGCCGACCACCCCGCCGACCTGCGTGACGGCCAGCAACTACGCCCACGTGGCCGCCGGCCGGGCGTACCAGTCGGGCGGCTACGCCTACGCGAACGGCTCCAACCAGCGGATGGGCCTCTACAACACCTTCTACACCAGCGCCCTCAAGCAGACCGCCCCCAACTACTGGGTGATCGGCTGCTGATCCCACCTGCCCTTGTTGATCAAGAGGTTTGCGTCATTCGGAAGCCGGAATCTGACGCAAACCTCTTGGTCGACACGGCGGTCGGCGCGGCTCAGACCAGCCGGGCCAGGACCGGCGCGAGCGGATCCAGCGCGTCGCGGCGGACCACGAACCGGGTCACCCCCCAGCGCTTCTCGTGCTCGGCGACCGCCGTGACGATCTCGTCCACCGTGCCGATCAGCACGAACGGGGTGGCCAGGAGTTCGGCGGCGGTCATACCGTTGCGTCGGGCCTGCTCCGCGGCGGCAGCTTCTGCGTCGTCGGTGACCACCACCGTCTGCACCAGTGCCTCCAGCGCTGGCGGGTCGGTCCGGCCGACCGCGCCGGCGGCCACGCAGGTCAGCTGCGCCTCGATCTGGTCGGCCCGCCATCGCGCCTCGTGCTGATGGCCGTCGGCGAGGGTACGCCCGAACCCGGTCAGCCCGACCACGTCAGCGTGCGCGCCGGCCCAGCGCAGCAGCGTCGAGTTCGCCGTACCCATCGTCAGCGGGATCCGGTCCTGCACCGGCCGGGGTTCGCGCAGCACCGCCCCGCGCATCGTCAGCTCGGCCGAGTCGACGGTGACCGAGGCGCCGTCGAGCAGGGCACGGACCGCCTCGGCGACGGCCACGCAACGGCGGACCCGGCCGGCCACGTCGGGGCGTTCCCGGCCCACCGCGCGCCACTCCGCCGGGGTGTGACCGGCGCCGACACCGAGCCGGGCCCGACCTCCGGAGATCAGGTCGAGGGTGGCCACGTCGGCCGCGAGGAGCATCGGTTCCCGTACGCCGAGGTTCGACACGTACGAGCCGAGCCCGATCGTCGAGGTGACCGGGGCGGCTGCGGCCAGCGCCACGAACGGTGACGTCACGTCGCCAGGGTGGTCGGCGGCGAGCAGAGCGTCGAAGCCGGCGGTCTCGGCCCGGCGGGCCAGCTCGGCCCAGCTCGCCGCGTCGGTCGGGGTGGCCTGGAGGGAGAAGGTAGCCATTGGTCCAGCATCGGCCCACGCCGGCCCGCTGACCGCCGATTTCTGCCGAGGGCCGAACCACCCCCGCACCCCTTGCCCTTGTTGATCAAGAGGTTTGCGTCAGATTCCGGCTTCCGGATGACGCAAACCTCTTGATCAACGCCAATGGTGGCGGGGTGTTCAGGGGGTCAGGGCTGCGTGGAGGGCTTGGGGGAGGGTTTGGTGTTGGTAGCGGTAGGCGGCTCGGGTTAGGACGCCGGGGAGGACTCTGGTGCTGGTGAGGGCCTCGTGGGCGAAGCCGCCGAGGACCACCTTGAGCGCCAGTGCGGGGATCGGGATGATCGCCGGGCGGTGCAGCTGTCGGGCCAGCTCGCGAGTGAACTCGGCGTTCGTCACCGGGGTCGGCCCCACCACGTTGACCGGGCCGGCGACCTCGTCGTGGCCCAGCAGGAAGAGGGTCGCGTCCAGCCAGTCGGCCATCGAGATCCACGGCAGCCACTGCCGGCCGCTGCCCAGCCGGCCGGCGATGCCCAGCTTGAACGGCAGTAGCTGCGGCTTGAGCAGCCCGCCGTCGCGGTCCAGTGGCAGCCCGGTGCGCAGCCGTATGACGCGTACACCGGCGTCCTCGGCTGGCCGGGTCGCGGCCTCCCACACCCGGCAGACGTCGGCCAGGAAGCCTTCCCCGGCCGGCGCGTCCTCCTCGACCGCCCGGTCGCCGGTGTTGCCGTACCACCCGACGGCCGACGAGTTGAGCAACACTCGGGGGCGGTCCGCGGCGGGCAGGCCGGCGATGGTGGTCGCCAGCGTGGTGGTGCTGTCCACCCGGCTGGTGCGGATCAACCGCCGGTAGTCGTCGTTCCAGCGCTTGTCGCCGACGCCCGCGCCGGCCAGGTTGACCACGGCGTCCGCCTCGGCCACCACGGCCGGGTCGAGGTGCCCGGCGGCCGGGTCCCACTGCCGTTCCTGCGGCTCGCGCGGCGCTCGACGGACGAGCCGGGTGAGCTGGTGCCCGTCGCTGGCGAGCCGGTCGCCCAATCGGGTGCCGAGGAAGCCGGACGCGCCGGCCAGCAGGATCCGCATACCCCCATCTTCGTCCAAACCCCCGCCCCCAGACGCACCCCGGCCCCACTCCTCGCCGATCTTGCACTTTGTGTCGACGTTATGCCCGGCTACATCCCTTTTGTCGCCACAGTAAGCGCAAGATCGGCGGGGGTGGGGGTGGGAGGGCTGTTAGGGGGTGCGGAGGTCGGCTAGGAGGCGCTCTACCTCGGTGTAGGACTCTGGGTTCAGGGGGCCTTGCGTCAGGGTGGTCAGGTTCTCGTCGGCTTGGGCCACCGCGCGCAGGCCGGGGATCGGCACGGTACGCGGGCTGCGCGCCAGCAGCCAGCCGAGCGCGCCCTGGGCGAGGGTCCGCCCGTCGGCGGTGAGCGCCGCGCGGACCTGCTCGACGCGGGTCGCCCAGCGTGGTGTCGGCCGGCCGTCGGTGAACCACTCCAACCACTCCGGCGCCCGCCCGCGTACGTCGTCCGCCCCGACCGCCCGGGTCGACCCGGTGAGCAGACCCATCGCCAGCGGCCCACGGTTCAGGCTGGCCAGGTCGTGCTTGTCGCAGACCGCCAGCACCGCAGCGTTGTCCCGCAGCACCGACTCGTCGTGTTGGATCGCCGCGCAGTGCGGGCCGGCCGCCGCGAACGCCTCGGCCGAGGTCGGGTCGTCGGTGCTCCAGCCGTACGCCCGAATCTTGCCCTGGTCGACCAGGGCCTCCAGGGTGTCGACCAGATCGAGCGCGGCGGGCACCGGCAGTGCGTTGATGTGCAGTTGGTAGAGGTCGACGTAGTCGGTGCCCAGTCGGCGGAGTGAGTCGTCCAGGCTGCGCACCGCGAAGGCCGGGCTGGCGTCGGTGCCGAGTGCCCGCCGGGTGCTCTCCTCGCTGACGTTGCCGAACTTGGTGGCGATCACCACGTCGTCCCGCCGCCCGGCCAGAGCCTTGCCGAGGATCCGCTCGCTGTGCCCGGCGCCGTAGTTGCTGGCGGTGTCGAACAGGGTCACCCCGAGATCGAGCGCCCGGTGGATGGTGCGGATCGACTCGTCGTCGTCCACCTCGCCCCAGCCGAACGGCTGCCCGTCGTCACCCCAGAGCGGGCCGCCGATGGCCCAGCACCCCATCCCGATCGCGCTCACCGTGATGCCGCTGCGTCCCAGCGTCCGTGTCGTCGTCATGTTCACCAGCTTCCAACCTGGAGTGCGCTCCAGGTCAAGGGCTACCATCTCGCGACATGAGCGGTTACGCACCCTCGGAGGCCGCCCGCCGCAGCGGCTTCAGCCTGGACACTCTGCGGTACTACGAGAAGATCGGCCTCCTGGCGGACGTGGAGCGCACGACGGGCGGGCAGCGGGTCTTCACCGACGACGACCTCAGCTGGCTGCTGCTGTTCCGCTGCCTGCGCGACACCGGGATGCCAATCGCGCAGATGCGCCGCTACGCGCAACTGGCCCGCGACGGCGAGCACACCGCCGCCGAGCGGCACGAGCTGCTGCGCCACCATGCGGCGCGGGTCGAGGAGCAGATGCGCCTGCTCCAGCGCCAGTACGACCATCTCCGGGAGAAGATCCGCTTCTACGAGCGGCTGCCCGGTGCCGCTCCGGGCCCGGCGGTCGAGCAGGCCACCGCGGTGAGTTAGGGCGCGGCGGCCAGCCGTCAACCGGGGACGTGCGGCGGCGCGGTCAGGCCGAGCAGCTCCTCGGTCGTTCCGACTCGGCCGGTGAGCGCGTTCAGCGCGGTGACCAGCCGTTTCTCCTCGTAGCGGAAGTGCGACTCCAGCAGGGCGGCCAACCCGCCCAACTCGGCACGTACCTGGGCGACGGGCAGCGCCGCGTCGCCGCCCAGCAGGTCTTCGACCCGCGCCAGGATCCCCGCCACCACCTCGTGGTCGGTGATCAGGTTCTCGATGACCGGACGCAGCTCGGGGACCTCCTCGGCCAACAGCCGGAACGCGCCCGCGTCCTCGCCGGTGTGGTGTCGGCCGAGCGCGGCACAGAAGGTCAGGCAGTGCGCCCGCAGATCCCGGGACGGGGTGTCGAGGCTTGCCTGGAGGCGGGCCAGTTCCGCGCGGAGCCAGAGGTGGATCTCGATCATCTGATTGCCGACGGCGGCGAGCCGGCCGGCCGGTGAACCGGTTGGGTGCATGTTCGTCCCCATGCTGTCCCCGCGCCTCCATGCCCACGGCGGCCTTCGTGCCGGGTACACCGCGACGCTGCGCCGAAGTCTAGGGCCAGCCGGACGCGCTCCGGAACCCGGGCGCCGGCGTCACGGCGTGGTCGGCTCGTCGGTTTCCCGGACGTCGTGCCAGCGGGCGCGCCAGGCGGCCTCGTTGGCCTCGTGGGTGGTCCGTTCCTGGAAGACGGCGGCCCGCAACGCGTGCCGGGACTGCGACATCACCATCACCTCCACGGCGACCAGCGCCACGCAGATCACGGTCGCGAGGGTGAGCGCGCCCAACGCCGGCAGGTGCTGGCCGACCGGGAGGGCCGCGGCGAGCGCCACGATGACGCCGACGCGGGTCCAGGTGACGGTATGCAGGGTGCGCCACTGGAACAGCAGGTTGACGGCGAAGTAGCAGACCAACCCAGCGAAGAGCATCAGCACCGCCGGCCCCTCGACCTTCTCGGCGATCCCGCCGGCCGGATCGGTGATCTTGTGCAGGATCTGCTCGTTGCCGATCGAGAAGAGGATCACCCCGGCGATCATCGGCAGGTAGAGATAGGCGTACGCGTCGCGGGCCATCGCCACCCGGGGGCCGCCCTCCGCCGCGTGCAGGGCGATCCGGGCGGCCGGCCCGATGAAGTCGAAGTGCGCCCACCAGAGAGCGGCGGTGACCACGATGCCGAGCGCGGCGGCCGCCACCGCCGGCCAGGTGACCGGCTTGCCGAGCAGGTTGCCGCCCACACCGGTGGAGATGATCGACTCGCCCAGCGCGATGATCAGGATGAGGTCGTAGCGCTCCGTCCAGTGCTCGGCGCTGGTCACTCCCCAACCCCAGGTCCCGACGATGAAGCCGGTGGCGTACTGCACCACCACCACGGCGATCCACAGGCCGTCGCGGACCATCGCGGCCCGGTCGGGATCGGCTATCTGCGGCGGGATGAGGGCGGCGGCCAGCAGCAGCACGATGCTCACCGCCAACTCCGGGGCGAATCGCCGTAGTTGCCGCCGTTCCTGCGGGCTGTCCCGCACCACGTGCTGATAGAGGATCCAGTGGATGCCGCGGACCACGACGTAGCTGATGGCCACCAGCATCGGGCCGGCGGCGCTCCCCTTCGGGTCGGTGAACGCCTGCGGCAGCGCCAGCGCGAACGCGAACAGCGCGACCATCGCGATCACCATGAGCACCGGGACGTAGCCCTCACCGAGCCGGACCCGGGTGGCGACCAGGCTGTGCACCACCCAGATCCACCAGAGCACGGCGAGCACCAGGCCGGCGTGCAGCAGTTGCCGGCTGGTGATGTTCGCGGCGGTGGCCCGGGTGATGATGAAGAACGAGAAGACGAAGACCAGATCGAAGAAGACCTCGAACTTGTCCACCCGGGCGCCGGGGGCGATCGGGACGGCCGGTCCCAGCTGTCCACCCCGCCGGTTGCCGCCCACGCCCCCACTCTGGCAGCGTCCGGCCTGGTCGGAGGCCCGAACGGCGATGGTGACGGAGTCCGGCGTTACCTCCGGCCCGGGTCGGGGAAGCACCCGGACCACGGCCTACCGCAGCGGGCGGGCCGGTCCGTGCAGCCCGGACAAGGATGGACAATGACGACAAACAGCCCGATCACCACTTCGTTTACTCATCACTCCACGGCCATGGACGTGATCCGGGGCGTGGACCTCGTCGGGCGGCGGGCGACCGTCACCGGCGGGTCCTCCGGGATCGGCGTGGAGACCGCCCGCGCCCTGGCCAGCGCCGGCGCGGAGGTCACCCTGGCCGTCCGCAACCCGGACGCCGGCCAGCAGGCCGCCGACGACATCACCGGCAGCACCGGCAACGACCGGGTCCTGGTCGCCCCGCTCGACCTCGCCGACCAGGGATCGGTCGCCGACTTCGTGGCCAACTGGGACGGCCCGCTGCACATCCTGGTCAACAACGCCGGCATCATGGCCGCACCCCTGTCCCGCACCCCGCAGGGCTGGGAGATGCAGTTCGCCACCAACCACCTGGGGCACTTCGCCCTCGCCACCGGGCTGCGCCCGGCACTGGCGGCCGGCGACGGGGCCCGGATCGTCTCGGTCAGCTCCGCCGCCCACCTGCGCTCACCGGTGGTCTTCGAGGACATCCAGTACGAGCGCCGCGAGTACGAGCCGTGGCAGGCGTACGGGCAGTCCAAGACGGCCAACGTGCTGTTTGCCGTGGAGGCGACCCGGCGCTGGGCCGACGACGGCATCTTGGCCAACTCGCTGATGCCCGGCGCGATCCGGACCAACCTCCAGCGCTACGTCAGCGAGGAGGAGCTGAACCGGCTACGCGCCGGCAACGCGGCGGCCTGGAAGACTGTCGAGCAGGGTGCCGCCACCTCCGTACTGGTCGCCGCCTCGCCGCTGCTCGACGGCGTGGGCGGGCGCTACTTCGAGGACTGCCAGCAGGCCGCCCCCGCCCAGCCCGGCGGGCGCACGGGCGTCGCCGACTACGCGCTGGACCCGGAGGCCGCCGAGCGGCTCTGGGAGGTCTCGACCGCCCTGCTCAAGAGCTGAGCCCGCAGACGAAGGGGCGCCCCGGTCGACGACCGGGGCGCCCCTTTCGGCGTTGCGACAGATCAGGCCAGGCCCAGCTCCGACTCGAAGTTGCCGGCCTCCAGCCGCTCCTTGACCGCGGTCAGGAAGCGGGCCGCGTCGGCGCCGTCGATCAGCCGGTGGTCGTAGGACATGGCCAGGTAGACCATCGAACGGACCGCGATGACCTCGCCCAGCTCCGGGTCGTTGACCACGACCGGACGCTTCACCACGGCACCCGTACCGAGCATCGCCGACTGCGGCGACGGCACGATCGGGGTGTCGAAGAGGGCGCCCCGGCTGCCGGTGTTGGTCAGCGTGAAGGTCGCCCCGGCCATCTCGTCCGGAGTGATCTTGTTGGCCCGGGTGCGCTCGGCCAAGTCGGCGATCCGCTTGGCGATGCCGCCCATGTTGAGGTCGCCGGCGTTGTGGATGACCGGCACGAGCAGCCCGCGCTCGGTGTCCACGGCGATGCCGAGGTGCTCGGCGGCCGGGTAGGTGATCGTGCCGCCCTCCAGGTCCATGCTGGCCTGGATGATCGGGTGGGTCTGGAGCGCCTCGATGGCGGCGAGGGCGAAGAACGGCAGGAAGGACAGCTTCACGCCGTGCTTGGCCTGGAATGAGTCCTTGGCCTGGGTCCGCAGCTTGGCAACCTTGGTGACGTCGACCTCGACGACCGTGGTCAGCTGCGCCGTCTCGTGCAGCGACTGCTGCATCCGCTTGGCGATGGTCGCCCGGATCCTCGGCAGCTTCTCCGTGGTGCCCCGCTTGGCGCTGGGCTGCGGCTTCGCGGCCGGCTTCGCCGGGGCAGCCGACGGCGCGGCAGCCGGCTGGGCAGCGGCCGGGGCGGCCTTGGCGGCCTTGGCCTTCTCGGCCGCCTCCAGGACGTCCTGCTTGCGGATCCGGCCACCCACGCCGGTGCCGTTCAGCGCGGCCAGATCGACGCCGTGCTCGGCGGCCAGCTTGCGCACCAGCGGGGTCACGTACCCGGCAGCCTCCTCGCCGCCACCCGGTGCGGGCGCGGACGGGCGCGGCGGCGTCGAGGTCGAGGCGGCCGGCCGCGCAGCCTGCTCGGTCTTCGCCGGCTGCGCCGAGCTCTCGGTCTCCGCGGCGGGCTCGCTGTACGACATGCCTGGCGTCGGCTCCTCGACCTTCGGCTCCGGCTTCGGCGCGGCCTGCGGCGCCGGCTTGGCCTCCGCCTTCGGCTCGGGCTTCGGCTCGGGCTGCGCCGGAGCGGGGGCCGCCCCGGCAACGCCGATGATCGCCAGGTCGGCGCCGACCGCGGCGGTCTCGTCCTCGGCGACCTTGATCTCCAGCACGGTGCCGGCGACCGGCGACGGGATCTCGGTGTCCACCTTGTCGGTGGAGACCTCCAGCAGCGGCTCGTCGACCTCGATGGTCTCGCCGACCTGCTTCAGCCAGCGGGTGACCGTACCCTCGGTCACGCTCTCGCCCAGGGCCGGCATCTTCACCGCGGTGCCCTCGCCCGACGAGGCGGCGGCCGGAGCCGGGGTCTCGGCCGGGGCCTCGTCCTGGGCCACCTCGTCGGCCGTGCCCTCGGCGGCGGCCGTCGGCTCGGCGGCCGGCTCGACCGACTCGGCCGGGGCCTGCTCCTGCGGGGCGGCCTCGCCGCCACCGGTCGACTCGCCCGCACCGGCGATGACGGCCAACTCGCTGCCGACCTCGGCGGTCTCGTCCTCGCCGACCACGATCCGGCTCAGCACGCCCGCAGCGGGCGACGGGATCTCGGTGTCGACCTTGTCGGTCGAGACCTCGAGCAGGGGCTCGTCAACCTCGACCGTGTCGCCCTCCTGCTTGAGCCAGCGAGTGACGGTGCCCTCGGTGACGCTCTCGCCGAGCCGGGGCATGGTGACCGATACCGGCATTTTCTGAGACTCCTTCATTCCCCTGGTGGGATCTTCGCCCGTCGCCGGACGCCGCGGTTTGGATGATCAGGCGTGCGCGTGCAGCGGCTTGCCGGCGAGGGCCAGGTGCGCCTCGCCCAGGGCCTCGTTCTGGGTCGGGTGGGCGTGCACGAGCTGGGCGACCTCGGCCGGGTACGCCTCCCAGTTGTAGATGAGCTGCGCCTCACCGATCAGCTCACCCACCCGGGCGCCGATCATGTGTACGCCGACCACCGGGCCGTCCTCGACCCGGACCAGCTTGACGAAGCCGGTGGTCTTGAGGATCTGGCTCTTGCCGTTGCCACCCAGGTTGTAGTTGTACGTCTTGACCTTGTCGGCGCCGTACTGCTCCTTGGCCTTGGCCTCGGTGAGACCCACCGACGCCAGCTCCGGGTCACAGTAGGTGACGCGCGGGATGCCGACCTCGTCGATGACGGCCGGGGTCTGCCCGGCGATCTCCTCGGCCACGAAGATGCCCTGCTGGAAGCCCCGGTGCGCGAGCTGGAGGCCGGGCACGATGTCGCCGACCGCGTAGACGTTCGGCACGCTGGTGCGCAGCCGCTCGTCGGTCAGCACGTAGCCGCGGTCCATCTTGACGCCCTGCTCCTCGTACCCGAGGTTGGCGGTGTTCGGGCCGCGGCCGACGGCGACCAGCAGCAGCTCCGCCTCGACGGTCTCGCCGCCGGAGATGGTCAGCTTGACGCCGCTCTCGGTCTTCTCGACCTTCTCGAACGGCTTGCCGACCTTGAAGTTGATCTTCCGCTTGCGGAACGCCCGCTCCAGCGCCTTCGAGGACTCCTCGTCCTCGGCGGCGACCAGCCGGGGCAGCGCCTCGACGATCGTCACGTCCACGCCGAAGGACTTCCACACACTGGCGAACTCGACGCCGATCACGCCGCCACCGAGCACGATCACCGACGACGGCACCCGGTCCATCGTGAGCGCGTGGTCGCTGGTGATGATCCGCTCGCCGTCGACCTCCAGGCCCGGCAGGCTCTTCGCGTACGAGCCGGAGGCCAGCACGATGTTGCGGCCGGTGTAGCGCTTGCCGTCCACCTCGACCACGTTCTTGCCGACCAGCTTGCCGGCGCCCGCGACGACGGTGATGTTCTTCGAGCCGCCCACCAGGCCCTGCAGGCCCTTGTACAGGCGGGAGATCACGCCGTCCTTGTACGAGTTGACCCCGGCCATGTCGATGCCGATCAGCTCGGCCTTCACGCCGAACTGCTCAGACTCGCGGGCCTGGTCGGCGATCTCGGCCGCGTGCAGCAGGGCCTTCGTCGGGATGCAGCCGTTGTGCAGGCAGGTGCCGCCGAGCTTGCCCTTCTCGACCAGCGCGACCTGAAGGCCCAGCTGGGCGGCGCGCAGCGCGGTCGCGTAGCCGCCGCTGCCACCTCCGAGAATGACAATGTCGAAGGTCGCTTCGTTCGGCTCGCTCACGTCCAACTCCCAGGTCGCGTCGCTGCATCGGGGGTCACGGGGATGTAACACGGACACACCCCACCTCGGTCATCTTGTCACCACTGGGCACAGGGTGCGTACTGAGGTGCCCAACGACACGTCATCGACACGTACCCTTGGCACCGTTGTCGATGACGCACGGTGGGGGAGAGATCGGGTGGGCTTGTTCCGGCGCCGCAAACAGACGGCTGTGCCGAGCCATGACCGTGCCGCCGATCGTGGCGATCTGGACCATCTGGAGAACTTCATCCGGAGTCGGCGCGGCGTCGAGGCGTACATCGAGCCGCGGACGACGGTGACGGAGACCACGGTCATTCTGATCGCCGACGACGGCGAGTGGACCCGCCGGCGGATCGACGGCCCGGACGGGGCCCGGCGCTTCGCGTACCGGATGGGCATCCCGGTGTACGACGTCCGCCTGATGGGCTACCCGCAGCGGATGCGCGACTTCAACGAACGTCGCAAACGCCGCCCCGAGCGGTACTGAGAATCGCGGAAGGGCCCCCTGCCATCGCAGGAGGCCCTTCCGCGAGGTCCGTCAGCCGTTCGCGGCGACGTCCTCCACGAGCTGCACCAGCGTGCGGACCGGGACACCGGTGCCGCCCTTGGTCCAGTAGCCGGTCGGCTCGCCCGAGTGGTAACCCGGCCCGGCGATGTCGATGTGCGCCCAGGCCACGTCGTCGGCCACGAACTCGCGCAGGAACACGCCGCCCTGCAGCATGTGACCGGCCCGGTCCATCCCGGCGTTGACCTGCGAGATGTCCGCCACATCCGACTCCATGCCCTTGCGGACGTCGTCGGGCAGCGGCATCGGCCAGGCCGGCTCGCCGACGGAGTCGCCGACCGCCTTCACCCGGTCGCACAGCTCCGGGGTGCCCATCACGCCGGCCACCCGCTTGCCCAGCGCGATGACCTGGCCGCCGGTCAGGGTGGAGGTCTCGAACAGGTAGTCGGTGCCGTCCGCGCAGGCGCGGGCGATGGCGTCACCCAGGATCATCCGGCCCTCGGCGTCGGTGTTGAGCACCTCGACCCGCTTGCCGTTGAACATGGTGATCACGTCACCCGGCCGGTAGCTGGTGCCCGACGGCATGTTCTCGGCCATCGGCAGGTACGCGCTGACCGCCACCGTCGGCTTCAGCGCGGCGATCGCCAGCATGGCCGCGCCCACCGCGGCGGCGCCCGCCATGTCGGACTTCATCTCCCACATGCCCTGCGCCGGCTTGATCGAGATGCCGCCGGTGTCGAAGGTGATGCCCTTGCCGACCAGCGCGACCCGCTTGCCGTTGCCGCCGCCCTGCGGGGTGTAGGTCAGCTTCACCAGCCGCGGCGGGGCCTCCGAGCCCTGCCCGACCGCGACGATGCCGCCGTACCCGCCAGCGGCCAGCGCCGCCTCGTCCAGCACCTCGACGCCGAGGCCGGCCTCGCGGGCGGCGTTGGCGACCGCGTCGGCGAACGACGGCGGGCGCAGCTCGTTCGGCGCGGTGTTCACCCAGTCCCGGCTGAGCCGGACCGCGCCCGCCACCGCCTGCGCCCGGGCGACCTCCGCCTGGGCGCCCGCGGCGCTCGCGTCCGGCACCGCGATGAGCACCTCGGCCACCGGCTCCCGGCGGGTCGGCTGGGGGCGGGTCTTGTAGCCGGCGAACCGGTACCCGCCGAGCAGCGCGCCCTCGGCCACCGCGCGCAGCTCGGCCGACGCGTCCGCGTCGTCCGGCAGCGGCAGCGCCAGCGCGACCTTGGGCGCGCCCGCCAGGGCCCGGATCGCCGCACCGGCGGCCCGGCGCAGCGTCTCCGGGGCCGGGGCGGCACCCGACGGCTCCGGGCCGAGCCCGACCGCGGTGACCAGCGGGGCGGTCACGGTGCCCAGCGTGGCCAGCTTGATGACCTCACCCGGCCCACCGGTCGCGCCGAGCAGCGCGAGGGTCTCGGTCAGCTTGCCGTCGAACGCGGCCGCGATGCTCTCCGCGCCGCTGGCGAGCAGCAGGGTGCCGGCGAGGCCGCTGGTGGCGCCCTGCTCTCCGGTCTGGCTGTGCACGCCGATCACGATCGCGTCGACGGCGAGCTCGGCCGGGTCGGTGTCGACCAGGCTCAGGTTGGTGGTGCGGGGTGATGTCACTGAAGCTACTCCGGGCGGGCCGGGCCGGTCGCGGCGTCGCGTACCAGCGGTGAAGGTCTCCGGCGGAACCTACCCGCCGGACGTCATGGCTGTCCCGCCGATAGCGCCAGCGGGCTCCCGCCGATGCTAACCAGCCACGTTGGCCCCGGTAAGTTGCCACCCATGACCGACGTGACCTCCGACGCCGCCGCGACCCGACTGCGCCGTTCCCCACTGCACGAGCGGCACATCGCCGCCGGGGCCAAGTTCGCCCCCTTCGGGGGCTGGGAGATGCCGCTGGAGTACGCCGGCGGCGGCGTGCTCAAGGAACACACCGCGGTGCGTACGGCGGTCGGGGTCTTCGACGTGTCGCACCTGGGCAAGGCCCGGGTGAGTGGCCCCGGTGCGGCCGACTTCGTCAACGCCAGCCTCAGCAACGACCTGGGCCGGATCGGTCCGGGCCGGGCGCAGTACACGCTCTGCTGCGACGACGCCACCGGCGGCGTGGTGGACGACATCATCGCCTACCTCTACGCCGACGACCACGTCTTCCTCATCCCGAACGCGGCGAACACCGCCGAGGTGGTGCGCCGGTTGCGCGCCGCCGCGCCCGCACAGGTGACCGTCACCGACGAGCACGAGGCGTACGCGGTGCTGGCCGTGCAGGGCCCCCGCTCGGCCGAGTTGCTGGCCGCCCTGGACCTGCCCACCGAGCACGGCTACATGAGCTTCTCCGCCGCGAGCCTGGCCGGGGTGGAGCTGACCGTCTGCCGTACCGGCTACACGGGCGAGCTGGGCTACGAGCTGGTGGTGCCGGCGGAGCAGGCGGTGGCCGTCTGGGACGCGCTCTTCGCCGTCGGCGCGACGTTCGGGCTGCGCGCCTGCGGGCTGGCCGCCCGGGACACGCTGCGGACCGAGATGGGTTACCCGTTGCACGGGCAGGACCTCTCCCTGGACATCAGCCCGGTGCAGGCGCGCTCCGGCTGGGCCGTCGGCTGGGACAAGCCGGCCTTCTGGGGGCGCGACGCGCTGCTGGCCGAGAAGGCCGCCGGCCCTCGCCGTACGCTGCGCGGTCTGCTGGCCGTCGACCGGGCCATCCCACGGCCCGGGATGACCCTGCACGTCGGCGACACCCAGGTCGGCACCGTGACCAGCGGCACCTTCTCGCCGACCCGCAAGCAGGGCATCGCGCTGGCCCTGCTGGACACCGACGCCAACCTCGCCGACGGCGACCAGGTCGAGATCGACATCCGGGGCCGCCGAGCCCCCCTGACCCTGACCAAGCCCCCCTTCGTAACCCCCTCAGTGCGGTAGTCCCAGGCCTTGTCGCCGGTGATCAAGAGGTTTGCGTCATGTTCGGACGGGATTCTGACGCAAACCTCTTGATCAACCAGGGCTGTGGGTTGGGGGTTCGCCGGAATCCAGGACTGCTTGGGTCCAGCCGCCTTCTATGACGCCGGTGGCGTCCAGGACGGCCCAGTCGACCACGTCGGACGTCTCCACGACCACGGGGGCGCCGATCCGCACGCTCAGGTCGGTGTTGGCGTCGCTGGCGCTCACGCCGACGATGCGTTCCGGGACCTCCCACGAGGTGACGCCGGCCCAGACGTACTCCGGGCCGTCGTCCCCGGGCAGGCCGTACTTCACCACCAGCTGCGACTCGGTGGGGAGTTGGCCGGCCACGAACCGGGCGCGCGCGTCACCCAGCGCGGCCCGGGCGGTGGCGACCGCACGGCTCATCGCGTCGCCGGGGCGGGCGTAGCGCACGTCCGGTTGGATCCCGGAGAACAGGGTCGCGCACGCGGCGGCGTAGTAGCGCCCGTCCGGGCCGGGGTGCCCGGCCGGTGGGCGCAGGCTGAGGAACGAGTCGGCCTCCGGGTCGGTCGCCGGGTCCAGCTCCAGGCGCAGCAGCACCGGGGCGGTGGCACCGTGCTGCTCCGGGTTGCCGTACGCCACCGCGATGTCGTGCCCGGTGACCGTGGCCAGCACCGGCAGCTGCACGAACGCGGGCACCTCCTCGCCGGTGAGCCCGTCGGTCCAGTCCCGCAGCAGCCGTCGTGCCGCCCCGGTCATCACCGCACCCCAGGCGCGGGTGAGGTGGTCGGGCACGCCCTGGGTCTGCAACTCCAGCAGGCCGAAGCGACGCAACCCCTTCGTGGTGAACCACAGGCCCTCGGTGTCCGAGGAATACGGAACCAGCACCCAGTCGACCAGTCGGATGCGGCCCTGCTCGTCGGGGAGGGAGCGCAGCGCGGTCGCCGGGTCGAGGAACTGGAGGCCGAAGACGTCCACCACGTCGCTGTCGACCGACGCCGCCACGGCGGCCGCGACCGCCCGGGCGGCCCACTCGTGCGCGGGCGGCCAGCCGGGTCGGTACTCGGCCTGTACCACCACCAGGTGCGTCGCCGCCGCCAACCGGGCCAGCTGCTCCTCGGTGGCACCGAACGCGGTGAGCAGGTCCGGCGGCAGCTCGGGGAACTCGGCGATCGGCCGGGTGTCGACGCTCATCAGCGGGCTGTCGAGCATCTGCCGGGCCAGCCCGTGCACCGGTTCGGCCAGTCGGCCGGTCAGCGCCGCCACCGCGGTCTTCGCACTGACCTTCGGTAGCCCCACCATCGGCACCAGGTAGGTCGCGCTGAGCGACTCCGGCACCGGTACGGGCAGGAAGTCGTCCGTGATGAGCATGCTGGGTCCCCCGGTGGGCCGCGCCGGTGTTGTCGAGCCGAACGCTACCCGGCTCGCCGTTCCCGGTTCAGCCGGACAGCACCAGACCGAGGTAGACCAGCGTGGTGACCACCTCGACGGTCGCGCCGAGGACGTCGCCGGTGATGCCGCCGAGCCGACGTACCACGTGGGTGAGCAGCGCCAGCGCGACGGCGATCGCGGCGACGACGGCCAGTGGCCCCTGCCACGGACGGCCCGGCACCGCGGGCACCGCCAGCAGCACGACGCCGACCGCGCCGGCGGCCAGCGCCACCGGGCCGACCGTGCCGGCCACCAGCGCACCCAACCCGTCCGGCCGGGCCGCCGGCACCGTCCGCCGGCAGGCCACCGTGACGCCGAACCGCCCGGCCGCGGTCGCCGCGACCACCGCCGCGAGACCCGCCGGCCAGGACCGTCCCGCCAGGTCGGCGAGCGCCGCCGCCTGCACCAGGAGTACGACCACCAGGGCGACCACCCCGAACGGGCCGACGTCCGGCTTCTTCATGATCTCCAGAGCGGCGGCGCCCCGGCGGTACGAGCCGAGCGCGTCCACGGTGTCGGCCAGCCCGTCCAGGTGCAGCCCTCGGGTGAGCAGCGCGGCGGCGCCGACGGTCACGCCCGCCGCCACCAGCGGGGGAGCGAACGCGCCGGCCAGTAGCAGCACCCCGGCCAGCAGGACGCCGAGCAACGCGCCGACCACCGGGGCGAGCGCCATCGCGGTGCCGGCGACCGGGCGGTCGATCCGCCCGGCCCGCACCGGCAGCGTGCTGAACGTGGTGACCGCCAACCGGGCCCCGGCGAGGAGCCGCGACTCAGCCGGCACGCCAGCCCGACGCCGGCTGCTCGTCCGCTCCGGTGCTGGCCGGGCCCGGCCCGGCCGGCTCCGGCTCGGCGAAGTCCGGGTCGCCGAAGTCGGGCTCGGCGATGTCGGGCTCGGCGATGTCGGGCTCCGGGGAGGTGGGGTCGGCGTAACCCGGGTCGGTGGACTCCGGCTCGTCATCGGCCGGTTCGGCGTCGTCCTCGTCGCCGAGCGACGGGTGGACCGGCAGCGCGGCGGACAGCGCCAGCACCGAGCGCAGCAACGGGAGCGCGACCAGCGCGTTCGCGCCCTCGCCGAGATCCAGCCGGAGGTCGAGCAGCGGGGTGAGGCCCAGCACGTCGGCGGCGAGCCGCACGGCCGGGTGCCCGCCGTGGTCGGCCAGCAGGCACCAGTGCCGGGCCTGCCCGGCCAGGTCACGGCTCACCATGCCGGCGGCCACCCCGACCGGTCCGTCGAGCAGCACCGGCACCCGGCGGGCGGTGGCGCCGAGCAGCACACCGGTCGCCACGGCCACGTCGCCGCCGCCCAGTTCGGCCAGGATGTCCTTGGCGCCGCGCGACGAGCGGCGGGTGCGGTGCAGCGCGTCGCGTACGGCCGCGCAGCGGATCATCCACGCCGCGTCGTCGATCTCGCCGGAGTCGGTGATCACCCGGCCCAGCACGCCGGGCGGCTCGGCGCCCGCGGTCGCCGCCAGCACCGCGGCGGCCGCCGCCTCGGTGCCGGCGCCGCAGGCCCCGAGCACCAGCAGCTGTACGCCGGCGTCGGCGGCCTGCTCGGCCAACCGCCAGCCGTACCGCAGTGCGGACTCCACCTGCTCCAGCGGGAGCGCCGGCTCGTCCTCCATCGGTGCGGAGGCCGGGGTGTCCACCACCTGGAGACTGGCCCCGCTCTCGGCCGCCAGCCGGGCCAACGCGCCCCGGCCGGCGCGGGCTTGCGCGGCCCGGCGCGCCGACTCACCGGCGACGGTGCCGGCC
The DNA here is from genome assembly GCF_044459545.1 of Micromonospora sp. NPDC050276. NCBI lineage: Bacteria > Bacillati > Actinomycetota > Actinomycetes > Micromonosporales > Micromonosporaceae > Micromonospora > Micromonospora sp. NPDC050276. The sequence continues at coordinate 255,364 of NZ_JBITJA010000005.1, read as the reverse complement.
GACGCCCCGCCAGCGTGGTCGCCGTGCAGCAGCAGCACGCGCACCGAGCCCCAGGCGGCGGGGGTCGAGGTGCCCTGGGTGGCGGCCGCGAAGCCGACCACCCGGTCCAGCACACCCAGTCCGGCGCCCGGTACGTCCAGCGTGGCCAGTCGGTCCACCGCCTGCGGGCCCGCGTACTCGTCGGGCATCGGCAGCTCCATCCCGGGCTGGATGACCAGTCCGGTGGCCACCATCGGCAGCGCCATGGTGGGCGCGGCCCACGGGTTGCCCGGCTCCTGGCTCGGCGCGGCCGGCGGTGTGTGGGTGAGCACGTCGGGCAGCTGCACCTCGGGGGTGGGCTCGGCCTCGGCCAGGCTCGCTCGAACCGGCGCGGACGCGGTCACGGGGGCTGCCTGCACGCTTGCGGTGGCTGGCGGCTCGGTGGCGAGCGGCTTCAGCCAGACCGGTTGGCCGGCGACGACCAGTACCACCGCGTCGCAGGCGTCGGCGACCGCGCGGTTCGCCGCGCCCAACGCGTCGGTGAACGCCCGGCCCAGCGGGGTGGTCGGCACCAGCGACAGCCCCACCTCGGGGCTCACCAGCACCACCCGGGCGGCGCAGCCGCGGATCGCCTCGGCCAGCTCGGCGATCGTCGCCACGTCGTCGGCGGGCTGGTGGTCCGGGTCGAGCAGCACCGTCACCCAGCCGCCCAGGTCGTCGACGAGCAGCGTCTCGTTGGGCTCGGCGGACGCGAGCACGTCGGCCAGCCGGCGCGGGTCCTCGGTGGTCTCCTCGGTGGTCCAGCTGCCCGGCCGCCGGGCGCGGTGCTTCGCCAGCCGGGCCGCCCACTCGGTGTCCTCGGGGTCGCCCTCCGGCGCGGTGGCGACGTAGCGGACCACTGGCGCGTCGGTGACCAGGGACTCGGCGAACTCGGACTTGCCGGACCGGATACCGCCGAGCACCAGGACCGTGTTCCACCCGTCTACGGACATGCCCGTACCTTAAGGCCGCCCGGGGCCGCGGTGCCTGCCGGCCCGGTGCTCGCCGTCGTTCAGTCGCAGTGTTCGAACCCACTGCCGTAGCTGACCCCGCCGGTGGAGCCGCCCCACTTCACGCACGTCCCGGCGGCGCTGGCCTTCACCGGTCCGGCGTAGTAGTCGAAGGAGCCGCTGTCGGTACTGCGGGCCCGCCCCTGCACCTCCAGGTACGCCGAGGCCGCCGACTTCGTGCCGACCGCGGTGTCCTTGAGGGTGACCACACAGTTGGCGCCGGTACCGGCGTGGTACAGCAGGAAGACCCGGCCCTTGCGCTGCCCGTCACCGCCGGTCAGCGTCGCCGAGTCGATCACCTGGTAACCGCTGCCGCACGCCTGCGCCGCCGTGTACGGGTTGGGCCGGCTCGACGGGGTGCGGGTGGGCGTCGGTCGGCTGCTGGCCGTACCGGTCGGTGTGCCGCCCTGCGGCGCGGTGCGGGTGGGGTCGCTGCCGGCGGTCGGGTCGGCGGGGGATCCGGTCGGGTCGGCCGGCGCGGTGCGGGTGGCACCCGGCGTGCTGCTGGGCCGGGGTCCGGTGGTGGTCCCGTCTCCGTTCGGAGGCGCGGCGTCGGTGGCGGCCGCCGGGCCGCCGGCCAGCGCGGGGGGCCGGCCCGGGTCCGTGGTGCCCGGGTTGGTCTCGGGCCGCAGCGCCACCACCACCGCCACCGCGGCGACCAGCGCGACGAGAACGACCGCGCCGGCTCCGAGCAGCAGTGGTCGGCGTCGGCCCGCCGGGGCGGCCCCGGGCGCGTCCTCCCGGGTCGGCTTCGGCTCGGTCGTCGGTTCGGACGCGACGCTCGCCGGTGGACGCAGGGCGGCGGGCCCCGCCGGCACCGGCCCGGCGGCGGGCCCGGCCGGCACCGGCCCGGCGGGCGGTGTCGCCACGACCGGCGGTGTGGGCGTCGCGACGGCGGGTGACCCGGGAGCCGCGACGCCCGGTGTGGGAGCGGCCAACGCCCACGGTGGGCGGGCGGAGACCGGAATGCTCGCCAGGGTCGCGTCGCGGGCCTCGGCGGCGGCAGCGGCCAACTCAGCGGCGCTGCCGAACCGTTCCTCCGGACGCTTGGCCAGCGCGCGGGCGACCACCGCGGCGACCGCCGGTGGGGTGTCCGCCGGCAACGCCGCCGGATCCTTCTGGGCGTGCCGGAGCGCCACCGCGAGCGGGTTGTCGCCGTGGAAGGGCGGCTGCCCGGCAAGGCAGAAGTACGCCACCGCGCCGAGCGCGTAGATGTCGGTGGCGGCCGAGACCGGCTGCCCGGTGGCCTGCTCGGGGGACATGTACGAGGCGGTGCCGAGCACCATGTTCGCGGCGGTGAGCCCGGCCATGTTCCGGGACCGGGCGATGCCGAAGTCGACGAGCACCACCCGGCCGTCGGCCTTGACCAGCAGGTTGCCCGGCTTCACGTCCCGGTGCACGATGCCGGCGAGGTGGGCGGTGTGCAGCGCGTCCGCGGCCTGGGCCAGCACCGACATGGTGGTGGCCGGATCCAGCCGCCCCACCGTGCGCACCCGGGCGGACAGCGGCTCGCCCTCGACGTACTCCATGACCAGGTAGTCGACCTGGCTGCCGTCGTCGAGCACGGCCTGCCCCACGTCGTGCACCGGCACCACACCGGGATGCCGCAGCGCGGCCAGCATCCGCGCCTCGGCCCGGAACCGGGCGGTGAACTCGGGGTCGGCGACCAGCGACGGCAGCAGCACCTTCACCGCGACCTCGCGTTCCAGCAGCACGTCCGTGCCGCGCCAGACCGCGCCCATCCCACCCGTCGCGACCCGCTCATCCAACCGGTACCGGTCGCCGAGCAGCACTCCCCGAGTCAGCACCGAGCCACCGTACCGGCCGGCGTCGATCGGATTGATCCACCCCAGGGGTCCCGCCGGGGCGAGCGAGCGGCCGTTGCGCGCCGGGCCGACTACGCTGGCGAGGGTTCGTCCCACGGGGACTTCAGCGGCGAGGGGAGACGCGGCATGGCGTGGAGCTGGCGGTACGAGGGCACGGACGGTCAGACGGTCGAGGGACCGGCGGAGTCGTTCGGCAGCCAGGCCGACGCCGAATCCTGGATCGGTCAGACCTGGCGGGAGCTCGCGGCGTCCGGCGTCACCTCGGTCGCGCTCGTGGAGGACGACCGGGTGGAGTACCGGATGAGCCTGCTACCCACCGCCGAGTGATGGCCTACGACCGGCCGGGCGGCGAGGGGCTGGTCCTCGGCGTCCCCAAGGCGGCGTTCCGGCCCAGCCCGGTCTTCCTCGGTCTGGTCGCCCTCTTCGCGGTCAGCGGGGTGCTGGCCTGGAACGGTTACGGCAACGTCCGGTTCAACGTGTTCCTCTTCGTGGTGTCCGGCTGGTTGGTGTCGCTCTGCCTGCACGAGTACGCCCACGCGGTGGTGGCCTACCGGGCCGGCGACCGGGACATCGCCCACCGGGGCTACCTGACGCTCAACCCGTTGAAGTACACCCACCCGTTGCTGTCGATCGTGCTGCCGGTGGTGGTGGTGCTGCTCGGCGGCATCGGCCTGCCCGGCGGCGCGGTCTGGGTGGACCGGCACGCCATCCCGGGCCGCCTGCGCCACACCCTGGTCAGCCTCGCCGGCCCGGCGACCAACGTGCTGTTCACGCTGGTGTTGGTGGCGGCGGTGCGGTTCGGCACCACGTCCGGTGGTCCGGTGGAGTTCTGGGCCGGGGTGGCGCTGCTCGCCTTCCTCCAGCTCACCGCCAGTGTGCTGAACCTGCTGCCGGTGCCCGGCCTGGACGGCGGCAACATGATCCAGCCGTGGCTCAACCCGCAGTGGCGCAAGATGTACGACCTGTTCGCGCCGTACGGCTTCATCCTGCTGTTCGCGCTGCTGTGGAACCCGCGCATCGGCGGCTGGTTCTTCGACGCGGTCTTCGCGGTCGGCGACCTGCTCGGTCTGCCCTCGTGGCTCTACGCCACCGGCCTGGACCTGATCCGCCTCTGGCAGAGCTGATGATGCCCGGCGGCGGGCTGAGCTGACCGTGCCCGGCGACGGGCTGAGCTGACCGTGCCCGGCGGCGGGCTGAGCTGACCGGTCCGGTCGGCGCGAGGTTTCGCGCCGACCGGACCGGAACGGTGTCAGGGACGCTGCGCGGGAGACTCGGTCTTCGTCGGGTCCCGCTCGACGATCGGCTCGACGATGTCGTCGATCGCCTTGAGCAGGTCGGCGTCGAGCTTCACGCCGGCTGCCTTCACGTTGTCGTGCACCTGCTCGGGGCGGGACGCGCCGATGATCGCCGACGAGACGTTCGGGTTCTGCAGCACCCACGCGACGGCGAGCTGGGCCATGCTGAGCCCGGCCTGCTCGGCGAGCGGCTTGAGCTGCTGCACCCGGGTGAGCACGTCGTCGCTCATGAACCGGGAGATGAAGTTCGCGCCCGACTTCTCGTCGGTGGCCCGGGAGCCGGCCGGCGGCGGCTGGCCCGGCAGGTACTTGCCGGAGAGCACGCCCTGCGCCATCGGCGACCAGACGATCTGCCCGATGCCCAGCTCCTCGCTGGCCGGGACGACCTCGGCCTCGATGACCCGCCAGAGCAGCGAATACTGCGGCTGGTTGGAGACCAGCGGGATGTGCAGCTCCCGGGCGAGCGGGTGGGCGGCGCGCAGCTGGTCGGCGGTCCACTCGGAGACGCCGATGTAGTGCGCCTTGCCGGAGTGGACGACGTCGGCGAACGCCTCCATCGTCTCTTCCAGCGGCGTGCTGCTGTCGTAGCGGTGGGCCTGGTAGAGGTCCACGTAGTCGGTGCGCAGTCGGCGCAGCGAGCCGTTGATCGACTCCATGATGTGCTTGCGGGACAGGCCACGGTCGTTGCGGCCGGGGCCGGTCGGCCAGTAGACCTTGGTGAAGATCTCCAGGCCCTCGCGGCGCTCGTTCTGCAACGCCCGGCCGAGCACGTCCTCGGCCCGGGTGCCGGCGTACACGTCGGCGGTGTCGAAGGTCGTGATCCCCGCGTCGAGCGCGGCCCGGACGCAGGCGAACGCGGCGTCCTCCTCGACCTGCGAACCGTGGGTGATCCAGTTGCCGTACGAGATCTCGCTGACCATCAGGCCGGAACGGCCCAGGTGTCGGAATTCCATGTACCGACCCTAGCTCCAGTGGATCACCATTGGCGACCGGCGACTCAGAGCACCGGGTTGGCGTCGGTGAGTAGCCGGTCGATCTCGGCCAGCACCTCGGCGCGATCGCGGTGCACCGGGTCGATCAGCGGCTCACCGCGCCGGTCCAGAGCGCCCCACCGCCCGCTGCCGCTCGCGACCAGGAACGCCACCGGGTGGATGACCAGCATCGGGTGCGTCGGCGGGACCAGCACCGCGCCGGTGCGGTCCACCACACCGCGCCGACCGGCCACGTCGACCACGGCGAGCCCTTCGTCGGTGAAACCGTCGATCTGCTGGCCGTCGGCCAACTCGGTCACGAAGCCGTGGTAGCGGGTGGGCACGACGATCCGGCCGGTCCGGTCGACCGCCCCCCATCCCTCGCGCCGCACCGCGGCGATCCCGCGCCGGAACGGTCGTACCTCGGCGTAGTTGGGTGCGACCTGCACCGCACCGGTGGCGTCGATGGCCGTCCAACCGCCCTCGCCGACCACCCAGGCCAGGCCGTCGCTGAACGGGCGCGCCGCCCGGAAGGACGGCGGGATCACGGTCGTACCCAGCAGGTTGATCAGCGACCAGCGGTCGGTGTCCGGCCGGCGAACCCAGGCCAACCCGTCGTGGAAGGGCTGCGCCTCGGCGTACCGGGCGGGGATGACCAGGTCGCCGTCCTGGCTGGTGTAACCCCACAGCGGTCCGTCCCGCTCGGGCAGCGGGGGCCGGTCCCGGTCGAGCACCTCGTCCCGGCCCCGGGGGTACGGCCCGAAGCCATCCGCCGTGGCGCGGGCGGTGACCGCGTCGAGGGCCACCCGGACCCGGTCCAACAGTTCGGCGTCGCCCGCGCCGCGCAGGTCGAGCGCCTTCTCGAAGTGCTGGCAGGCTTCCATGAGCCGGCCCTGGTCGTAACACGACCGCCCGGCGTGCTCGTGCAGCGCGGCCCGCAGCCGGTCGGGCAGCTCGATCGAGTTGGCCTGGGTGAAGAGCTGGTCCGCCTCGGCGAAGTCGCCGCGCCAGCGCAGCACGTGGGCCAGCCGGGCCTGGGCCAGCGCGGTGCGGCGCAGCTCGCCGGTGGCCTCGGCGTAGGTGAGGGCGAGCCGACCATCGGCCAGCGCGTCGTCCAGGTCGCCGAGGATCCGCGAGGTCACCGCCCGCAGGCTGAGTAGCCGCGCCCGGGCCCGATTGTCGACCGCCGAGCCCAACTTCTCGGTCAGCCGCCGCCGGATGGCCCGTAGGTTGTCCGGCTCCGTCAGATCCTCACGCAGGGTTACCGGGTCCAACCGCCAGCGGTACGCGGCCAGCACCTGCTCCGGGTCTCCCGGGTCGGCCAGCGACGGGCGGGCCAGCACCGGGGGAGCCGCGTCGGGTGCGGACTCCGACGTGCTTTCGTCGTCCGAGCCGCTCCTCGGGCCGGGAACGGCCGAGGCGGGTGGCCCAGAGGTCGGCACCGTCGACGCCGGTGGCGCGGAGACAGGTGCTGTCGACGCAGGCGGTGCGGAGACGGGTGCTGTGCTCGAGGCTGGCGCTGCGGAGACCGGCGCTGCGGCGGGCGTTGGCGGGGCGGGGACGGTCGCCGGGGAGACGGTCGCCGCGGAGAGGGGTGGCGCGGCGAGGGGTGGCGCGGAGACGGGCACTGCGGAGACCGGTGCTGCGGCCGGGGCTGGCGGCGCGGAGTTGGGTGCCGTCGGCGCTGGCGGTGCCGAGACGGGGTCTGCCGCCGAAGCTGGCGGCGCGGACACCGGGGCTGCGGCCGAAGCCGGTGGCGCGGAGCTGGGTGCCGCGGGCGGGGCCGAGACCGGCGGTGCCGGGGGAGCGGAGACCGGCTTGGCCGGGACGGGCGGTGCCGGGGGAGCGGAGACCGGCCTGGCCGAGACGGGCGGTGCCGGGGGAGCGGAGACCGGCTTGGCCGGGACGGGCGGTGCCGGGGGAGCGGAGACCGGCCTGGCCGGGACGGGCGGTGCCGGGGGAGCGGAGACCGGCCTGGCCGGGACGGGCGGTGCCGAGACGGGCGGGTCCGCGTCGTCGTCGACCGTCACCGGCAGCGCGGCGCCGACCGGCCACTCGTCGGCTCGCGAACCGTCCGTCGGGGTCGGGCTCGGATCACCCGCGCCGTCCGACCATCGGTCGACTGACGCGAGCTCGACCGCCAGATCATGCTCGACCGGCTCGGCGTCCTCGACAAGCGAAGCGGCGGCGGGCCGCTGGTCGACCTCGACCTCGGCGTCGGCGTTGGCCTCGGCTTCGGCCTGGTCGTGAGGCATCGCGACCGGGCCGCCGGAGACGGGTCGACCGCCCTGCGCCGATCCCGGTTCGGGAGCTGGTGGTGCGTCGTCGTCCCGGTCGTCCGCCCAGCTGCCGGGTGCGCCGGAGACTGGGCGGGTGGGCGGTGCGGAGACCGGCGCGAGGACGTCGTCTGGTGTCGACCCGTCGGCGGGCATGTCGGCGACACCGATGCCGATGTCGGCCCTCGGTGTCGACGGTGCCGGGTTCGACGTGGCTGCTGTCGTGGGCAGCTCGGGGTCGTCGACCGTCGACTCACCGTCGGCGGGGTCGAACGACCGCTGATCCGCCTCGACCTGGTCGGACTCGGCCGGCTGGGCGGGGTTGAACCAGGCTTCCGGCCCCCGGGTGCCCGGGGCCTCGTCCGGCTCGGAGAGGGGCGTCGCCGGCTCGTCCGAGGGCGGCGGGGGTACGTAGCGGCGTGGCGTACCAGGGGCCAGCGGGAGCGGCGGCGCGGCGTTCTCCGCCGGTGGCTGCTGGGCCGCGGGGGCTGGCTCGGCCGGCGGTTGGGCCGGGCGGGTCGCCGGAGGGCCCGGCACCTGCCAGGTGGGCGGCGGGGCGACCGGCAGGCGGGCGTCGGCCGCCGGAACCAGCCGCTGCGGCGGGTACGGCGGCTGCGGTGCGGTCGGGCGGTCCGGCGAGTGCGGACGGTCTGCGGAGTGCGGACGGTCTGCGGAGTGCGAGCGGCCCGGGGAGTGCGAGCGGTCCGGGGAGTGTGAGCGGTCCGGGGAGACGCGGCGCCACTGGTCCGCCGGGCGGTCTGCGGTGTCCGGGCCCGGGTAACTCGGCGGTGGGGTGGGGTGCGCTCCGGACGCCGGCGGCGGTTCGGCCAGTGGCCGGTGGCCCGATGCTGGCCGGGCATCCGACCGCTCGTCGAGGCTGGGCGGGTCCACCGGCGCGGGCAGGTACTCCAGCCGCAGGCGCGCGGCAGGTGGCCCCGAGACCGGCCGGTCGGAGGCGGGGGAGATCGGTGCGGCCGACACGGGTCGGTCCCCACCGCGCGTGGCCGGGGAGACGGGCGCCGACGACACCGGCCGCTCCGGGGAGGCCGGGGAGATCGGTGCGGCGGACACCGGTCGGTCCCAGCCGGGCGTGGCGGGGGAGACGGGCGCCGGCGACACCGGCCGCGCCGGGGACACCGGTGGGGTCGGCACGGCCCGGCCGGAGGCGGGCGGAGCCGTCGCGGCTGGACGTACCGGCCGTTCGTCGTACCGCGTTGGGCCGGCCGGTGGTCGCTCGTCGTACCGGGCCGGGGTGGCCGCCGGTCGCTCGTCGGCCCGGGCGGCCGGCCGGGACGAGACACCCGGCTCCGCCGTGCGGTACGGGTCTGCGGTGCGGTGCGGGTCCGTGCGCTGGCCTGGCTCCCGGGTGCGGTCCGGGGTGCGGTCCTGGCGTACCGGTCCCGGGGGTGGCCAGGGCAGACTGTCGTCCGGCCGCTGGCCCGGCCGGGGCTCGCGGTACGCGTCCTCGCGAGGCGCGTCCTCGCGGTAGCCGTTCTCCCGGTACGCGTCCGGGCGGGCCTGCTCGCGGGGGCGCCGGTCCGGGTACGCCTCGGCGCGGGCCGCCGCCTCCCGGGGCTGCTGCCAGTGTGGGTCGACGTCGGGCCGCCGACGGTCGTCGTCGAGGCGGGGCTGGTCGGGCAGGTCCGGCTCGGGCCGACGCCGCCGTCCACCGTTGGGCGACGGCGCTGGGCCCACCCCCTCGTCCGCGCGGTAGCGAGGCTCCGGGCGACGGAGGTCGTCGGCGGCCCGGTCCGGGTACCCGTCGGCGCGGTACCGCGTGCGGCCGTCCACAGGTGCCCAGGGGTCGACGGCGTCGGCGAGCCGACCGTCCTGGTCGCGGGTGGGTCGACTGCCGTACCCATCCCCGGGGTGCCGCTCGTAACCAGCGGCCGGTCGTTCCTGCGTGCCACGCCGACGCGGTACGTCGTCCGGCTCCGGCACCCAGCCGGGTTCGGGCCGGGGCGCGGGGGAGACCGGCGGCGTGCCCCGGTATCCCCGGTCCCGTTCGGTGGGCTCCGGGCGGGGACGGCGGCTGTCGTACCGCTCAGGGCTGGCCTGGTCCCGGTGCCACGCGGCCTCCCGCGCGGGCCCCCGTTCGTCGGCGGGGCGTCGGTCCGACCAGGCGGTACGGCGGTCCGACTCGGGGGAGCGGCGCTCGTCGCGGCGGGGTGGCTCGGGCAGCGGTCGACGGTACGGCTCGTGGTCGTAGTGGCGGGAGTCGGCCGTGGCGGGCCGGCCGTAGCCGGACGCGTCGGCCGCACGCTCGTCGCCGCGGGGCCGGCCGTAGGTCGGTGTCTCGCCCGGCTCGTCGTCCACCCAGGACCGACCGGGAGGTGCCTGCTCCGCGGCCGGTTCGTCGGACCATGACCGACCGAGGTAGGTGCCGTCCGGGCGGGTGGGGGCGAGCGGCGGCACCTCCGCACGGCCAGTCACCGTCGCCCGGCCGCGCGGTGGCGGCTGGTGGGCCACGCCGATGTCGCCGGGGTAGCGCTGGCCGGGGAACTGGGGGTGCCACTCGGTGGTCGGTTCGACCACCCAGGACGGTTCGTTCGGGTCTGGCCACCGGTCGGTGTAGCGGCCGTTCATCCGTCGAGCCCGTCGCCACACCCGGCCGTTGGGCCGCTTCTCGCCGGGCGTGAGCTGTCCGCAGCCGGGTTCGGGTGACCGCCGGGCGTCCGGTCGCCGCCTGCCACGCCCCGGTGGCCGGCTCGCGTCCGCTCGCTCACGCGTTGTCACCTCGTTGCAAGTTGTCGCGCTGGGGCCTCACGTGCCGGTCAGGTCGCCGCACCGGCGGGCCGTGGCTGCGGATGGAGGGTAACGGCGTGGGCTCGCTCACCGCCACTGTGGCGCCGCCCACCGGCGCAAACGTTATCCCATTGGTTTCGGACATTTGGTCCTATAACCGAATCTGGTCTCCGACCATACCGCACTCCGCGTTCAGCCGGATCGAGCGGGATCGTCGCGCTCGTTCAGGGATGCTCCATGATGAGGACGGCGAAGGTGCCGGGAGCGAGCGCCTCATAGCGATGTGGGGCGTCGCCGGGAAACGTGGCGTAGTCGCCGGGGTCGAGGTCGACCGGTGCCGTCTCGGGCCCTACCCGCAGCCGGCCGGCGGCGACCACCACGTGCTCGATGCTGCGCGGGGTGTGGCCGTGCCCGGCTCGGACCGTGCCCGGTTCCAGCCTGATCAGGTAGATGTCCCGGCGCAGGTGCGCCGCGCCGGCGCTGAGCAGCGTTCCGCTGAAGCCGGCCTGCTCGGAGCGGACCTGGGGCCCGTCCCCGGCCCGGATGACCCGTACGCCGTCGTCGACCGGCTCCACCAGCCGGCTGAACGGCACGCCGAGTGCGACGCCCAGCGCCCAGAGCGTCTCCACACTGGGGTTGCCGGTCCCCGACTCGAGTTGGGAGAGGGTGGACTTGGCCACCCCCGCTCGGCGGGCCAGCTCGGTCAGCGAGATGCCAACGCGTTCCCGCTCCCGGCGCAGGGCGGCGGCGATGGTGGCCAGCGGGGCAGCCGGTTCCGAAGGCATGCCTTCGCTCCATTGGATCAAACGTTCGGTCTGACGAACAACGGCAACGTGTTCAGCATGATGAACGCCGGGCACAATCTGCGCAGTTACCGCGAAACTGCTGCCTCCGAGACGCCTGAGGCAGCAGTTTCGCTGATGGTGCGTGGGTGTTGTGGTGGTGCGGGTCAGACCTTGTCGCCCAGGTTCACCTGGGGCGCCGGAGCGCGCATCCGGCGGAAGGTGATCGACCGCATGACCGCGTAGAGGTAGAGCGAGCCCATCCGCTGGTCGGTCTTCGGGAAGCGTTCCCGGACCAACTTGCTGATCTTGCGGCAGATCAGCACCGAGTCGATGACCACGCCCAGCGCCAGCGCGCCCCAGAGCACGTTGGAGATCAGCCGGACCGGCGCCGGCATGGCCGCGTTCGACCCGACCAGCACGATCAGCGCGCCGCCGAAGAACCAGGTGCCGACGGTGCGCCGGGAGTCGACCACGTTGCGGGCCAGCAGCCGCTCCGGACCACGGTCGCGGGGGCCGCCCTCGCGGCGGAACTCCGACGCGGCCTCGGCGCGCAGCTGACGGCGACGCTCCCGCTCCTCCTCCTTGGTGAGGGGGCGGCTCGGGCCAGCCGGGCGACGACCGACGGTCGGCCGCTTGGGCGTCTCCCGACCCTTGGCCGGGGTGTAACCCCGGGGACGCTCAGCGGTCTCCTCGGGGGTCACCGAGGAGACGGCCTCGTCGACGAGGTCAGTGGACTTGCGGCGAAAGAGCGACGGCACGCGGCAAGGGTAGCCAACGCACCGCGCCCGGTGCACATCGCGGTGCACCGGGCGTGAAGAGTGTGTCGGCGCTTACGGGCGCTCGGCGTGCGCGCCCAGGTCGGCGAGCTTCGCCTCGAAGTCCTCGTAACCCCGGTTGATCAGGTCGACGCCGTACACCCGGGAGGTGCCCTCGGCCGCGAGCGCCGCGATCAGGTGGCTGAACCCGGCCCGCAGGTCCGGGATGACCAGATCGGCGGCGTGCAGCTTGCTCGGCCCGGCGATCACCGCGGAGTGCTTGAAGTTGCGCCGGCCGAAGCGGCACGGGGTGCCGCCGAGGCAGTCCCGGTAGACCTGGATGTTGGCGCCCATCGAGTTGAGTGCCTCGGTGTAGCCGAGCCGCTGCTCGTAGACCGTCTCGTGGACGATCGACAGGCCGCGGGCCTGGGTGAGCGCCACGACCAGCGGCTGCTGCCAGTCGGTCATGAAACCGGGGTGCACGTCGGTCTCCAGCGCCACGGCGTTCAGCTCGCCACCCGGGTGCCAGAAGCGGATGCCGCCCTCCTGGCCGGGGTCGCCCAGCTTCGGCGCGCGGGCGTCGGTGACCTCGTACTCGCCGCCGACCGAGCGGAAGATGTTCAGGAAGGTCATCATGTCGGCCTGCTGCGCGCCCAGCACCTCGACGTGACCACGGGTCGCCAGGGCGGCGGCCGCCCAGCTCGCCGCCTCGATCCGGTCCGGGATCGGCCGGTGGGTGTAGCCGTGCAGCTTCGGCACGCCCTGAATCTCGATCACCCGGTCGGTGTGGACCTTGATGATCGCGCCCATCTTCTGCAGGATGCAGATCAGGTCGATGATCTCCGGCTCGACCGCGGCGTTGCGCAGCTCGGTGACGCCCTCGGCCATCACGGCGGTCAGCAGCACCTGCTCGGTGGCGCCGACGCTCGGGTACGGCAGGGCGAACTTGGTGCCGTGCAGCCCGTTGGGCGCGGACAGGTGCAGACCCTCCGGCCGCTTGTCGACCGTGGCGCCGAACTCCCGCAGCGCCTGGAGGTGGAAGTCGATCGGCCGCGGGCCGATGTGGCAGCCGCCCAGATCCGGGATGAACGCGTGCCCGAGCCGGTGCAGCAGCGGGCCGCAGAACAGGATCGGGATCCGGCTGGAACCGGCGTGCACGTTGATCTGGTCGGTGCTGGCGCTCTCCACGTTCGCCGGGTCGAAGACGAGCTCGCCGTCCTCGGCGCCGTCGGTGACCTTGACGCCGTGCAGGCCGAGCAGACCTCGGACCACCTCGACGTCGCGGATTTTCGGCACGTCGAACAGTCGGCTCGGGCTGTCGCCGAGCAGCGCGGCGACCATCGCCTTCGATACCAGGTTCTTCGCGCCGCGCACGCGGATCCGCCCTTCGAGCGGACTGCCTCCGTGCACAACCAGGACGTCGTCGGTCAACGCAACCTCCAGCGCGTCGGTGCTGCCGTGTTGATGGTGGGGCGCCTGAACGTTGTCGCTACCCCGGATGCGGCCATATCGAAACGGCCCGCGTGTGTCGTCGCTTGGGCAGCATAGCCCTCGGTGACGAAAAAGGACTCGGTCACATCGGCGTGTGTGGCATTAATCGGTGATCCGGCACTTTTGCGTACCAAGAGCGCTACGGATCGTGATTAGGACGCCGCCGGCGGCGGGGTGTCCGCGCCGGGCAGGGCGAGCATCTGGTCCAGCGCGACCCGGGCGTGGTGCGCGGTGTCCGCGTCCACCGTGATCTGGTTGACCACCCGGCCCGCGACCAGCTCCTCCAGGGCCCAGACCAGGTGCGGCAGATCGATCCGGTTCATCGTCGAGCAGTAGCAGACGGCCTTGTCCAGGAACATGATCTGCTTGTCCGGGTGAGCCAGCGCGAGCCGGCGGACCAGGTTCAGCTCGGTGCCGAGCGCCCACGCCGACCCGGCCGGCGCCGCCTCGATGGTCTTGATGATGTACTCGGTGGAGCCGACGTAGTCGGCCGCCGTGACCACCTCGTGCCGGCACTCCGGGTGGACCAGGACGTTGACTCCGGGCACCCGCTCCCGTACGTCGTTGACGCTGTCCAGCGTGAACCGGCCGTGCACGGAGCAGTGCCCCCGCCAGAGGATCATCTTGGCGTCGCGCAGCTGCTCCGGGGTGAGCCCGCCACCGGGCTTGTGCGGGTCGTAGAGCACGCAGTCGTCCAGCGACAGGCCCATCTCCAGCACGGCGGTGTTGCGGCCTAGGTGCTGGTCGGGCAGGAAGAGCACCTTCGACCCCTGCTCGAACGCCCAGTCCAGGGCGCGCTTGGCGTTGGACGAGGTGCAGACGACTCCGCCGTTGCGCCCGACGAAGCCCTTGATGTCGGCCGAGGAGTTCATGTACGTCACCGGCACGGTGTCGCCGGCGATGCCCAGCTCGGTCAGCGTGTCCCAGGCGGCCTCGACCTGGCCCAGCACCGCCATGTCCGCCATCGAACAGCCCGCCGCGAGGTCGGGCAGGATCACCCGCTGGGTGTCGGTGGTGAGGATGTCGGCGCTCTCGGCCATGAAGTGCACGCCGCAGAAGACGATGTACTCCGCGTCCGGACGGGCCGCGGCCTCCCGGGCCAGCTTGAACGAGTCGCCGGTCACGTCGGCGAACTGGATCACCTCGTCGCGCTGGTAGTGGTGCCCCAGCACGAAGACCTTGCTGCCCAGCTTGGCCTTCGCGGCCGTGGCGCGGGCCACCAGATCCGGATCGCTGGGCGCCGGCAGGTCGCCCGGACACTCGACGCCGCGCTCGGTGTCGGGGTCGCTGCCCCGGCCGAGCAGCAGCAGAGCCGTCGCCGTGTTGGAGGGTTCCACCCAGGTCGAAGTCACGTAGCCCATGGTCCCACAGCACGAGCGCCCCGCAGCTTCGCTCGGTGTGGGCTGCCACACTGCTCGGCATGCGCGTGCTGCTTTGCCCGGACAAGTTCGCCGGCACCCTGTCCGCACCGGAGGTGGCCGCCGCGGTCGCTGCCGGTTGGCGCACCGTCACCGACGGAGACGATCTGCTAATCCGCCCGCTCGCCGACGGTGGGCCGGGCTTCGTGGAGGTGCTCGCCGACGCCCTCGGCGGCCGGCGGGTACCGGTGTCGACGGTCGACCCGCTGGGCCGACCGGCGGCCGGTGAGATCCTGCTCACCGCCGACGGCACGACCGCCTATCTGGAAAGCGCGCAGGCGTGCGGTCTGCACCTGCTCTCCGCCGCCGAACGTGACCCGAAGACCACCACCTCGTACGGGCTGGGTCTGTTGGTGGCCGCCGCGGTGGAGAGCGGCGCCCGGACGGTGGTGATCGGGCTGGGCGGCTCCGGCACCAACGACGCCGGCGCCGGCATGCTCGCCGCGCTGGGCGTGACCCCGCTCGACCCGGGCGGCGCCGCGCTGCCGTACGGCGGGGCGGCGCTCGCCGCCGTCGACGCGCTGGACGGCGCGCCCCGGCTGCGCGGCGTCCGGCTGGTCGCCGCCACCGACGTGGACAACCCCCTGCTCGGTCTGCACGGCGCGAGCAACGTCTTCGGCCCGCAGAAGGGCGCCGACCGCGCTGACGTGCTACTGCTCGACGCCGCCCTGGAGCGCTTCGCGGCGGTGCTGGAACGGGACCTGCCCGGCTGCCCGCCCGGGCTCGGCGCACTCCCCGGCGGCGGGGCCGCCGGGGGCATCGGTGCGGCGCTGCTCGCCCTCGGCGGCAACTGCGAGTCGGGCATCGGCCTGGTCACCCGGGCCACCCGCCTCGACGCCGCACTGGACACCGCCGACCTGGTGGTCACCGGGGAGGGGTCGTTCGACCACCAGTCGCTACGCGGAAAGGTCGTCGCGGGGGTGGCTGGCGCCGCCCGCGACCGGGGAGTCCCCTGCGTGGTGGTGGCCGGGCAGGTGAGCACCGGCCGGCGGGAAGCCGCCTCGGCCGGGGTGACCGACGCGTACAGCCTGGTCGAGCACTTCGGCGGCGAGGAGGGCGGCGGGCTCGACGCCGCGCTCAGCCGGCCCGCGCAGGGGCTGCGCGAGCTGGGCGCCCGGCTGGCCCGGCAGTGGAGCCGCTGAGCGTGTCGAGCACCCGGTCGGCCCCCAGGACCGGGCCGACCTGCGGCGGCGGTCACGCCACGCGGGTGCGCCCGGCCGGGGCGGCGTACGATCGGTTGAGGACCACAACCGGGAATCACTGGACGGCGCGCGATGTTGGCCAGTGCGTCCGGACCCAAACCGCGCAGGGAGACTTCCACGTGACCACGCCAGCGCAGACCGAGTCGACCGAGGCCCAGGCCCCTACTTCCGTCGTCCTCACCGACGTCGCGGCGCAGAAGGTCAAGGCCCTGATCGAGCAGGAGGGCCGCGACGACCTGCGGCTCCGCGTCGCCGTGCAGCCGGGCGGCTGCTCCGGCCTGCGGTACCAGCTCTTCTTCGACGAGCGTTCGCTCGACGGTGATGTCGTGACCGACTTCGGCGGTGTCGAGGTCGTCGTCGACCGGATGAGCGCCCCGTACCTCTCCGGCGCGACGATCGACTTCGCCGACCGGATCGACGCCCAGGGCTTCACCATCGACAACCCCAACGCGGGCAACTCCTGCGCCTGCGGTGACTCGTTCAACTGAGTCACACCACACCCAGCAGCAACGATGGGGCCGTTCTTCGGGACGGCCCCATCGTCGTACCGGTCGGCGCCCGCACCGGTCTGGCGGCGGTCCCGCCGGTGGCCGTGGCGGGCCGGTTGCCGTTGTCCGACCGAGCGGTGACCATCGGGTTGCCGTGCCGGTAGGCTGACCGCGCCCTGCTCCCGACCCCGAGGGTTGACATGAAGATCGCCGTCACCGGCTCGATCGCCACCGATCACCTGATGAGCTTTCCCGGTCGCTTCGCCGACCAGCTCATCGCCGATCAGCTGCACAAGGTGTCCCTCTCCTTCCTGGTAGATGACCTGGTGCTCCGCCGCGGCGGTGTGGCGGCGAACATCTCCTTCGGCATGGGTCAGCTCGGGCTGCGCCCGGTGCTGCTCGGCGCGGTGGGGGCGGACTTCGCCGACTACCGCTCCTGGCTGGAGCGCCACGGGGTGGACTGCGACTCGGTGCACGTCAGCGAGGTGGCGCACACCGCCCGGTTCGTCTGCACCACCGACACCGACATGTGCCAGATCGCGTCGTTCTACGCCGGTGCGATGAGCGAGGCCCGCAACATCGAGCTGGCCCCGGTCGCCGACCGGCTCGGCGGTCTGGACCTGGTGCTGGTCGGCGCCAACGACCCCGAGGCGATGCTGCGCCACTCGGCCGAGTGCCGCAGTCGCGGGTACGCCTTCGCGGCCGACCCGTCCCAGCAGCTCGCCCGGATGGGCGGCGAGGACGTGGTGGCGCTGATCGAAGGCGCCGAGTACCTGATGACCAACGACTACGAGAAGTCGCTGCTGCAGAGCAAGGCGAAGCTGAGCGACGACCAACTGCTGGACCTGGTCAAGGTGCGGGTCACCACGCTGGGCAAGCACGGCGTGGAGATTGCCGGGCGTGGCATCGACCCGATCCACGTACCGATCGCGCGGGAGATCCGGGCGGTCGACCCGACCGGGGTGGGCGACGGCTTCCGGGCCGGCTTCTTCACCGCGCTCTCCTGGGGAGTCGGCCTGGAGCGGGCCGCCCAGGTCGGCTCGTTGCTGGCCACGCTGGTCCTGGAGACCGTCGGGACCCAGGAGTACGAGGTCCGCCGCGACCTGTTCGTCAAGCGGCTGGCCGAGTCCTACGGCGACCAGGCAGCAGAAGAAGTCCGCCCCCACCTCCTCCCGTAACCCAACCCCCGCCCCGCCCCGCCCCGCCCCGCCCCGCCCCGCCCCGCCCCGCCCCCGCCCCGCCCGCCCCTGCCACACCCCGCCTCGGCGATCTTGCACTTTCTGTCGCCGTATCGCGGCTTTTGCGCGCTTTTGTCCCCGCAGAAACTGCAAGATCGCGGGGGCGGGGGCGGGGGTTGGGGGTGGGGGTGGGGGTGGGGTGTTAGTGGGTGCGGCGGATGTCGTAGGCGGGGCCTTCTGGGCCGTTGACGGAGCCGAGGAACTCCTGGCCGCGCATCCGGCACCAGGCGGGAATGTCGACCGCCGCCGCGGGGTCGTCGGCCAGCACCCGGACCACCGTGCCGACCGGCACCTCGGGCATCCGGCGCGCCGCCGCGATCACCGGCAGCGGGCAGCGTTGGCCCCGGCAGTCGATCACCTCGTCCGGCATCGTCACAGCCCCACCACCCCCGCCTCGGCGCGCAGCCCGGCGACGATCCCGGGCAACTCGGTCAGGAACCGATCCACGTCCGCCTCGGTCGTCTCGCGATGCAGGCTGACCCGCACGTTGCCGTGCGAGAGCACCCCCATCGCCTCCAGCACGTGCGACGGGCGCAGCGTGGACGAGGTGCAGGACGAGCCGGACGACACCGCGAAACCACGCCGGTCCAGTGCGTGCAGCAGCGCCTCCCCGTCGACGTACAGGCAGGAGAAGGTGACGAGGTGGGGGAGGCGCAGCACCGGATCGCCGACCACCTCCACGTCGGGCACCTCCGCCGCGACCCGGGCCCGGACCCGGTCCACCAGTGCGGCCAGCCGGGTCGCCTCGGCCGCCGCGTCGGCCGCCGCCGCGCGCAGGCTCGCCGCCGCCGCCACGACCGCCGGCAGGTTCACCACCCCGGGGGTACGACCACCCTCCCGCTCGTCGGCCGGCCAGGGTGACTCCCAGCGGGTGCCCTTGCGGACCGCCAGCACCCCCACCCCGGGTGGCCCGCCCCACTTGTGGGCGCTCGCCGTGAGCACCGACCAACCGGCCGGCAGGGGAACCCGGCCCACCGACTGCGCCGCGTCCACGTACAGCGGCACCCCCACATCGGCGCACGCGGCGGCCGCCTCGGCGACCGGCTGCACGGTCCCCACCTCGTGACTGGCGGTGATCAAGGCGGCCAGCGCGACCCCGGGAGCCGCAACGGCGGTCGACCACGCGGACAGGTCCAGCCGGCCCAACCGGTCGACGGGCACCGACGTGGCGGTTCCGCCCCCGGCGACGTGCCGCTCTGCCGCGTGCAGCACCGCCGAATGTTCGATCGCCGAGTGCACCAGCGCCGTCCCGACCCGCCGCCGACCCGCCAGACCCCCGAGCACCGCGCCGTGGGCCGCCGCCGTACCGCTGGGGGTGAAGGACACCTCATCGGCGCGGACGCCGAGCGTCAGCGCGGTGGCCTCACGGGCGGCGTCGAGCAGTTGCCGGGCCCGGCGGGCCTGCGTATACAGCTTGCCCGGGTCGGCCCAGCCGTCGTCGAGGGCGGCCAGCAGCGCCTGCCGCGCCACCGGATGCATGGGCGCGGCGGTCGCCGCGTCCAGGTAGACCGGGGATGCGCTCACAGGCCCGACGGTATCGCGGCGGTATGCCTAGGATCCCCCCGATGGGGGTCGGACAGTGACCCCACCACGGTTGAGTCCGTCATGGTCGAGTAATCTGCGACCGTCGGTGACGCCTTTGCCGCCGGTGCTGAGGAAAGACGCACCGCGGCGCGCTAGGGAGGCAGGACCAGGTGGTCGCAAGGAGTTCGGAGGTACGGCCGTCGGCCGTACGGCACAGCGCTTCCCCAGGGGTTGGTGGACGCCGGGGGCGTGGTGCTGGTCGCCTGGCCGGGCTCGGTCTCGGTGGCGTGGCGCTGCTGGTGCTGCTCACGGGCTGTGACGTGGGTCAGACCTTTCACGGCTTCGGCTGGCCGCAGGGCGGCATCTCGCCGGAGTCCAAGCGGATGTACGACCTGTGGATCGCCTCCTGCATCGCCGCGCTCGCGGTCGGCGTTTTCGTGTGGGGCCTGATCTTCTGGTGCGTCGTGCGCTACCGCAAGCGTGGCAACGCGCTGCCGGTGCAGACCCGCTACAACATGCCGATGGAGTTCCTCTACACCATCGCGCCGATCCTGATCGTCTCCGTGCTCTTCTACTACACGGCGATCGTGCAGACCGACGTCGACAAGCTGTCGAAGAACCCGGACGTCACGGTCGAGGTCGTCGCGTTCAAGTGGAACTGGCAGTTCAACTACCGCGACGGGCAGGGCCCGGACGCCCGCACCACCGCGTCGACGCTCGGCACCAGTGAGGTCATCCCGGTGCTGGTGCTGCCGACCAACCGGTCCATCCGGTTCGAGGAGACCAGCCGCGACGTCATCCACTCGTTCTGGGTGCCGGAGCTGCTGTTCAAGCGGGACGTCATGCCGGGCAAGATCCGCAACGTGTTCGAGGTCTCCAGCCTGGAGGCCGAGGGTGCCTACGTTGGGCGCTGCGCCGAGCTGTGCGGCAGCTACCACGCGTTCATGAACTTTGAGCTGCGGGTGGTCTCGCCGGAGAAGTACGACCAGTTCCTCGCGGCCAAGCAGAGCGGCAAGTCCACCCAGGACGCGCTGTCCGCGATCGGTGAGGAGCCGTACGCGGAGACCACGCAGCCGTTCGACACCCGGCGGACGCAGGACAACTTCAACCCGGACGACGTTCCGGCCCGCACGGGAAGCTGAGGCAGCCGCATGAAGACCGAGTGGCGTATCTTCCTGATCATCGCCGGGTTCCTCTTCGGTGCCACCATCCTCTACGGCGCTTGGACGCACGGGGAGTCGGGCGGCGTCGAGTGGGTCGGCACGGTTGCCCTGCTGCTGTCGTTCCTGCTCTGCTCGATGTGCGGTGGCTTCTTCTGGTTCGTCTCCCGCCGCATCGACCTGCGCCCGGAGGACCGTCCGGACGCCGAGATCGCCGATGGCGCTGGTGAGGTCGGCTTCTTCAGCCCGGGCAGCTACTGGCCGTTCGGTCTGGCGCTGGCCGCCGCGATCGCCGCGCTCGGCATGGTTTTCTGGCAGTTCTGGCTGATCGGCGCCGGCCTGGTGGCGGTTGTCTTCGCCGCGTGCGGGCTGCTGTTCGAGTACTACAGCGGCACCCGGCGCACCGCCGAGCACTGATCCACCCGGTCGCCGTGGCGACCGACCCGGCACGACGAAGGCCCGTTCCCCGATGGGGAGCGGGCCTTCGGTCATGCTCGAAACGTGTCCGGCGGCGACACCAGGAGGTCGGGTCGAGAGGCGCTGCCCGATCCGGGCGAGCGACGGTCAGGTGGGGCCGCGGTTAGGCGGCGCGGCGGGCGGGGCCGCGGTCAGGCGGCGCGGCGGGCGGGGCCGCGGTTAGGCGGCGCGGCGGGCGGGCTGGCGTCGGCGGGCGGCCAGCCGGGTGACCGAGAAGGCGAACGTGGTGACCACCACGGCGGCTCCGCAGCCGGTGCAGATCAGCTCTGGACAGTCGGTGCCGTGGCCGTCGACGCAGGGCGGTGCCTCGAACAGCGCCACGCCCTCGCAGACGTCGCAGTAGAGCTCGCGGTGCGACACGGGCGTCTCCTCTCGTACCGGGCGGGCCGCCTCCGGATGCGACAACGACACACAGACGGAGGCGGAGAACTACTCAGCTGTAGTTTCCCAGACGGGTCCGACAAATCCCCGCGCACCCGTCGCCGACCCGTCGCCCACCCGTCGGCATTCACACGTGATCCACTCGACATTATTGAAATCGGGCTATCTGGGCTGCGCGGACACCCCGGGTTCAGGGAATCCGAGTCGATCACGGCCGGAGCACCGCCCCGCCGACGAGCCGGACGGCGGTGCCGTCAAGCAGGGTGCAGGCAGGCAGTGGTGCGGTCAGGCGGTGGTGGCGGTCTCGATCCAGCGGTCCAGGGTCGCCGCGGCCGCGCCGGAGTCGATCGACTCGGCCGCGCGGGCCAGGCTGGCGCGGAGCGCCTCGGTCAGGTCGCCGTCCAGTGGGCCCTGGGTGGCCAGCGCAGCCGCCGCGTTGACCAGCACGGCGTCCCGGACCGGGCCCGTCGCACCGGCCAGCAGGCGACGGGCCACGCCGGCGTTGTACGCGGCGTCACCGCCGCGCAGGTCCGCGAGGGTGGCCCGGGGCACCCCCAGGTCCGTCGCGTCCAGCACGGCCTCGCGTACGGTGCCGCCCTGGGCCGCCCAGACCCGGGTCGGCGCGGCGGTGGTGAACTCGTCCAGCCCGTCCTCGCCGCGCATCACGATCGCCGAGTCGCCGCGGGCCGCGAACACGCTCGCCATCACCGGGGCCATCCGGAGGTCGAAGCAGCCGACCGCGCCGGCCCGAGGGCGGGCCGGGTTGGTCAGCGGGCCGAGGAAGTTGAAGAAGGTGGGCACGCCCACCTCGCGGCGGACCGGGCCGGCGTGCCGCATCCCGGGGTGGAACCGCGCCGCGAAGCAGAACCCGATGCCGGCCTCCTCGACGCAGCGAGCGACCTGCTCCGGGTCGAGGTCGAGTGGGATGCCGAGAAACTCCAGCAGGTCGGCGGTGCCGCACAGCGAGGAGGCGGCCCGGTTGCCGTGCTTGACGACGCGGACGCCCGCGCCGGCGACCACCAGCGCCGTCATCGTGGAGATGTTGACCGTGTGGGCGAGGTCACCACCGGTGCCCACCACGTCGAGCGCGGTGCGGCGCAGCTCCTCGGGGAGCACCACCGGGACCGACCGACCCAGCATCGCCTCCACCAGGCCGGCCAGCTCCGCCGGAGTCTCACCCTTGGCCCGCAGTGCCACGGCGAAGGCGGCGATCTGCGCCGCGCTCGCCGAGCCGGTCATGATCTCGTCCATCGCCCAGGCGGTGTCGGCGGTGGAGAGTTCGTCACCGCGCAACAGCGAGTTGAGCAGGTGCGGCCAGGTCCGATCGCCCATGGCGGGCCTCCCGAGCGTACGAAGTGCGGGTGGGCTGGAACTGGCGCCGAGGAGATCCGGCGCCGTGGGGGGGTGCCGGAGGAGCTGGGACGTCAGGCAGGTGCGTGCGTCCGCAGCAACTCGGCCACCGTGCCACCGGTGGTCACCGGGTCGAGCGGGTGCACCAGCGTCGCGTCGACCTCGGCGTATGCGGCGAGCCATCGGTCGGCGGCGCGGGCGATGACCAGGCAGGTCGGGGGAGCGTCGTCCCGGTCGTCCTTGATCTGGCGGGCGATGCCGATGCCGCCGCCCGGGCTCGCCTCACCGTCGAGCAGGAGCAGGTCGATCTCGTAGTCGTCGACCAGTCGGATGGTCTCCGCGTAGGTCGACGCGTCGACGAACTCGATCTGCAGCCCGGGGGCGGGACGGGTGCCGACGGCCAACCGCATCCGGTCACGGACCTGCGGGTCGTCGCTGTAGAGCAGGACGGTGCAAAGACGATCGCTCATGCCGGAACTCCCACCTCGTAGCTGCCCGCAGATCGTACCGGGCGACGTGATGTAGCCGACATCCCGCCCGGCGCCGGGCGCCGGGGCGTACCGTCCGGGCAGCTCAGGCGGTCGCGGCGTCGGCGGCGCGTTCGCGGGCCTCCTGGCGGTCCAGCTCGCGGTCCACCCGGCGGGCCTCGCGTTCGGACTGCTTGACCCACTGCACCACCAGGACGGCGAGCATGGTCACACTGACGAACTCACCGCCGGCCCAGAGGATGCCGCCGGCGACCACCTGGTCCTGCCAGGGGTCGACCCAGCCGAGGTTGAGCGACGGGTACCAGTCGCCGCCGAAGAGCGTGCTGCTCTGCATGACGGTGAGACCGAGCACGGTGTGGAACGGCACCGAGAGCAGCATCAGCAGCGCCCGCGCCGGGTACGGCCAGCGGCCGGGCAGCGGGTCGAGGCCGAGCAGCGGCCAGAAGAACACGCAGCCGGTCATGATGAAGTGCGCATGCACCAGCTCGTGCGCCCAGGCGTGCTCGAGGGTGTAGCGGTACAGGTCGCTGAAGTACAGCACGAACGGGTTCACCACGAAGATGGCGAACGCCACCAGCGGGAAGCTGTAGACCCGGGCGACTCGGCTGTGCACGATCGCGAGCAGGCGCTTGCGCGGCCCGACCGGCAGGGTCCGCAGGGCCAGGGTCATCGGCGCGCCCAGCGCCAGGAAGATCGGCGCCACCATGGACAGCACCATGTGCTGGATCATGTGCACGGACAGCAGCGCGGTGTCGTACGCGTGCAACCCGCTGACCGTGACGAGCGCGATGCCGCCCAGCCCGGGCCCGAGGAAGAAGACGGTACGGGCGATCGGCCAACGGTCGCCCCGCAGGCGCAGCCGGTACACCCCGTAGAGGTAGAGGCCGGCGGCGAGCACCAGGCCGAGGGCCAGCCAGCTGTCCAGCCGGGTCTCGGTCAGCACCGCGCCGACGGTGAACGGCGGGGGCGCCGAGGTGGCGGCGAAGATCGGATCGACGTGCAGCACGCTTTTCAGGCTAGGCCAGGCGAACCGGACCCTGACGCTCGGGCCACGGAAGGCGCAGGTTTGCCACCCCGCTGATCGGCGGCCCCGGTCAGGGGCAATAATGACGGCGTGACTGCGGCCCCAGCCATTGACAAGAGCCGGATCCACTCTCTGACCCGACCAAACATGGTCAGCGTCGGGACGATCGTGTGGCTCTCCAGCGAACTCATGTTCTTCGCGGCGCTGTTCGCGATGTACTTCTCGATCCGCGCAGCTGCGCCGGAGCAGTGGGAGAAGCACACCGAGGCGCTGAACATCCCGTACGCGACCACCTTCACGGTGATCCTGGTGCTGTCCTCGGTGACGTGCCAGCTTGGCGTCTTCGCGGCGGAGAAGGGTGACGTCCACGCGCTGCGGCGCTGGTTCACCGTCACCTTCGTGATGGGCCTGATCTTCGTTCTCGGCCAGCTGAACGAGTACCGGCACCTGGTCGAGGACGGCATCAAGATCAACGGAGACGGGTACGGGTCGGTGTTCTACCTGACCACCGGCTTCCACGGTCTGCACGTGACCGGTGGTCTGATCGCCTTCATCATCTTCATGGTCCGTACGACCATGGGCCGGTTCACTCCGGCGCAGGCGACGTCGGCGATCGTCGTGTCGTACTACTGGCACTTCGTCGACGTCGTGTGGATCGGGCTGTACGCCATGATCTACTGGCTCCAGTGATCTTGCGCGTCACATTCCGCGCTGCTGCTCCGTCCCCTGAGACAGGTCCAACCGGTTAAGGACACCGCTCATGACTTCTGACAACGACCGCCGACGCGGTCTGCTCGCGCGGTTGCGCGAGCGGCCCGCCGCGCGCAGCAGGGGCCGCCGCCGGCTGGGCGCCGCGGTCCGGCTGATCGCCGCGCTGATGCTGGCCGGCGGCGCATACACCGTCTTCGCCCCAGGTGCCCAGGCCCAGGACAACCCGCAGCTGACCGGCGCCGCCGCAGAGGGCAAGGCGCTGTTCGACGTGAGCTGCGTGACCTGCCACGGCCGCAACGCCCAGGGTGTCGAGGGCCGCGGGCCGAGCCTGATCGGCGTCGGCGCGGCATCGGTCGAGTTCCAGGTCAGCTCCGGGCGGATGCCGCTGGCCCGCCAGGAGGCCCAGGCGCACCGCAAGCCGCCGGTCTTCACCGACGAGCAGACCCGCCAACTGGCCCAGTACATCCAGGAGCTTGGCGGCGGCCCGGTCGTGCCCGAGGGCGACGACCTCCGCGAGGACGGCAACGTCGCGGCCGGCGGTGAGCTGTTCCGGATCAACTGCTCGCAGTGCCACGCGTTCGGTGGCGGCGGCGGTGCGCTCTCCTCGGGCAAGTTCGCCCCGAGCCTGCACCCCGCGACCGACCGCCAGATCTACGCGGCAATGCTGAGCGGCCCGCAGAACATGCCGGTGTTCGGCGACAACCAGCTTCGGCCGGAGCAGAAGGCCGACATCATCGCCTACATCCAGGAGACGCTGAAGCACGACCAGGACCCGGGTGGGTTCAACCTCGGGCGGTACGGCCCGTCCACCGAGGGTCTGGCGATCTTCCTGGTTGGCATCGTGGCGCTCGTCTTCGCTAGCCTGTGGATTGCGGGCAAGTCGTGATCGAGCGGAGCATCCGATTCAGTGCTGTGGTGCCGCTCGGCGCCACCCGTAGCGAGGTGACGGCATGAGCACCCACACCGAGCACCAGGCCCCGCAGGGCCGGGAGCCGCTCGACGTGAACGACCCCAAGCTGACCCGGTTCGACATCGTTCGTGAGGGCGCGCGCCGGGACGACATCGAGATCGTCCACTACGAGCCGCAGGTGCTGCCGGGCACCAAGGCGGAGCGTCGGCTGACCCGGGTGGTCGCCGGCTTCTTCCTGATCACCGGGCTGGCCGCGACCGCCTTCCTCGCCATCTACATCTGGTGGCCGTGGAAGTACGAGGCGGGCCGTGGCGGCGACAAGTTCTACACCCCGCTGCTCGGTCTCACCCTCGGCGTGGCGCTGCTCGCCGTCGGCTTCGGCATCCTGACCTGGGGCAAGAAATTGCTGCCCAAGGAGGTCTCGATCCAGGACCGGCACGAGGGTCAGGTGGATGAGGAAGGCCGCACCATCACCGGCCAGACCATGCTCTACATGGCCGACGAGCTGGGTGTGAAGCGTCGCCCCCTGCTCGGCATCTCGCTGCTGGCCGGCCTCGCGCCGGTCGCCGCGGTCGCGGCGGCACCGCTGGTCGGTGGCCTGATCTCGCAGCCGCACAAGAACAACCAGATGTTCACCACCGGGTTCGCCGCGGCCGAGGGCGGCCAGCGGATCCGCCTGGTCCGCGAGGACGGCCGGCCGATCCGCCCGGCGGACATCAGCACCGGTGGGCAGCTGACCGTCTTCCCCGGCATCGACCACGGCGTGAGCAACAAGCACGCCGACTCGCCGACGCTGCTGATCCACCTTCGTGACTCCGACGCGCAGGAGTCGCGCCGGGCCAACGAGCGGGTCGGCCACGGCGACTACATGTGGGGCAACTACGCGGCGTTCTCCAAGATCTGCACGCACGCCGGCTGCCCGGCCAGCCTCTACGAGCAGCAGACCAACCGGCTGCTCTGCCCGTGCCACCAGTCCCAGTTCCTGATCACCGACAACGCCCGGCCCATCTTCGGCCCCGCCAGCCGGCGGCTGCCGCAGCTGCCGATCGAGGTGGACTCCGAGGGCTTCTTCGTGGCGAAGTCCGACTACACCGAGACCGTCGGGCCTGATTTCTGGGAGCGGCCATGAAGCGTCGAAAGTTTGACCTTGCGGCGACGCCGGGCAAGGCCGCGGTGGGAGTGGACGACCGCTTCGCGGTGGCCACCCCGCTGCGCAAGCTGCTGAACAAGGTCTTCCCGGACCACTGGTCCTTCCTGCTCGGCGAGATCGCGCTGTTCTCGTTCATCGTGCTGCTGCTGACCGGTGTGTTCCTCACCTTCTTCTTCGAGCCGGCGATGACCGAGGTGGTCTACGACGGCAGCTACGCGCCGTTGCAGGGCACGCCGATGTCCGCCGCGTACGCCTCCAGCCTGGACATCTCGTTCGACGTCCGGGGCGGTCTGGTGATGCGGCAGATGCACCACTGGGCGGCGCTGCTGTTCATGGCCGCGATCGTCGTGCACATGCTGCGGGTCTTCTTCACCGGAGCCTTCCGCAAGCCGCGCGAGACCAACTGGATCATCGGTTCGCTGCTGTTCTGGGTCGGCTTCCTGGCCGGCTTCACCGGTTACTCGCTGCCGGACGACGGCCTGTCCGGCACCGGCCTGCGGATCGCCTCGGCGATCATGCTGTCCATCCCGGTGATCGGCTCCTGGGTCACGTCGTCGATCTTCGGTGGCGAGTTCCCGGGCACGATCATCATCAGCCGGTTCTTCATCGCCCACGTGCTGCTCATCCCGGGTCTGCTGGTCGCGCTGATCAGCGTCCACCTGGGCCTGGTCTTCAAGCAGAAGCACACCCAGTGGCCCGGCCCCGGCCGGACCAACAACAACGTGGTCGGCGAGCGGATGTTCCCCCGGTACGCGCTGAAGCAGGGCGGCTTCTTCATGGTCGTCTTCGGCGTCATCGCGCTGATGGGCGGTCTGTTCCAGATCAACCCGATCTGGCTGTTCGGCCCGTACGAGGCGTGGGTGGTCTCGGCCGCCAGCCAGCCCGACTGGTACGTCATGTTCCTCGACGGCTCGACCCGACTCATGCCGGCCTGGGAGATCAACATTCCGATCGGCGACGGGTACGTCATTCCGCCGCTGTTCTGGCCGACGGTCGTACTGCCCGGCATCCTGGTGGGCCTGTCGACGATGTACCCGTTCCTGGAAGCCCGGCAACTCAAGGACCGCAAGAGCCACAACCTGCTCGAGCGTCCCCGGGACGCGCCGGCCCGGACCGCGGTTGGCGCCATGGCCGTCGCGTTCTACATCGTGCTGACGCTCTCCGGCGCCAACGACGTGATCGCGGACAAGTTCCAGATCAGCCTGAACGCGATGACCTGGGCGGGCCGGATCGGTCTGCTGGTGGTCCCGCCGCTGGCGTACTACGTCACGTACCGGCTCTGCCTGGGTCTGCAGCAGCACGACCGGGAGGTGCTCGCGCACGGCGTGGAGACCGGTATCATCCGGCGCCTGCCGGACGGCCGGTTCGTCGAGGTGCACCAGCCGCTCAGCGCGTCGAACGGGCACGCGGACGGTCACGGCCAGCTGGAGTACGTCGGCTGGGTCGTGCCGAAGAAGATGAACCGGCTGGGCGCCCTCGGGCCGGCCATCCGGGGCTTCTTCTACCCGATCGAGAAGCCGGTCGAGGCGCCGGTCTCCCCGGGGCACCCGCCGGTCGAGGCCCGACCCGAGCGCGAGGAGATCGGCAGCGGCGAGCGCCGCTAACCGCCCCAGCGCACCGTTACGTGACGCCCGCCGGTTCTCCGGCGGGCGTCACGTCGTTTCCGTACCGGACGCCCATCCGAGGCGGAGTCGGACGGCCACGGCGGGACCGGCCGACCCCGCGCGACGGGCGATCGCAGGAATAACCCCGGTGAGCCGGGTATCCGTGCGGTCCAACGTCTCAAGGGGGGGAAGCATGTTGGGTATCAAACGCCTCGGCCTGTTGGCCGCGCTGGTACTGGTCGGTGTCGCGCCGGCCGCGGCCGCGCAGGCCGCGGCACAGCCGTCGACGCAGGACACCCAGTACCTGCAGGCGGTACACCAGGTCAACCTGTTCGAGATCACCGCTGGTGACCTGGCCCAGCAGAAGGGTCAGGACCAGGGGGTCAAGGACCTGGGCGCGATGCTGAAGACCGACCACACCCAGCTGGACCAGACGGTGCAGCAGACCGCGTCCCAGCTCGGTGTGGAACTGCCGAACGAGCCCAGCGCCGATCAGCAGGCGGTCATCGACCAGCTGAACAACGCCAGCGGTGCGGAGTTCGACCGGCTCTGGGTGACCAGTGAGCTGGCCGGTCACGTCCAGGCCATCCAGGCCACCCAGACGGAGATCTCGCAGGGCTCCGAGCCGTCGGTGGTCCAGTTGGCCCAGACGGCGCTTCCGACGCTGCAGGCGCACTACGACGAGCTGGTACAGCTCGCCAACCAGTTGGGCATCCCGGTTCCGCAGACCAGCCCCAGCGGTACGCCCAGCCCGGGCGGCACCGGCACTGAGTCGCCGGCTCCGGGCGGCACCGGCACTGAGTCGCCGGCTCCGGGCACCGGCACCGAGTCGCCGGCTCCGGGCGGCGGCACCACCGAGGTGCCGGCTCCCAGCGAGAGCTGACGTAGCCGCAGCAGACGGCCGGTCCACCCGCGCGGTGGACCGGCCGCCCTGCGTACCGGGGTCAGTCGGCGTTGGCCAGGCCGATCGCGAACGCCTCTTCCAGGTCGTGCTGGGAGTACGCCCGGAACGCGATGTGCGATTCGGTGTTGAGCACGCCCGGCACCTTGGAGATGCTGCCCGCGATGACCTGGGCGATCTGGTCGAACTCGCGGACCCGGACGATGGCGATGAGGTCGACGTGCCCGGCCACCGAGTAGACCTCGCTGACACCGGGAAGGTTGGCCAGGGTTTCCGCCACCTCGGGGATCGCATCGGTGGCGCAGTCGATCAGCACGATCGCGGTGATCACGGGGCATTTCTCCGTTCGTCGGCGTCGTCGCCCATGCTAGATGTTCCAGCGCGGGGCCGGAGGCGGGAGCCGTCGGGGCTCAGCCCTGGGCGGCGCCGGGCACGGTCAGATCGCTCCCGGCCCGGATCGCGTCGCGCAGCCGCTCGCCGTGGTGCACCGCCGCACGCGGCCACACCACCGCGCGGCACACCTCCCCGTCCACCCGCGCGCCCGCGCCGACCACCGACTCCACGCACCGGCCGGTCACGATCGCGGTCGGGTCGACGAGAGTGCCGCCGGCCGCGGCGTGCAGGTTGGCCGCCAGGTAGTCGGCCGGGGTGCCGGTGTCGAAGAAGGTGCCCGGATAGGGCACCACTTCCAGGGCGCCCGCCGCCTCGGCCGGCCGCCACACCGCCCGGACCAGGTCCGAGAAGACCACCGGCAGGTCGCGGACCAGCCGCCAGGGCAACAGTGAGAAGCCGGTGAAGCAGTGCCCGGCAAAGGTGCCCGGAGCCGCCGGGTCCGCGGCGGGCTGACCGAGCAGGCGTACGGTGTGCCCGTCCCAGCCGTCGAGCAGGGCGGCCACGTCCGGGCCCGGGGGAGCGGCCGGGTCGGCGAGGTACGCGTCGGCGTTGCCGACCAGCACCGGCCGCCCGTCGATCCAGTCCCGCAGATTGGCCACCCCGCCCGCGGTGCCCAGCGGGTCACCCGGCTCCACGGACAGGTGCGCGCGGTCGCCGACGTACGCCACCACCTGGTCGCCGAGGTAACAAGCGTTCACCGCGACCCGGTCGGGACCGGTCAGGCCCAGGCCGGCCAACCGCGTCAACGCCCGTTCCAGCAGGGGCACGTTGCCCACCGGGCAGAGTGCCTTGGGCACCCGTTCCGTGAGCGGACGCAGCCGGGTGCCCTCGCCGGCGGCGAGCACCACCGCGCACAGCTCCGCCGGCACCCCGACCGCGCCGGTCATGGCATCTCGTCGGGCACCGGTGGCGGGAACTGCCCGGCCAACGGCCCGATGTCGTAGTAGGCGAGCAGCCGGGCCGTCGGCCAGGTCAGCTTGGGCAGGTCGTCCAGGGGATGCCAGGCGGCCTCGAAGACCTCCCCACCGTCGACGGTCAGCTCGGTGCTCGACGCCGGGACCTCGGTCTCGAAGACCATGTCCACCCAGCCCTTGGCGTGCACGATCGCGTTCGGCACCGCCGGGCGCAGCCGGGACGGGGGGAGCCGGACGCCGGACTCCTCGAACAGCTCGCGGGCCGCGCCGACCACCGGGGCCTCGCCCCGGTTGAGCAGACCGGCGGGGAGTGACCAGCCCTTGCCGGGTGGCTGGCGCAGCATCAGCAACCGACCCGCGCCCGTCGCCTCGGCGTCCCGGACCAGGGTGACCGCGCCGACGATGTACTTGGGCACGGCCAGCCGCACCAGGCGCCGACGCACCGGCAGCGGCAGCCGATAGAAGGCCTGGTAGAAGACGGCCCGACCGGTGGCGCGGGAGCGGGGGATCATGACTCCAGGCTAGTGGTCACGAATGTCCTTCGGACGCGCTGGGGCCCGCCGGGTCACTGTCGATGGTCGACCAGGTCGATGAGCTGGCGGACCACGGTGTCCGGTTCGATCACCCGGTCGAAGACCGCGACCAGCAGGGTCTCCAGGTCGGGGTAGCCCAACTCCTCGGAGAGGCGCAGCAGCGGCAGGTCACTGGCCAGGCCCCGGTTGTGCTGGCGCAGGGCGAGCCCGATGGTGGCCCGACCGAGGCGGACCTTGTCACTGATCGTGATGCCCGGCTCGGTGTGCTCGGCGAACCACCGGTTGATCTGCATCTGCGCGTGCGGCGACTTGACGAAGCTCAGCCATTCCCGGCGGGGACCGCGCGGCGCCACACCGGCCTCGAAGCCGTTGTCGCCGTCGTTCTCGGTGAAGATCTCCACCACGTCGCCCTCGTCCAGCTCGGAACTGAGCGGGGCTAACCGACCGTTGATCCGTGCGGCGAGGCAGTGGTCGCCCCGGTCGTTGCCCAGCTCGTAGGCGAGGTCGACCGGCGTCGCGCCGGCCGGCAGCACGACCTGCCGCCCGTCGGAGAAGACCTGGATCTGCCCCTCGGCGAGGTCGCAGCGCAGCGACTCGTAGAACTGTGCCGGGTCGGCGGCGTCCGGCTCCCAGTCCAGCACCCGGCGCAGCCAGTCCAACTGCTCGGCCCGGGCCGCCGCACTGCTGCTGCCCGAGCGGGGGAACCGGAAGTCGGCGGCGATGCCGTACTCGGCCGAGCGGTGCATCTCCTCGGTGCGGATCAGCACCTCCACGGTGCGGTCCTGCGGGCCGCAGACGCTGGTGTGCAGCGAACGGTAGAGGTTGTTCTTCGGTGAGGCGATGAAGTCCTTGAAACGGCCGGGCACCGGTCGCCAGGTGCCGTGGATCGCGCCCAGGGCGGCGTAGCAGTCGGTCGCCGGGCCGTCGACCACCACCACGATCCGGGGCAGGTCGTACGGGGCGGTGTGACCGCCGGCGATGGTGTCCTTCCAGATCGAGTAGAGGTGGCGTGGCCGGGGGCTCACCTCGGCGTCGACCCGGCTGCGGCGCAGCGCCACCCGGGCCCGGGTGACCACCGAGTCGAGGTAGCTGTCCCAGCCCGGCCGGTCGTGCACGTGCCGGGCCAGCCGGGCGTGCTCGTCGGGCTCGAGGTGCAGCAGCACCACGTCGTCCAGCTCGCGCTTGAGGGTCTGGATGCCCAGCCGGTCGCAGAGCGGGACCAGCACCTCCTGGGTCTTGCGGGCGATGCGTTCCCGCGACGACGCCGAGCGCACCCCGAGCGTGCGCATGTTGTGCAGCCGGTCGGCGAGCTTGATGATCAGCACCCGGACGTCCTTGGCGGCCGCGACGATCATCTTGCGGATCGTCTCCGCCTCGGCGGCCTTGCCGTAGAACGCCTTGTCGAACTTGGTCACCCCGTCGACCAGGTGGGCCACCTCGCCGCCGAAGTCCTCGGAGAGCGCCTGGAGGGTGTAGCGGGTGTCCTCCACGGTGTCGTGCAGCAGCGCCGCGACCAGGGTGGTGGTGTCCATGCCCAGCTCGGCGCAGATCTGCGCCACCGCGAGAGGGTGGGTGATGTACGGTTCCCCGCTCTTGCGGAACTGCCCGCGGTGCATGTTTTCCGCGATCGTGTAGGCACGGCGCAGCACCGCGGGGTCGGTGCCGGCGTGGATGCCCCGGTGGGTGCGGACCAGCTGGGTGACCGGGTCGGAGTCGGTGGTCGGCCAGCTGAGCAGCGACCGCAGCCGGCGGGCGAGCGGCAGCTCACCCGGCTGTGTCGGCAGGGCGCCCCCCAGGGCGGCGCCGTGTCCGGCGTCGACGTCCACGAGGGACACCTCCTCACCCCGGCTCCACACCGCCGGGACCCGGCGGCGGGAGCAGGCCCACGAAACGGGCAGGACTGCACTTCTCTAACAGCCTAAGCGAGTCGACGTAGTCCGATCGGTCAGTTGGTCATGAGCGTTCGGTCGAGAGTTGGTGGGACGCGCCGTTCTCGGCCTTCGCCAGCAGGTCACGGAACCGGCCCGCGCCAGTCGCCGGAGAGGACCAACCGGAGGACATCTCGACGAGTCGGGTCTCCGGTCGCTCCAACCAGGACAGGATTCGCTCGGACTCCTCGGCGGTCGCCGCCGGCACCGGGCCGTGCCCGCCCGACACCGTCTCCGCGGTGGCCCGGATCGTGGTCAACGTGGGCCGCGGGTGCGCGCCCGGCGGGGACACCCCCGCGCCGGCCAGCCGGCCGTGCCGGACCAGCGCCAACTCCCAGCCGCCCCGGGCGGCCGGCCGGGCCGCGGCCAGCTCGACGATCCCGGTCAGCGCGGCCAGCCGCTGCATCCGCAGGGTGGCCCGCAGCACGGCCGCCAGCCGGGACCGCACCACGGCGGCCTCCTCGTAGCGCTGGTCGCGGGCGAGCACGTCGATCCGGGCGAGCAGCGCGTCCACCACCGGCTGGGGGTCGCTGGCCGTGGCGGTGCGGAAGGGCGCGGCGGCGCTGTGGTCGTACTCCTCAGGGGTGATCTTGTGCTCGCAGGGTGCCGGGCAGCGACCCAGCTCGGCCAGCGCGCAGGCCGGCGTGACGGTGCGCAGCGAGAGCCGGTGCGTGCACTGGCGCAGCGGCACCGCGTCGTGGAAACCGGCGGCGGCCAGCTCGGCGGCCCGCCGGGAGGTGAACGGCCCGAGGTACGCGGTGTCGGTGGGGGAGAGGTCGCGGACGATCGACAGGCGAGGGTACGGGCCGTCGGTCAGCTTGAGCCAGACCATCCGTTCCGGATATTTGCTCCGCCGGTTGTACGGCGGGGCGTGCGCGGCGATCAACCGCAGCTCGCGGACCTCCGCCTCCAACGAGTGGGCGCACTCCACCGCCTCGACCCGCTCGGCCGCGCCCAGCATCTCGGAGATCCGGGCCCGCTTCTCGCCCGCGGTGAAGTAGCTGCGCACCCGGGTGGCGATGTCGACGGAGGTGCCCACGTAGAGCGGTCGGTCGTCGGCGGCCCGGAAGATGTAGACCCCGGGAACCTTGGGCAGCCCCTCGGCCAGGTGCCGTTTGCGGCGTTGGGTCGGGGTGACCGCGCGGGCGAACTCGATGGCGTCGCCGACGGTGTCCACCCGGTGCCCGCCGAGCCGACCGATCAGCCCGTGCAGCACGTCGACGGTGGCCTTCGCGTCGTCCAGGGCCCGGTGCGTGGGCTGGGTCGCGGTGCGGAAGTAGGCGGCCAGGGTGCCGAGCTTGCGGTTGGGCACCTCGTCACGGGTCAGCACCCGGCGGGCGAGCGCCGCCGTGTCCAGCACCCGGGGGTTGGGCCAGCGGTAGCCGTGTTTCGCGCAGGCGGCCTTGAGGAAGCCCACGTCGTACGGGGCGTTGTGGGCCACCAGCACCGCGTCGTCGATGAACTCCAGGAAGCTCGGCAGCACCTGCTCGATCGGTGGCGCCGGCACCAGCATGGCCTGGGTGATGCCGGTCAGCACGGTGATGAAGGGCGGAATCGGCTGCCCCGGGTTGACCAGGGTCGCCAGCACGCCCAACTGCTCGCCGCCGCGCACCTTGACCGCGCCGATCTCGGTGATGCCGCCGCCGTCCGGCGCGCCGCCGGTGGTCTCCAGGTCGACCACCACGAAGGTGGTGGCGTAGAGCGGCAGCGCCGGGTCCACCCCGCCCACCGCCGGGTCGAGACCGGCCAGTGACTCCTGGACGTACTCCGCCTGTGCCATCGGCGGCACGCTAGCGCCCCGGTCCGACACTCCCGTCGCAGCCGCCCCACCCGTCACCATGGGGCTAGGATGAGAGATCGGCTCACTCACCGGGCGGTGGGCCCGGTCGCGGTGGGAGACTTGCCACATGCCCCTCACCGAGCCGTACGACGACCACCTCCCGCAGGAGGATCAGGTCGCGCTCGACGGTGCCCTGGGCAACCCGGACGACAACGTAGTCAGTGACACATCTGGCGCATCCGACCCGACGACGGGCGACGGCCCCGGTGTCGAGCCGGAGCCGACCCTGCCCGAGCCGGTCCGGCAGCGGATCGTGACACTGACCGCGGCGGTGCTGCCCACCCTTCCCGCCGACGAGGTGCCGGTGCCGTTGCGCCGGGTGGCCAAGTTCGCCCCCAACCGGCGGGCCCGGCTCGGTGCGCCGGCCATCGCCGCCCAGCTCGCCGCCGATCCGCTGTTTCGACAGCGGGTCACCGCACGGGTCCTGGCCGACGCCGGTGATCTCGGTGCGGCCGTGGTCGAGGGCACGGCTCCGGCCGCCGCCGACCCGGTCGAGGTGGCCGCGCTGGCCTACCTGGCCCGCCCCCGTGGCTGGCGGGAGCTGATCGACGCCAGCGGCGCGGCCGTGCGCGCCGAGGCGGACAGCGCCGTCGTCGCCGAGTTGGTCCGCGAGGCCGAGCAGCGGGCCACCCGCGCCGAGCACGACCGCGCGGTGGCCCGGGTCGAGGCCGACAAGCTTCGCGACGAGCTGGCCCGTGTCCGCGAGGAGTTGGGCCAGCTGCGCGAGGAGTCCCGGCAGGTGGCCCGCACGCTGCGGGAGACCCAGGCCCGCGAGCGGAAGGCCACCGAGCTGCTGGCCACCGAGCGCGGCCGGGCCGCCCGCGCCAGCGCCGACGTGGACGCCGAACTGCGCCGCGCCCGAGCCCGACTGGCCGAGGCCGAGGCCGCCGCCGGGGTGGCCCGGGCCAGCGCCAAGGAGGCGCGTTCGGTCGACGACGCCCGGCTGTGGCTGCTGCTGGAGACCATCGGCCAGGCCGCCGTCGGGTTGCGCCGGGAGTTGGCGCTCGACCCGGTCGACAAGCTCCCCGCCGACTTCGTCGCCGACGCGTACGCCGAGCAGCCGGGCACCGCCCCGGCCAGCCCCGCCACCCGGGCCCGCGACACCGACGACCCGGCCCGACTCGACCAGCTGCTCGCCCTGCCCCGGGCGCACCTCGTGGTGGACGGTTACAACGTCACCAAGCGCGGCTTCGGTGAGATGTCCCTGGAGCAGCAGCGCAAACGCCTGATCACCGGGCTGGGCGGGATCGCCGCGCAGACCGGCGACGAGGTCACCGTGGTCTTCGACGGCGCCGAGCGGATGCACGGGCTGCCGCCCGCGCCGCGCGGCGTGCGGGTGCTCTTCTCCCGCAAGGGCGAGACCGCCGACGAGCTGATCCGGCGGCTGGTCCGCGCCGAGCCGGCGGGCCGGCCGGTGGTCGTGGTCTCGTCGGACCGCGAGGTCGCCGACGGGGTACGCCGGCACGGGGCGTACCCGTTGGGAGCGGACTCGCTGCTGCGGAGGCTCGCCCGCTCCTGACCCTTCCCTGTCGTACCCGAGGGCTAGCGTTGCCGCTGTCGTCGACGGGAGGAAGTTGCCATGACCCAGGACAACGCCATGGTCTTCGTCGACAGAGACCTGCGGGGTGCCCGGTTCACCAGATCGACCCTGGCCGGCGCGGTGATGCGCGGCGTCGACGTGAGTGGCCTGGACATCGACGCGCCGTGGCTGGCCGAGTCCGCGCTGCTGGTCAACGGGGTCGATGTGGTGCCACTCGTCGAGGCCGAGCTCAACCGGCGGTTCCCCGGCCGCGAGCTCCGGCAGGCCAACGACCCCGCCGACCTCCGGGCGGCGTGGGCGGCGCTCGAACGGGCCTGGGCGGCGGGGGTCGACCGGGCCCTGTCCATGCCCGAGGGCGCGGTCGACGTCTCGATCGACGGGGAGTGGTCGTTCGCGCAGACCCTGCGCCATCTCGCGTTCGCCGCGGACGCGTGGTTGGGCAAGGCGATCCTGCGCCGGCCGCAGCCGTTCCACCCACTCGGTCAGGCACATGTCGAATACGAGACCGACGGCTTCGACATGTCGGTCTTCGCCACGGAGCAGCCGACCTTCGACGCGGTCCTCCAGGTGCGCGCCGAGCGGCAGGCCATGGTGCGCGACTTCCTGGCGACCGCCACGCCGGAGTTGCTCGCCGAGTCCCGGCCGAGTGCCTGGTGGCCCGAGCACATCGTGTCCGTCCTGCACTGCGTTCACGTGATCTTGGGCGAGGAGTGGCAGCACCTCCGCTTCGCGCTGCGTGACCTCGACGCGCAGGGCTGAGACGGCGGGACGGCGCAGTCTCGCCCGACCGCCGGCCGACCGACACGGGTTGGGCGAAGTCGCGGTGTCCGGGCGGTCAGGATGGCCCGATTTCGCTGATCTGGAGTGGATCTAGCCCCGAAACGGTCGGACGGACGGGATTTCTGTCGTACCCGGTGGTTAGCGTCGATGTGACCGACGGTGCTCGGTCGGCGACGACTGGGCGTCGGCCGGGCACCGCGAGCCGACCAGGAGGCGTGATGCTCATCGACTGCGACCGGTGCGCGAAGCGGGCCGACGGCTGCTCCGGCTGCCCGCTGACCGCCCTGTTCGACGAGACGTCCCCGGCGGCCGGGCTGGTCGCCGCCGAGGTCGAGGCCATCGAGGTGCTGGCCCGGGCCGGCTTCGAGGTGGACGTGCTGGCCGCGCCCGCGCGACCGGAGGCGGCTCGCCGCCGGGCCAACCGCCGGGTCGCCTGAGCGCGACACCGTGCCCGGCAGCGGGCTTTTCGCGGGCCATAGGATGGGCGGTCACGGCGGGAGGAGCGGGGCGATGGGCGGGGCACGACAGGCGGTGACGCGGTGACCCCGCGCGGCTGGGCGCTGCTGGCCCTGGCCGGGCTGACCATCGCGCTGGTCGTGCTGGCCGCGCTACTCATCCCGTGGCACCGCCCGCCGGCACCTCGGGCCGACCAGCTCGCCGCGCTGCGCGACCTGCCCGCCGAGCAGGTGGCCAAGGGTCGGGAGTTCCGCGCCGCGCTGCGCCCCGGCGGCTACGCCGCGCTCGCCGTTGGGCTGCTGGTCGCCCTCGCGCTCGGGTTGACCCCGCTGGGCAGTCGCCTGGTCGAGCTGGTGGGCCGGCCGTTCGGTGGGCACTGGGCCGCGCAGGCAGTGCTCGGCGGGCTGGCGGTGGTGCTCGTCGCCGACCTGGTGACGCTCCCGTTCGCCGCCTGGCGGCAGAGTGTGCTCACCCGCTACGGGTTGAGCACCAACGGCTGGAGCGGCTGGGCGGTCGACCTGCTCAAGTCGTACGCCGTCAGCGCGGTGATCGGCGCGGTGGCGCTGTTCGGCTTCTACGCGGTCATCCGGCTCGCGCCGCGCTGGTGGTGGGCGTTCGGCGCGGCCGGCGCCGCGGTGCTGGTGGTGCTGCTGTCGTTCGTGCTGCCGGTGCTGGTGGAGCCGGTGTTCAACCGGTTCACCCCGATGGAGCAGGGCCCGCTGCGCACCGAGCTGATGAGCATGGCCGCCCGCGACGGGGTGCCGGTGCGTGACGTGCTGGTCGCCGACGCCTCCCGCCGCACCAGGGCGGTCAACGCGTACGTCTCCGGTCTCGGGCCGACCCGACGAGTCGTGGTCTACGACACGCTGTTGCACGAGGCGACCCCGGCCGAGGTGACCGCCGTGGTGGCGCACGAGTTGGGGCACGCGAAGGACTCCGACGTGGCGGTCGGCACGCTGACCGGGGCGCTGGGTGCCGCGGCGGCCGTGGTGGCGCTCTACCTGCTCGGCTCGTGGGGGCCGCTGCTGCGGCTGGCCGGTGTCGACTCGGTGGCCCAACCGCGCGCGTTTCCGCTGCTCGTCGCCCTGGTCACGGTGGCCGGCCTGGTCGCCGCCCCGGTGCAGGCGCTGATGTCCCGACGGGTGGAGGCGCGGGCCGACGCGCATGCTCTCGCGCTCACCAACGACCCGGAGTCCTTCGAGTCGATGCAGCGCCGGCTCGGCTCGGTCAACCTCGGCGATCCCGACCCGCCCCGCTGGGAATACCTCTATTCGGCCTCACATCCGTCCACCGTGGAGCGGATGGCCGCCGCCCGAGCGTACGCCCGGGAGGCCGGCCGATGAGCCGCACTCTGCTGATCACCAACGACTTTCCGCCTCGTCCGGGTGGGATCCAGTCCTTTGTGCACAACCTCGCTGTCCGCCAACCGGCCGGCTCGGTGGTCGTCTACGCGTCGAGCTGGCGCGGGGCCGCGAAGTTCGACGCCGACCAGCCGTACGAGGTGATCCGGGAGCGCACCCGGGTGTTGTTGCCCACCCCGCTGATCGCCCGCAGGGCGGCGCGGCTGGCTCGCGCGTACGACTGCGACACGGTGTGGTTCGGCGCGGCGGCCCCGTTGGGGCTGCTCGCCGGCGGCCTGCGGCGGCGGGCCGGCATCCGCCGGGTGGTGGCGCAGACCCACGGTCACGAGGTCGGTTGGGCGGCGGTGCCGGCCGCCCGGCCGGCGTTGCGGCGCATCGGTCGGGGCGTGGACGTGACCACCTATCTCGGTGAGTACACCCGCAGCCGGTTGGCGCGCGTGCTGGACGGGGTGACCGAGCTGCGCCGCCTCGCGCCCGGGGTCGACGTGGACACCTACCACCCGACCGTGGACGGTGAACAGGTTCGGGCCCGGCTCGGGTTGACCGATCGGCCGGTGGTGGTGTGTGTGTCCCGGCTGGTGCCGCGCAAGGGCCAGGACACGCTGATCCGGGCACTGCCGGAGATCCGCCGCCGGGTGCCGGACGCCGCGCTGCTGATCGTCGGCGGCGGGCCGTACCGGGCGACCCTGGAGAAGCTGGCCCGTCAGACCGGCGTGGAACGGGACGTGGTGTTCACCGGCACGGTGCCGTCGGTCGAGCTACCGGCCCACTACGCCGCCGGCGACGTCTACGCGATGCCGTGCCGCACCCGCAACCGTGGCCTGGACGTGGAGGGGTTGGGCATCGTCTACCTGGAGGCATCAGCGGCCGGCCTGCCGGTGGTGGCCGGTGACTCCGGGGGCGCACCGGACGCGGTCCGCGAGGGGGAGACCGGCTACGTCGTACGCGGTCGGGACGTCGCCCAGCTCGCCGACCGGGTCGCCCGGCTGCTCGCCGACCGGGACCTGGCCCGCCAACTGGGCGCGGCCGGTCGGGCGTGGGTGGAACGGGAGTGGCGCTGGGAGGCGCAGGCGGAACGGATGGCGGCACTGCTCGCCGGCTGATCGCCGCCCGTGATCAGCCCTCCCGGGCCGGCGCGTAGCGCGGCACGTACTCCTGGCCGCTGAGCTGTTGGATCGCCGCCATCACCTCGTCGGTGATCGTCCGGATGTCGCGCGGCCCGTCGATTCGTCCGGCGACCGGGATCGGTGGGCCGAACCGCAGGGTGACGGGGTGTCGGCGGGGCAGCCGCGCGTCGACCGGCAGCACTTCGGCGGTGCCGGTCACGCCGACCGGGATGATCGGCACCTCGGCGTCGCGGGCCAGTCGGGTCATTCCGACGCGACCCCGGTAGAGCCGCCCGTCCGGAGAGCGGGTGCCCTCCGGGTAGACGGCGACGAGGCCGCCGGCCCGCAGCACCGGGATGGCGGCGTCGAGGGCGCGTAGGGCGGCCCGGCCGTCGGCGCGGTCGACCGGGATGGCACCCATGCCGGCGACGATGCGTCGGTTGAGCCAGCCACCCGGACCACGGCCGTTGAAGTACTCGACCTTCGCCCAGAAGGTGACGTGTCGGGGCGTCGCGGTGACGAGGAACAACTCGTCGGCGACGGACAGGTGGTTGCCGGCGAGGATCGCACCGCCGTGTCGGGGCAGATGCTCCAGCCCTTCCACCCGGGGCCGCCAGCCCAGCCGCAGCGTGGTGCCGACGGTCAGCTTGGTGAGGTCGTACAGCAGGGGCACGTGTTCTCCGGGTTCGGATTCAGACGGGGGACGGGCCGAGATGGGCATCGAGCGCGGCACGCAGCAGGGCGTCGTCCTCCGTGGCGCCGGTTGCCAGCGGCAGGCTGCCCCAGGCCCAGAGCTGGGCGATGCCGTGCAGGTTGGCCCAGAGCGCGCCGGCGAGCACCGCCGCCGGCGCGTCGGTCGGCCGGCGTACCTGCGCCACCAGGTCGGCCAGGACACCGAACAGCGGCAGGCTCGTCTCGCGCAGCCGCAGCCGGCCACTGCCCAGCAGGTCGTGGCGGAACATCAGCTCGAACATGCCGCGGTGGGCCGCCGCGAAGTCCAGGTACGTCCGGGCCAGCGCGGTCAATCGGGTACGCGGGTCCGGGCCGACGTCGCGCATCGTCTGCTCGACCCGGGCGGTGAGGTCGGCGAAGCCCTCCCGGGCGATGGCGGAGAGCAGGTCGACGTGGGTGGGGAAGTAGCGGCGCGGCGCGCCGTGCGAGACCCCGGCACGGCGGGCGATCTCCCGCAGCGACACCGCCGACTGGCCCTCGCGCAGCACTAGGTCCACCCCGACGGCCACCAGCCGTGCCCGCAGTCCCTGCTCGTCGGCGTTCATAGACGCTGTCTACCAGGTGGCGTAGACAGTGTCTATCTCTGGTGTGGGATCTCTCCCGGCGAGCCGGGCGGGGTGGCGGGCGCAGATAGTGGTCGGTCACCCGGGCCAGGGGCGGGCGGGCCGACCCCCCAAATCGGGACAGCCCGCGTGACCCGGGATCGCTGGCCGGTGTGATCCACTCGGGTTTCAGGAAGCCGGGGTATCCCTGGCACCAGGACACCCCGGCTTCAGGAAAGACGAGTGGATCATGCTTGCCTCGGGGAGGCTCAGCGGATGCGGGCCAGGATGCGGTCGGCGGGAGCCGGGCGGCCGAAGTGCCAACCCTGTGCGGCGTCGCAGCCGATCGCCCGCAACCGCTCGGCCTGCCCGGCGGTCTCCACTCCCTCGGCGGTGACCGTCAGGTCGAGCGCGTGCGCCAGCGAGACCAGCGAGGCGAGGATCCGCTCGTCGGTGCGGGCGACCGAGGGCGATCGCAGACCGGCCACGAACTCACCGGCCACCTTCAGTTCGGTCACCGGCAGGTCCCGCAGGTACGCCAGGTTGCTGTAGCCG
Source organism: Micromonospora sp. NPDC050276 (assembly GCF_044459545.1). Taxonomy (NCBI): domain Bacteria; kingdom Bacillati; phylum Actinomycetota; class Actinomycetes; order Micromonosporales; family Micromonosporaceae; genus Micromonospora; species Micromonospora sp. NPDC050276. The sequence goes on along the minus strand of NZ_JBITJA010000005.1, from coordinate 213,486 downwards.
GTGCCGAAGTCGTCGATGGCGATGCGGACCCCGAGGTCGGCCAGGACCCGGAGGGCGCGCACCGGCTCCTCGGCGGTGCTCATCATCGTGCTCTCGGTGATCTCCAGTTGCAGCCGCTCCGGCGGCAGCCCGGTCTGCCGCAGCAGCGCGCGGACCTCCTGTACCAACCCGGGCCGGTGCACCTGCCGCACCGCGAGGTTGACGCTGACGAACGGCGCGGCGGCGCCCCCGGCCGACCATGCCTCGGCCTCGCGGCACGCCTCGGCCAGCACCCACCCGCCCAGCTGGACGATCAGGCCGGTCTCCTCGGCCAACCCGATGAAGCTGTCCGGACGCAGCACCCCCAACTCCGGGTGCCGCCAACGAACCAGTGCCTCCACGCCGACCAGGCTGCCGTCGCGCAGTGAGGTCAGTGGCTGGTAGTCGAGGTAGAACTCGCCCCGCTCCAACGCCGCCGGAATGGCCGCGGAGAGCGCGTACCGGGCCAGCTCACGTTGGTTGCGCTCGGCGTCGTAGAGCGCCCAGCGCGCCCCACCGGCGGACTTCGCCCAGTGCAGGGTGCTGTCGGCGGCCCGCATCAGGTCGGTGGGATTGGCCCCGGCCACCTGCCGCTCGACGATGCCGATGCTCGCCGAGATCTGCAGTTCGTGCCCGTCGACCAGCGCCGGTGTCCGGACCGCGGCGAGCGCGGTCTCGGCCACCGCCACCATGTCCTCGGTGCCGCCGGTGCGCTCCACCAGGATGACGAACTCGTCGCCGCCGAGGCGGGCCACCAGGTGCTCACCCATGGCCTTGCACAGCCGCTCGGCCACGGTGGCCAGCAGCAGGTCACCGATCTGGTGCCCCAGGGTGTCGTTGACGACCTTGAAGCGGTCCAGGTCCAGGAAGCACACCCCGACCCGTTGCGCCCCCCGGCCCGGCTCGTTGAGCGCGGCGGTGAGCCGCTCGGTGAACAGCGTCCGGTTGGGCAGGCCGGTCAGCGGGTCGTGGGTGGCCTGATGCCGAAACCGGGCCTCGCTGGCCCGTAGCGCCCGCTCGGCCTGGGTGCGGGCCTGCATCGCGGCCCGGCGGATCGACTCCTGCTCGTCGAGCGTCCGGTCGCGCAGCGCACGGGCGTAGCCGGTCGCCACGGCTGCCAGCAGGCGGGCCATCCGGTCCTCGACGTCCTCGGCCACCAACCCCAGGTCGCGCACCAACCGCAGCTGGATGACCTCGACGGTACGGCCCAGCCCCTCGGCGGAGGCGATGTGCGCGGCGACCAGCTCGGCACCGACCCGATGCCCGGCCCGCAGATCGAACGGGTCGGTGAGCAACGCGCCGGCCAACTGCCCGGTGAGCCGGTCCAGCAGGGTCTCCAACTGGGCCTGGGTCATCGGCAGATAACTGGTGCCGGAAACCGCCTTCGCCCAGGCCCGGGCGAACGTGCCCGGGTGGGAGGTCACCCCGGGCGACTCAGTCACCGAGGCGCCCGACGCCGCCCATGAAGACCGCTTGCTCGGCGTTCTCGGCACTCTCCGGAGTGTCCGGTCGCCACTGGGGCACCCAGACCACGCCGGGGTCGAGCAGCTCGAACCCGTCGAAGAGCGCGGTCAGCTCGTCCCGGCTGCGCACCCACAGCGGGTTGTCGGTGCGCCGGTAGACCTGCTCCGCCACGAGGCGCTCGTCCTCGCTGCGCCCGTCGTCGCTGGCCTGCGACAGCACCAGATAGCTGCCGGGGACCAACGCCTCGCGCAGCGTCCGCAGCAGCTCCGCCGGCCGGTCGTCGTCGGAGACGAAGTGCAGAACGGCCACGACCATCACCGCCACCGGCTGGCTCAGGTCGAGCAGCTTGCGCACGTCCGGATGGGCCAGGATCGCCTCCGGGTTCCGCAGGTCCTCCTGCACCACCGCGGCCCGCTCGTTGCCGGCGAGGATCTCGCGGCTGTGCGCCACCGCAACCGGATCCACGTCCACATAGACCACCCGCGACTGCGGGTCGAGCCGCTGGGCGATCTCGTGCACGTTACCGACGGTCGGGATACCGGAACCGATGTCCAGGAACTGCCGGATCCCGGCCTCGGCGAGGTGGTGCACGGCCCGGCGAAGGAACGCCCGATTGGCCTGGGCCATCAGCGGCGCCTCGGGCACCGCCGCGACCATCGCCTGTGCCGCGGCCCGGTCGGCGGCGAAGTTGTGTGAACCACCGAGGTAGTAGTCGTACATCCGGGCGACGCTCGGGCGCTCGATGTCGATGGTGTCGGGTGCCCAGTCCGGCCGCTGCATGCGTTCACCCCTCGAGTCCGCGACGCGAGCGTCGTCGCCCGCGCGGGTATTGTGCACCCGCCACGCACGCCAGACCATAGCGCGCCGAAGGTTCGCCGCCGACGTCGGTCGATGCGCGACGGTCCGCGCCGGGGAGAAGCTGGCGCGGACCGCCGGCCGTGTCGTGCCGCTCGACGAACGGGCGGTGGGTCAGAACTTCGGCGCGTCCGGTGCCTCGAGCAGGCCGAGCCGGAGCGCGGTCATCAGGGCCTGGGCCCGGTTGGCCGCGCCGAGCTTCTCGTAGAGCTTGGAGATGTGCGTCTTCGCCGTGGACTCGCTGACGAACAGCTGCTTGGCGATGCCGGCCACGCTCATCCCGTCGGCGAGCAGCCGCAGCACCTGCCCCTCCCGGGGAGACAGCTGCGGGCCGGACGGGGCGAGCCGGCGCTTCATCGCCTCGGCGAGGTCGGCGGCCGTGAACGCGCTGGGGGAGGAGGCGGCGTGCCGTGCGGCGGCCACCACCTCGTCGGCTGGGGCGGTCTTTGGCACGAAGGCGCTCGCGCCGGCCTCCAGGGCGCCGAAGAGCTGGTCGTCGCCGGCATACATGGTCAGCACCACGATGCCCATCGACGCGCTGGACTTGCGCAGCGCGCGGGTGGCCTCCAGGCCACTGCCGTCGGGCAGCCGCAGATCCATGATCACCACGTCCGGCTGCAAGGCGCCGGCCTGGCGTACGCCCTCCGCCGCCGTGGCCGCCTCACCGACGACCTCGAACTGGCGGTCGCGCTCGAAGGCGTGCCGCAGGCCCTTGCGAATCAGGTCATGATCGTCGACAAGGAGGACCTTGGTGCGGGTGGCCGGTATCGGACTTGTGGTCATCCTCGGGTTACTCCCCTTCTGGTGCTGCGCTACCGCGCACGTTATCGCGCCGGGCCGAGGTACCGAGAACCACCGCCACGGTCGTGCCGCTGGGTTGCCGCGGCCTGATCTCCAACCGGCCCCGGATACGTTCCGCCCTCTCGGCCATGATCGCAAGACCGTACCGCCCGTCGGGGCGCTGGTCAGCCATCCCCTGACCGTCATCCGACACTTCTATTTGCGCGTACGGGGGGTCGACCTCACAGGTGACCCACAAATTCGACGCCCCGGCGTGCTTGCGCGCGTTGGTCACCGCCTCCTGCGCGATGCGCAGCAACTCGGCCTCGGTGGCGGCCGGCAGTCGGGCGGTGGACTCGTCCAGCGAGAGGTGCACCCGCAGCCCGCCGGACGCGCCGACGGTGCGCGCGTACTCGGCGATCGCCGCGGCCAACCCACCCTGCCGGTCCACCTCGCTGCGCAGCTCGAAGAGGCTCAGCCGCAGCTCCTGGATCACCCGGGTCACCTCGCCGCGGAGCGTACGCAGGGCCTCGGCGGTCTCGTCGGCGTCGTCGAAGACGGTGGCCATGGCGTTGTCGATGCCGTAGCCGACCATCACCAGCTCCTGCGCCACCCCGTCGTGGATCTCCCGGGCCAGCCGCTGCCGCTCCTCGTTGGTGGCCAGCGAGCGCACCTCGTCGAAGAGCAGCGCCGCCTCCAGCCGCAGCGCGGCCGGACGGGTCAGCGCGGTCACCCGGGACACCACCGGCGGCGGGTACGCGTGCGCGGCGTCCGCCTCCAGCACCACCAACCCCACCGTGCGCACCCCGGCGACCAGCGGCACGATCAGCGCCGACACGTCGCCGCCACGGTGCGAGCGGGACTGCGACCGGGCGGCCGTGGTGGCCTGCTGGCTGGCCCAGGCGTCGGCGATCGCCGAGTCGGCGTCCAGCGTCGTCTCCCAGTCCACCCGGTCGACGCCGGCCTGGGCGAGCACCACGAGCCGGCCGCCGCCGCTGGCCGACAGGACCGCCCCCCGGTCCGCGCGGGCCACCGTGCGCAGCTCCTCCAGCAGGTGCTCGGAGATGCCGCCCGGGTCCAGGGTCGCTCCGGGCAGCTGCCGGGCCACCGTCCGCAGCTGGGTCAGCAGTCGGGTGGCCTCGGCGTACGGCTGGGGTTTGCCCTCACCGCGGACCGCCAACACCCGGTGCAGGGTGCCGGCGGCGTAGAGCCCCAGCGCCGCCAGGATCAGCCACTGCGCGCAGACCGCGAGGTAACCCGGCTGGCCGAGCTGCGGCCCTGCGCCGACCTGGGTCAGCGCGCCGCTGACCAGCAGGGTGGCGGCGGTGACCGCGAGCAGGGCGGCGCCCTCGGAGAACCGGCGACGCAACGCGGTGACGGTCACCGGGACGGCCAGGTAGGGCAGCACCGCCGAGGCGCCCAGACCGTCGACCGTGCCACCGATGGACGCGACCGCAGCGACGTGACTCGCGGCCAACCCCAGCACCACCACCTCGGCCACCCGGCTCAGTGGGCCGATCAGCCGGTGCTGCGGCGCCAGCAGCGATGGCAGCCCGGCCACCGCCAGCAGCGCGATCCACCACAGCTGGGTGACGTCGCGGGTGGCGAACAGGGTCAGGATGGCGATCAGCGCCAGCATCACCAGGCGGGCGGCCGCGGCGAGGGGATGCGGGTGCGGTGCGGTGGCTGTGGATGCGGGCACGTGACGGATGGTAGTCAGCCTCGGTAGATATCGGCGATCTCTGCCGCGTACGTCTTGTGCACAACCTGGCGCTTGACCTTGAGCGACGGGGTCAGTTCGCCGGTGGCTTCGGCGAAGTCGCGGGGCAGGACCCGGAACACCTTGATCGCTTCGGCCTTCGACACCGCCTGGTTCGCGGTGTCGACGGCGGTCTGGATCTCGTTGCGCAGGCCCTCGTGCTCGCGCAGCTGCTCGACCGAGGTGTCGGGGGGCATGCCGACGTTCTCCAGCCAGGTCGGCAGCGCCTCCTCGTCGACGGTGACCAGCGCCGCGATGAACGGCTTGGCGTCACCGACCACGACACACTGGCTGATCAACGGGTGCGCCCGGACCAGGTCCTCCAGCACCGCCGGGGCGACGTTCTTGCCGCCGGCGGTGACGATCAGCTCCTTCTTGCGGCCGGTGATGCTCAGGTAGCCGTCGGAGTCGAGCTGGCCCAGGTCGCCGGTGCGCAACCAGCCGTCGGCGCTGATCGTCTCGGCGGTCGCGGTCTCGTTGCGCCAGTAACCCTGGAAGACCAGCTCGCCGGAGATCAGGATCTCGCCGTCGTCCTCGATCCGCACGGTCACGCCCGGCAGCGGGCGGCCCACGCTGCCGATCCGGGTGCCGGTGGGCAGGTTCGCCGCGGCGGCGGGGGAGGTCTCGGTGAGGCCGTAGCCCTCCAGAACCGTCACGCCGATACCCCGGAAGAAGTGACCGAGCCGGGCGCCGAGCGGCGCACCGCCGGAGATCGCGTCCCGGCACCGTCCGCCGAGCGCGGCGCGCAGCTTGCGGTAGACCAGCCGGTCGAAGACCACGTGCTGGGCGCGCAGCGCCAGACCCGGGCCGCCCGGGGTCTCCAGCGCCTCGCTGTACGCGATGGCGACCTGCTCGGCGCGGGCGAAGATGCCACCCTTGCCGTCCGCCTCGGCCTTCTGCTTGGCCGCGTTGTAGACCTTCTCGAACACCCGGGGTACGGAGAGCACGAAGGTCGGCCGGAACGCCTGCAGCTCGGCGACCAGGTTCTTGGTGTCGGCGCAGTGCGCCATGGTGGCCCGCGCCTGCACGACGCCGATCTGGATGAGCCGGGCGAAGGCGTGCGCCAGCGGGAGGAAGAGCAGGGTGCTCGCGCCGGCGTTGAACAGGTTCGGCAGCACCGGCACCGCGTTGGCGATGTCGGCGTACATGTTGCGGTGGGTGAGGACGCAGCCCTTGGGCCGGCCGGTGGTGCCGCTGGTGTAGATGATCGTGGCCAGGTCGCCGGCGCGGATGGCCTTGCGCCGCCGCTCGACCTCGGCCAGCTCGACCGTGGCGCCGGTGGTGACCAGCTCGTCGACCCCGCCGAGGTCGATCTGCCAGACCTGACCCAGCTCGGGCAGCCGGTGCCGGACACCGGCGATCAGGGCGGCGTGCGCCTCGGTCTCCACCACCACGGCGACCGCGTTGGAGTCCTCGAGGATCCACGCGGCCTGCTCGGCGCTGGACGTCTCGTAGATCGGCACGGTCACCGCGCCGACGGCCAAGATGGCGTAGTCCAGCAGCGTCCACTCGTAGCGGGTGCGGCTCATCAGCCCGACCCGGACCCCCGGCTCGATGCCGGCGGCGATCAGCCCGCGGGCCACGGCGGCCACCTCGTCGCGGAACTGGAGGCAGGTCACGTCGGTCCAGGCGGTGACGGTGCCGTCGGCGCCGGGGACGGGACGGGCGAACTGGACGGTGTCGGGCGCGACCTCGGCGTTGTCCCAGACCGGATCCGTGAGGTTGGCCGCGTCGCCAACGGTGACGATCGGCGGGACGGAGAACTCGCGCACCTGCACTCCTTCGTGCTCGCACTGGCCGGGCCGGCCGCCACCGTGGGCGTCGGCTGTGTCGAAACCTACCCGGCGGGCGGTCGGGGTGGGACAGGCAGGAGGTACTCGCCGGGTAGCCTCCCCCCATGGCGGACTCCTCCACTCAGTCGATCATCATCGGCGCCGCACCGGATCGGGTGACGGCGGTCATCTGCGACTTCGCGCGCTACCCGGAGTGGACCGACGCGGTGCGTCGCGCCGAGGTCGTCGAGGAGTACGAGGACGGATACGCCAGTCAGGTGCATTTCACCATCGACGCCGGGGTGATGGCCGACGAGTACGTGCTCGCCTACGAGTACGCCGAGGACCTGTCCCGGATCGAGTGGCACCTGGTCGCCCCGTCGAAGATGCAGAAGGCCCAGCGCGGGTCGTACGACCTGGTGGGTAATCCGGACGGCAGCACCACGGTGACGTACACGCTGGAGGTCGACCTGTCGGTCGGCATGCTCGGGATGTTTCGGCGCAAAGCCGAGAAGATGATCATGGACACCGCGTTGAAGCAGCTCAAGCGTCGGGTAGAAGCAACCGGTGCGGCGCAGTGACGGGTCCGGTGGCACGGTAGAGGAGCCGACGGTGGGCGGAACGGATCCGGGTTCGGCCCGGGAAGAGGCGGAGCGGCTGGTCGCCACCCTGCTCGCGGGGGCGCGACTGGCTTCCGCCGGGTCGGCGGGTGGCGCGTTCGGCTCGTTGGGCGGGATGCTGTCCGGTGTCCTCGGTCACAGCGCCGGCCCGGACGGGCGCCCCGGCGCGGGCGGTGCTTTCGCCACCGGTTCGGCCGAATGTTGCGTCTGCCCGGTCTGTCGGGGCATCGCCGCGTTGCGGGACCCGAGTCCGGAATTCGCCGAACGTCTCGCCACCGGCGCCGGAGACCTCGCCGCGGGCGTCGCCAGCCTGCTCCGCGCGTTCTCCCCGCCGGAACCGCCCGCGACGAGCCCATCCGACCCGGCCTCCGAGCCGACCGCCGGTCCAGCGCCGGCACCCGACGTGAGCACCGACGACATGCCCCCGAAGCCAGCCCGGAGCACCCCGTCCAGCCCGACCGGCGACGACCACGTGTGGCGCGATGCCACCCGCAGCGGGCATGATTCTCAGCCGGCGCCGGAGCGGGATGTCTGGTCGGTCGCCACCCGGACGGCGGACCCACTCGCCCCGGCCGCCGTACCACCCGTCGACGACGCCGGGCCGGCGACCGTACCGGCACCGACCACCCGTCCCGTGGTGCCCGCCTCGCGGGTGTCCGACGACACCGGCGCGGAAGCATCGGGCGACGGCGCCTGAGCGCGGGACATTCCGACCCGGACCGGCACTGGGCCGGCACGCGGGCCGGACAGCACAGCAGAGGGGGGCGGCAGCGGTGACGCTGACCATCGGAGTCGACGTCGGTGGCACGAAGGTGGCCGGCGGTGTCGTGGACGACACCGGCACGGTCCTCGTGCAGGCCCGACGGGACACTCCCGCCGATGACGTCGCCAAGACCCGCGACGTCATCATCGAGCTGGTCGGTGAGCTGGCTGCCGGGCGGACCATCGAGGCCGTCGGCATCGGCGCGGCCGGTTGGATCGACGCCAGCCGTTCGACCGTGCTGTTCGCCCCCAACCTGGCCTGGCGGGACGAACCGCTGCGCGAGTACGTCGGCGAGGCCGTCGGCCTCCCGGTGATCGTGGAGAACGACGGAAACGTCGCCGCCTGGGCCGAGTTCCGCTACGGTGCGGCCCGGGACGCCGACGACTCGATGATCATGTTCACCATCGGTACCGGCGTGGGCGGCGGCATCGTCCTGGGCGGCGAGTTGATGCGCGGGGCGCACGGCATCGCCGCCGAGCTGGGCCACATGCTGGCCGTGCCGGACGGACACCAGTGCGGCTGCGGCCGGTTGGGCTGCATCGAGCAGTACGCCAGCGGCAGCGCCCTGGTCCGGTTCGCCCGCGCCGGCGCCCGGCAGGAGCCCAACCGGGCCACCGCCCTGCTGGACCTGGCCGGTGGTGAGGCCGAGGCGATCACCGGCCCGATGGTGACCGCCGCCGCGCAGGGCGGCGACCCGGTCTCCGCCGAGGCGTTCGCCCAGATCGGCCGGTGGCTGGGCACCAGCCTCGCCGACATGGCGCAGATCCTCGATCCGCAGACCCTGGTGGTCGGCGGTGGTGTGATCGACGCCGGTGACCTGCTGCTCGGCCCGACCCGCCGCTCGTACCGCGACGCGCTCGCCCAGCGTGGTCGCCTGCCGGTGGCCGAGGTGCTCCCCGCGGAGCTGGGCAACAGCGCCGGGGTGATCGGCGCCGCCGACCTGGCCCGCCGGATCTGAGACGGTCCGGGATGGGCGTGCCGCTGCGGGTGGTGTCGTACAACATCCACAGCCAGCGTGACGACACCGCCGCGCTGGCGGCGGTGGTCCGGGCCGCGACGCCGGACGTGGTGATCGTGCAGGAGGGGCCGCGCCGGTTCCGGTGGCGGCAGAAGTCCGCCACGTTGGCCGAGTCGTTCGGTCTGGTGGTGGCCGCCGGCGGGCTGCCCGCGCTGGGCAACCTGCTCTTGACCAGCCTGCGGGTCCAGGTCCGGGGCACCCGCTGCCAGCGCTTCCCGCTGACCCCCGGCCGGCACCTGCGCGGTGCCGCGTACGCCGACTGCCGGGTCGGCGACGCCCGGTTCACCCTCGCCGGTTCGCACCTGTCCACCGACCCGGCCGAGCGGCCCTCCCAGGCCGCCGAGTTCAAGCGTGGCCTGGACGCGGCGACCAGCCCGGTGCTGGCCGGGGCGGACCTCAACGAGGGTCCGGACGGGCCCGCCTGGGCCACCGTGTCGCGCGGGTTGACCGACGCCGCGGTGGCGGCCGACCGGGCCGACCGACTCACCTACCCCTGCGCCGACCCACGCCGCCGCATCGACGCGCTCTTCGTCGACCCGCGGATCACCGTGGTCGACTACGACGTGGTGGACACCCCGCAGACCCGCCGGGCCAGCGACCACTTCCCGGTCCTGGTCGACCTGCTGCTGCCCACCGACGGCTGACCCCCGACCCCGGCCCGACCGTCGACGTGTCCGCCGCAGGACTGGACATCCGGCTCCGTTGTGGAGAGGATTTCGCGGCGACCGGCACGCCTGCCGTACCAAAAGGAGATGTCCCCGGTGTCCACCTCCACCGACCACGGCCGGCCCGACCCGGAGGCGACCTCGCCCGCGGCGAACAGCGACGGCCGCCCGGTCTCCGACCGGGGCGACACGGTCTGCGTCATCGGGGCCGGGGCCAGCGGCCTGACGGCCATCAAGAACCTGCGCGAGCACGGGTTCGGCGTGGACTGCTACGAGCGGGAGACGGGCGTCGGCGGCGCCTGGAACTGGCGGCACGACCGCAGCCCGGTGTACGCCAGCACCCACCTGATCTCGTCGAAGCCGTTCACCCAGTTCCCCGACTTCCCGATGCCGGACTCCTGGCCGGACTACCCACACCACGGTCAACTGTTGTCGTACTTCGAGCGGTACGCCGACCACTTCGACCTGCGCTCACACATCTGGTTCGGCACCGAGGTGATCCGGGTCGAGCCCGCCGAGGGGGAGCGGTGGGACGTGACCACCCGCTCCACCGGCGGGTACGGCCCGGAACGCACCTCCCGGTACGCCGCCGTGGTGATCGCCAACGGCCACAACTGGTCGCCGAAGCTGCCCCGTTACGAGGGTCTCGAACAATTCCGCGGCGAAATCATGCACGCCTCGTCCTACAAGGACCCGGCGCAGCTGCGCGGCAAGCGGGTGCTGGTCGTCGGCGCCGGCAACACCGGCTGCGACATCGCGGTCGAGGCCGCCCAGCAGGCGTCGCGTTGCTGGCACTCCACCCGCCGTGGCTACTGGTACGCGCCGAAGTACGTGCTCGGCCGTCCCGCCGACCAGGTCAACGACACCCTGCTGGCGTTGCGGGTGCCGCTGCGGGTACGCCAGTGGCTCTACCACTGGACGTTGCGGCTGACCGTCGGCGACCTGACCCGCTTCGGCCTGCCCAAGCCCGACCACCGGGTGTTCGAGACGCACCCGATCGCGAACAGCCAGCTCGTCTACTACGTGGGCCACGGCGGGATCGGCCCGGTGCCGGACATCGCCCGGTTCCACCCGTACGCCGTGCAGCTGACCGACGGCCGCGAAATCGACCCCGAGGTGGTCGTCTTCGCCACCGGCTACCTGCCGCGCTTCGAGTTCCTCGACGCGTCGGTGTTCGGCGACAGCGCGGGCGCGGGCCGGCCCACGCTCTGGCTCAACGCGTTCACCCCCGGGCACCCGACGCTGGCCGTCGCCGGCCTGCTCCAGCCGGACTCCGGGCTGTTCACCCTGTCGCACTGGCAGACGGTGCTCTTCGCCCGACTGCTGCGGGCCCGCCGGGACCGACCGGAGCGGGCCGCGGCGTTCGCGCAGCGGGTGCGGGACCGCGCCGGGGAGCGGTACTCCGGGCCGGTCAAGGACAGCAGTCGGCACTGGTTCGAGGTCGGGCACGCCGACTACCTGCGCGCCATCCAGCGTGCCCTGGTCGAGTTGGAGGGCAAGTGAGCCGCCGGCCCCAGCGTCGTGAACGAGAGGCAGACCAGTGAGTGAGCTGCGGATCATGCGGGGCCGGGAGTGGTCCCGCCCGGTCCGGCCGGCCCGGCGCGAGGTGCTCAGCGCGATCCCCGAGCTGGAGGAGGGACGTCCGCCGCTGCTCTTCGTCCCCGGGTTCGGGCACGGCGCGTGGGCGTTCGCCGAGCACTGGTTGGGTCACGCGGCGTCGCGGGGTTTCCCGGCGTACGCGGTGAGCCTGCGCGGGCACGGCGGCAGCGAGCCGGTGCCGGAGGCGACGCTGCGGGCGTACGCCCACGATGTGGTCCAGGTGGCGGCGAGCCTGCCGCGGCAGGCGGTGCTGGTGGGGCACGGCGCCGGCGCTCTGGTGGTGGCGCACGCGTTGGCCCGCTACCCGGCGCGCGGCGCGGTGCTGGTGGCGCCGGTCTTCGGCGGCTGGGCCGTGTTGGGCGCGGCGTTGCGCCGCAACCCCGCAGGGACGCTGCCGGCGGTGTTCGGCGGGCCGTTGCGGCTCAACCGGGGGCAGTTGTTCAGCCGCGAGTTGCCCGACGAGGAGGCCCGGCGGTACGTGGCCCGGCTGGGTCGGGCGGGCCGGAGGGCGCAGTGGGCGCTGCTGGGTGAGCCGGCGGCCGAGCCGGCCGTGGGCGCGCCCCCGGTGTTGGTGCTGGGCAGCCCGGACGACCGGGTGGTGCCGGCGTCGACGTTGACCCGGGTGGCCCGCCGGTACGGTTCGGCGCCGCTGCTCTTTCCCGGGATGGGCCACGACCTGATGCTGGACGCCCGGTGGGCGGAGCCGATCGACGCGATCCTGGACTGGTTGGAGAAGGAGCCCGCGGCGCACTGAGACGACCAGGTTGCCGCCGCCGGTCAGCCGCTGACCTGGTGGGCGGCCGGGCTGTCGGTCGGGGTGGTCGGCCGGGGCACCAGAGCGGTGCCGTCGGAACTGGTGTCGGTGCTGGTCAGGCGATTGATCAGCGCGCCGCCCTCGTCCAGTGCGCGGAGGTAGGAGCGGGCCCAGGCCCGGATGTCGTGCTGGTGCAGGTGGGCGCGCATAGCCCGCATCCGCTCGGTGGTGTCGGCCGGGTTGGCCCGCAACGCCGCGCGCAGGCCCTGCTTGAGCCCTTCCAGGTCGTGCGGGTTGACCAGGTACGCCTGGGACAGCTCGGCGGCGGTACCGGCGAACTCACTGAGCAGCAGAGCGCCCGTGTCGTCGACCCGCGCGGCCACGTACTCCTTGGCCACCAGGTTCATCCCGTCGCGCAGCGGGGTCACCGCCATCACGTCGGCGACCCGGTAGAGCGCGGCCAGCTCGGCCCGGTCGAAGGGCTGGGTGAGGTAGTGGATGGCCGGTTCGCCGACCCGGCCGAACTCGCCGTTGATCCGGCCGACCTCGCGCTCGATGCGCTCGCGCAGGATCTGGTACTGGCCGACGCGTTCCCGGCTCGGCATGGCGACCTGCACCAGCACGGTGTCGCGGACCTTGACGTCGCCGGTGGCGAGCAACTCGCTGTACGCCTTGAGGCGTTGCTCGATGCCCTTGGTGTAATCCATCCGGTCCACGCTGAGGACGACCTGCCGGGGATCGCCGAGGTCCTGGCGCAGCCGGCGGGCCCGAGCGGCGACGTCCGGGCGGGCGGCGAGCGCGGCCATCTCGGCGGTGTCGATGGAGACCGGGAACGCGCCGATCCGGACGACCCGGTCGTCGATGCCGATCCGCCGGTCGGTGGCCGGCAGCTCCAACACCCGGGTCACCAACTGGGCGAAGTTGTGTGCCGCCTGCACGCGCTGGAAACCGACCAGGTCGGCGCCGAGCATGCCGCGCAGCAGTTCGGCCCGGCGGGGCAGTTGCATGAAGAGCTCGGGCGGTGGGAATGGCACATGCAGGAAGAACCCGATGCGGAGGTCCGGGCGGAGCGCGCGCAGTTGACCGGGGACCAGCTGCAGGTGGTAATCCTGCACCCAGACCACCCCGCCCGGCTCGGCCACCTCGGCGGTCGCCTCGGCGAAGCGCTGGTTGACCCGCTGGTACGCCTCCCACCAGCGGCGGTGGTGCTGCGGCTGCTCGACGGCGTCGTGGTAGAGCGGCCAGAGGGTGGCGTTGGCGAACCCCTCGTAGTGGTCGCGCAGGTCTTCCGGGCTGAGCGCGACGGTGTGCATCCGCACGCCGTCCACGTCCGGCAGTGCGGGGGCCGGCCCGGTGCCGCCGGCCCAGCCGACCCAGGTCGCCGGGGTGTGCCGCAGGAGTGGGTGCAGCGCGCTGACCAGCCCGCCCGGGCTGCGCCGCCACTCGCAGGCCCCGTCGGGCGCCTGATTGTCGTCGATGGGGAGGCGGTTGGCCACCACCGCGAGGGAACTCTGTCGCATCTCGGGCATTCCGATCAGCAGAGGACTGACCGCCGCGAGCAAGGGAAAACCGGTCAGTCAGCGGGGGAAGTGACGTACAGCGGTATTCCTACTGACAGTAAGTTACACCACTGTTACGCCCCCGGCGGGGCGCTGCTGTCCCGGGATGCGGGCCGACCTCAGACGACGGCGCCGTTGTCCGGGTCGTCCTCGTCCTCGTCACCGGGGCGGAGCCGCCAGATCAGCGTGACGAAACCGGCCAGGATGCCGGTGAACCCGAACAGGGTGACCGCCGAGCGGTCGATCGGGAGCAACCACGGGAAGAGGAACAGCACGAACCCCACGACCACGCCCAGCACGCCGATCACGGCGTACTTGCTGAACCGGGGCAGCGGCGGCGGCGGGGGCGGGTGGTAACCCTCGTCGTCCTCGTCGTCGGGCAGGTCGGCGCCGAAGGTGTCCAACCCGTCGAGCAGGGAGGGCTCGTCCGGCCGGGTGCCGCGCCCCACGGAGATCCCGGAGATGTCCGTCGCGGACGGTAGCCGGCGAACGTCGGTGGCGGTCGGACCGGGCTCGTCGGCGCCGGAACGGGTCAGCGGCCCGGAGGTCGGCTCGTCCCGCGCGTCCCGTTCATCCACGTCCTCCGCGGCCGGCCACGGGTGCTCGCCGGGCGTGGAGGTGGTGTGGAAACCTTCCACGATCCGCGCCCACTCGGCGTCGATGTCCGGTTCGTCGCGAGCCGGCGGCTGCTCCGGAGCGGTCTCGTCGGCGAGCTGGGTCAGATAGTCCCGGGCGGTGGTCAGGTGCGAGCGGTCGACGTAGAGCCGGTCGACCGGACGGGCCGGCACGGTGGTGGTGCGGGTGACCGGGTTGAGGTCGGCGGAGGGCTGCAGGTAGGCGGCGATCCCGCCGGCGGCCAGCACGTCGAGCAGGTGCTCACCGACGCGCGGATCGACGTCGCCGACGACGGCGTACTCGTTCGCGTCGAGCCCGTTGTCCCGCCGTCCCCGGCGGGCCCCACCCGCTGACACCCGGACAACCCCCTTAACGCGCCTTCCGGCGCGGCCACCGCTGCCCTTCGGCGCCCGTCCGCACGCCGTGCTCTGAATCGTGACACGTCAGGGCATGGTTCCGGGAGTGCGTTGTGTCGCGTCTTCCAAAGTCAGCGCCCCTGCCGCTGGTCACGGCGGGGGCTCTTTGTCCGTTCTTGCTCAACAAGTGCGATCTCGATGATCGTTGGCACCTGGGCGGCTCGACACGCCGAGCGTTGTCCTGCTGGACTGACAGACATCGGGAACGGAGAGGCACGCGTGGCTGGTGGTGAGTACGAGGAACTTGACATCCCACCGCGGTTCCAGACCTTCGCGGACCGTCACCACCTCGAATACCGACAGACGCCGCCCGGGATCGCGCTCTATCTGGGCCTGGGCTCGGTCTTCCTGGGGCTGCTGCTCGCCACAGCCCCGAAGATCCCCGACGACCGGATCCTCGGCTACCTGATGCTGGGTGGCGGTGCCGTGCTCCTCATCGCCTCCCGGGTGCTGCACCGGCGCCTGCGACGGCGGGAGGAGGAGTTGTACCGCGGGTACCTACAGTGGAAGAAGGGGCGGGACGAGTAGCCAGCCGAGCGTCATCGACGTGACTTGGGTCACACTCGGATCTGCACGCCCCGTCTGCCGATCGCACCACACCCCGAGTGACGAGGACCTGTCCGACGAATCCGACCGATCCGTTCCGGCGCGCATTGACTTGTCAATGCATTGATCAACGCATACGGGTGTTCCTATGCTGCGCCGACATTCGGACCCGATACGGGGGCTGTGGTGGACGAGCAGTGGGGTACCGGCGTTTTCGTGGCGCTGACGGGTGGGGCCTTCGCCCGCTGGGCGCGACGGGTCGTGGTGCTGATGCCGAAGGCGCACCCGCGCGGCCTAACCTTCGGAAGCAGGGTGAGTAGGTGGCGAGGCGGGTGGATCTGACAGACGAGTGGCCGCACGGGAGGACGCTGGCTGACCCGGGCAGCCTCGCGGTGCGCCTGATGGCCGCTCCGGTGGCCTGGTTGACGGCGCTGGCCGACGACGCGTCCACCCTGCGTCGGGAGACTGTCCAGGCGCCCACGCACTCCGTCGAGGCGAATCTGCGGAGTCAGGAGCGGGCTTACGCCTGGATGGTGCTCGCCGCGGCGTGGGGGGCAGCGGGCGTGGCGGTCGTACTCCTGATTGAACCGGTGGTCGGGGAGGCGACGGCCGACATGGCGTTCGGCGTGGTCCTGTTCGGAGTGGCGTTCGCTGCGCTCTGCGCCGGTCTGAGCGGGTTGCGGGCTGCGGTCGCAGATCGTTGGGGCTGGATCGTGTTTCCGGATGACGCGGCAGAGAAGCCGACCCGGCTGCGATTGGCCCCCCTGTTAGGCCGGAAAGGGTCCGCCCACCGACGGCGGGTTCAGGTCCTCCGATGGCTCTGTTGGCCGTCATCTTGGGATCTACTATTCGCGGCGGTTCTCGCCACACCCTTCGGTCTGGCCGGCGCTGCCATGTGAACAGGAAGCACCAGCGTCACCGGTCGTGTCGCAGGACGACGGTCGTTCGTCCGTTGTGGGTAGAGCTGACGCTTCGTAGGCTCGTCGGCGACGGCGTTCCCGGCCTGGCGCTGTCGCGGGCACACCACGGGAAAGGACGCCGGTGCTCTACTGGCTGCTGAAGTACGTCATCCTCGGTCCGCTGCTCAAGCTGATCTTCCGCCCGCAGGTGGAGGGGCTGCGCAACGTGCCGGCGACCGGTCCGGTGATCCTGGCGAGCAACCACCTCTCCTTCTCCGACTCGATCTTCACACCGTTGATCACCGCGCGGAAGGTCACCTTCGTCGCCAAGGCCGAGTACTTCACCGGCAAGGGGATCAAGGGTTGGCTGACCAAGATGTTCTTCGTCGGCACCGGCACGATTCCGGTGGACCGTTCCGGCGGCCGGGCCGCGCGCGCCGCCCTGGACACCCAGTTGCAGGTGCTGCGGGCCGGGGGAGTGGCCGGCATCTACCCCGAGGGCACCCGCTCCCCGGACGGGCGGCTCTACCGGGGCAAGACCGGGGTGGCCCGGCTCGCCCTGGAGAGCGGCGCGGTGGTGGTGCCGGTGGCGATGCTCAACGCCGACGAGATCCAGCCGCCGGGCAAGCTCATCCCCAAGATCGACCGGGTGAAGATCCGCTTCGGGGCGCCGCTGGACTTCTCCCGCTACGCCGGGCTGGCCGGCGACCGGTTCGTCGAGCGCGCGGTCACCGACGAGATCATGTACGAGTTGATGGAGCTCTCCGGCCGGGAGTACGTCGACATCTACGCCCAGAAGCTCAAGGAGCCCGTCCCGGCGCCGCTGGCCGCCTAGCCACCCGCCGCGCCCGACCAGTCGGCGGTCACGGCAGGTGCAGCAGGGTGGGCGCGTGGTGGCGGGCGGCGAAATCGTGCAGGCGGGCGCGGGTCGTCTCGGCGGCGGGTGGGTCGGTCTCGGTCAGCGGGCCGATCGCCAGCGCCAGCGTGATGATCTCGTCGGTCACGTCGGTCATCCGGGCGTAGCTCGCCGCCGCCGAACGCAGCAGGTCCGCGGCGGTCGAGACGTCGCCGTCGTGCCGGGCCAGCGTGGCGTCGGCGACCTGACCGGCGGCGCGCGCCCACGGGGTCACCCGGGGCGCCCGGTCGAGCATCTCCCGGACCAGCCGGGCAGCGTCCGCGCCCAGCACTCCGGCGACGTGCCCGACGGCCGGCACCCACTCCGCGAACGGGATCATCCGGGTCCGCCGCCAGTCGTCGTCCAGCTCGGTGAGCAGCGCCATCGCCTCGTCTCGGCGGCCCTGCACCGCGCGGCACAACGCGGCGTGCGCCAGGGTGGAGCGCAACACCCGGTGGAATCCACTGCGCCGTGCCGCGACCAGCGCCTGCTCGACCAGGTCCGCAGCCGGCCCCGCGGCGCCGTCCGGCCTGGCCAACCCGTCCGGCCTGGCCAACCCGTCCGGCCTGGCCAACCCGTCCGGCTCGGCCAACCCGTCCGGCCCGGTGCCGGCCAGCCCGCGCATCCAACCGGAGACGGCCACGATGTGCAGATCCCACTCCGCGGTCGGCCGTCGGGTCGACTCCGCCGCCATCGCCAGCGCCGCCGTCCAGTCGCCCGCGTAGTACGACCGTGCCCACTGGTCGGCGAAGCTGGTGGCGAGGCTGTGCTCGCCGCCCAGGTCGAGGGTGAGCTGCTCGTCGACCAACCGGGCCGAGCCGGCCAGGTCACCCTCCTCCTGCAACGCCCAGGCCAGGTTCTGCACCGCCCGGCGCCGGCTGGTCAGCCGCTCCACCCGGCAGTGCTCGGTCACCTCCGCCAGCTCCGGGAACGCCTCGGCGGAGCCGGCCAGGTAGCGGGCGACGGCCAGGGTGATCCGGGCGTTGGCCTGGACCTCCCGCAGCTGGAGCCGCTCGGCGAGGGAGGCCGCCGCGCGGGCGGCGGTGCACGCCGGGTCGGTCTCCGCGTTCAGCATGTGCACCCGGGCCAGCTCCAGCAGGGCGCCCGCCTTCTCCTGACTGTCCGGTAGGTCGTCGTAGATGGCGATCGCCTGGTCCAGGCAGTGCAGGGTCGCCGAACGGTCGGCCCGACTCCACGCGGCGGTGGCGAGCAGCGTCCAGGCCCGCGCCGCACCCGTCCGGTCGCCGCTGGTGGCGAGCCGCTCGGCCAGCCGGGCCAGGGTGTCCGTGCCCCCCTCCACCAGAAAGGCGTCCCCGTCCCGATAGAACGCCAGCTCGGCCTCGAACAGCTCCAGCGCCGGGTCCGGCCCGACGTCCAGGGCCAGCGCCCGGCCGACCAGCGCGGCGGCGGTGTCCAGCGCGTGCAGCTCGTACGCCCGGCGGGCCGCCCGGTGCAGCGCGGCCCGCGCCGCCGGGGCGTAGGGGGCGGGGTCCAGCCCGACGGTCCGGGCGATCTCGTGTGCCGCCCAGCGGTGGTTGGCCAGCACTTCGGCCAGGTCGTACTGCCGGCCGTCGGTGAGCTGCGCCATCCAGTCGGCGGTGCGTTGGTGGCGCAGCACCCGCTCGGCCCGGGGCAGCCGCTGATAACAGACGTCCCGGACCAGGATGTGCCGGAAGCGGTACTCGGACTGGCCGAGCATCGTCGACGTGCTCTGCTCGTACACCAGGTCGCGACGTTGCAGCCGGTCCAGCGCGCGCTCCACCCACTCCACCGGTCGCCCCAGCGCCGTCGCCACCGGCGCGGCCCAGAACTGCACGCCGACCACCGCGGCGGCCTGGAGCACGGCCCGGTCGGCCGGGTCCAGCAGGTCGAGCCGGTTGGCGATGACCGCCTGCACCGTCCGGGGCATCTCCGCGCCACCGTCGAAGTCGAGGCGGGGGGCCGAAGGGACCGCGTCGAGCAGGCCGCCGTCCAGCAGCATCCGGGCGTACTCCTGGGCGTAGAGCGGGTTGCCGTCGGCGAACTCGATCAGCGGGGTACGCGCGCCGCTGGGCAGCGTCGCCTGCCCGAGGAGCAGCGAGTAGAGCGTGTCGATGTCGGTGTCGTGCATCGGCGGCACCGAGATGGACATCGCGCCACTGATCGTGCCGGTCCACGCCGGGTGCCGTTCCCTCAGCTCCGGCCGGGCGGTCGCGACGACCAGCAGCGGTACGCCCCGCGCCGTCGCGCCCAACTGCTCGACGAAGGCGAGCATCGCCTGGTCCGCCCAGTGCATGTCCTCGAAGACCAGCACGGTCGGGCCGGTGGCGGCCAGGGCGAGCAGGAACCGCCGCCAGGCGGCCTCGGTCTCGCCAGGGGTGAGTCGTTCGCCGGGAACGCCGATCAGCGGGCCGAGCGCCTCGGCCAGCCGGGTCGCGTGCGGGTCGGCGAGCTGCCCCAGACGGGCCCGCAGCCGCTCGCGCAGCGCGGCCGGGTCGTCGACCTCCGGCACACCCACCCAGGTCTTCACGATGTCCGACAACGCGGCCCAGGTGACGTTCTCACCGAACGGCGGGCACTGGCCGACGAGCCAGGTGATCGGCGCGCCGGGCAGGCTGCCAGCGTGGCGGGCCAGCTCGCGTAGCAGTCGGCTCTTGCCCACACCGGCCGGCCCGAACACCGTCACCAACTGGGAGGTCCGCTCGGTCACCATTCGGTGCAGCGCGTTGACCAGCAGGCCGCGCTCGTGCTCCCGGTCCACCATCGGCGTCAGCTCGGCGGCGCGCGGGTCCCGATGTGGCCGTACCTGGACGGCCAGCCAGATCCGGCTCACCGCGGAACGGCCGCGCAGGGTGACCGGCGGTTGGTCGGCGTACTCCATCTCGTGTCGGGTGGCCGACCAGGTGCTCTCGTCGACGACGACACCGCCCGGCGGGGCGAACGCCTGCAGGCGGGAGGCCGTGTTGACCACGTCTCCGGTCACGAAGGCCTGCCCACCGTCCCGGGTGGCCGAGAGGTCGACCAGGGCCTCGCCGGTCGCGATGCCGACCCGGAAGCCGAGCGGCGGCTGCGGACCAGCGGGCTGGCGGGCCAGGTTGCGTTGCAGCTCCAGGCCGGCGCGGACGCACCGCAACGCGTCGTTGTCGGTGGCCACCGGAGCGCCGAACAGCGCCATCGCCGCGTCGCCGATGTACTTCTCGACCACCCCGCCGTACTGGTGCACGATCCGGCGCACGGTGGCGAAGTAGGTCTGCTGCAGACTGCGGGCCTGCTCCGGGTCGGCCCGTTCCGCGTACCGGGTGAAGTCCACGATGTCGACGAAGAGCACGCTGACCTGACGCCGGTCCTCCTGCACCACGGCGACGTGGTCGCGCAGCGGTTGTCCGCAGCTGGTGCAGAAGTTGACCTCGGTGTTGTTGGCGTGCCCGCAGTGCGCGCAGTTGACCGTGAGCGGCTGGCCGCACCCACCGCAGAAGCGGTCGTCCGGCCCGGCCGCGCGTGCGCAGTGTCCACACTTGAGGTCGATGTTCAGCTCCGTGGGCGAAAGAGGTCAGTATCGCGTCCGGCCTTACCAGTCGGGTACCCGACGTGCGGACGGGCAACGTCATCGATCGGTCGGGGTTAGTGTTCCGTACCAGGAAGTTTCATGTCAGGGAGAGTGCCGTGCAGGTACGACTGTCCGCCTCGTGGACCGATCCGGGTGGCACGCTGTGGGCTCCGGGGGACACGATCGACGTCGATGCGGTAACTCTCGCCGAACTGGAGGAGCAGGGCATGGTGGAAGAGCCTGAGGGTCAGTCGGGCGGGTCGGGGGAGACCACGACCACCTCGTCGAGCACGTCCACGGCCGACAAGCCGACCGATCCGAAGAAGATCGGTCCGGGGCCGGGCGCGCCGCCGGCCGACACCACGAAGAACTGATCGCCCTGGGTGCGACCGGCGGGCCATCGATCCGCCGGCCGCACTCGTTCGGCGTGCGACATCGCTGACGCCGGCTGCCACTGGCAGCCGGCGTCAGCCATGCGTACGGGCGGGGGAGTTGGCCGGCGACGGATGCCGGGCGTCCACATAGCTCTGGTCGGCGACGAACGCGGGTCGGGTCGGTCGGTCAGCGGTCGGCCATGCCGGCGCGGCGGCGCAGCGCGGCCACGTCGGTCACCACGATCCGGCGGCCCTCGGTACGCAGCCAGCCACGGCTCGCGAACGAGCCGATCGCCTGGTTGACGCTCTGCCGGGAGCCACCGGCCATCTCGGCCAGCTGACTCTGGTTGAGCTCGATCGTGATCATCGGTGCCTGGCTCTCGCCGGCCAACCGGACCAGCGTCTTGGCCACCCGACCGGGCAGGTCGAGGAAGACGTGGTCGGCGTTCTGCTCGGTGAGCCGGCGGATCAGCCCGCCCAGCGAGCGCATCACCGCGTCCAGGATGCGCGGGTTGGAGTGCACCAGTTCCATGAACGCCCCACGGGAGAGCGCGAGCGCCGTGCAGTCCTCGATGGCCTCCGCCGAGGCGGACCGGGTGGACGCGTCGAGCAGGGAAACCTCACCGAGCACGTCCGGCGGACGGATGACCGACAGCACGGCCCGCTCGCCGGTGGGTGCGGTGCGGAACACCGCCACCGCGCCCCGGCGCAGCACGATCAGGGACTCGCCGGGGTCGTTCTCCACGAAGAGCAACTGGCCCTTGCGGTAGGTACGCGGAACGGCGGCAGCGATCACGCGCTGCCGCACCTCGGGCTCCAGCCCAGCGAACATCTCCACACCCGTGAGCGCGTCACCCGGCTCTGGCAGGCGAACCTCCACGGCCCAACCCCTCCCCATGGACCACAACTCGCTCACCGGGCGAACCTGATAGGCCCCGACAAGGTGAACTGACACCGATTCGGTGTCCGGTAGCGGTACACATCAGATCATGACGGTCCGGTCGCTTGCTGTACACCCCTCGAAGCACTTCCGTGACCGTCGCGAGCTGCGGCGTACCGTTTTCGGAGGTGTCGATGCGGCTCGGCCCCCGTCCGGGCGGCCCCGCCGGGCACGGCCGCCCGGTGGTGGGCGAAGATGGCCGGAATGGTCTACCGCTACTTCTACGACTGCGAGTTCATCGAGGACGGCACCACCGTCGACCTCGTCTCGATCGGTGTCGTCGACGAGTACGGCCGCGAGTTCTACGCGGTCTCCACCGAGTTCGACGACTCCCGCGCCGTGCCCTGGGTCCGCCGCAACGTGCTGGACAAGCTGCCCTCCCCGGCGGACCGGGCCTGGCGCTCCCGCGAGCGCATCCGCGACGACCTGTACGACTTCCTGGTCGAGCCGATCCGGGACCGGCCGGGGGAGCAGCTGGAGCTGTGGGCCTGGTTCGCCGCGTACGACCATGTGGTGCTCGCCCAGCTCTGGGGCGCGATGCCGGCGCTGCCCCGGGAGATTCCCCGCTACACCAAGGAACTGCGGCAGCTCTGGGACGACCGGGGCAGGCCGCCCCTGCCGGACGCGGACGCGGCCCGGCACGATGCTCTGGTCGATGCCCGGCACAATCTGGCCCGCTGGCGGGCGATGACCGCCAGCTGAGGGGACGGCCGCACCGCTGTAGGTTTGACCGGTTCTGTCCCGGGCAACGGTTCGACAGCCGAGCCGAGGGAGATTGCCATGAGCGACCAGCCGACCAGTGCCGCGCAGGCACGGGCCAGGGTCACCGAGCTGGCCCGGGCCGCGCGGATCTGCATGCTCACCACGACCGCTCTGGACGGGCGGCAGGTGAGTCGGCCGATGGGCCTGCAGGAGGCCGAGTTCGACGGCGACCTGTGGTTCTTCGCCTACGCCGACTCGGCCAAGGTCCGCCAGATCCGGGTGAACCCGGAGGTCAACGTCGCCTTCTCCGACCAGCGGCACAACGCCTGGGTGTCGATCTCCGGTACCGCCACCGAGGCGTTCGACCGGGCCCGGGCCGAGCAGCTGTGGAACCCGCTGCTCAAGGCGTGGTTCCCCGACGGGCTGGACACCCCTGGTCTCACGCTGATCAAGGTGCACACCAGCTCCGCCGAGTACTGGGACTCGCCGAGCAGCACCGTGGTGAACCTGCTCGGTTACGCGAAGGCCGCGGTCACCGGCCGGCCACCGAAGGCCGGCGAGAACCACGAGGTGACCTACTGACCGGGGGTGGGTGGCCGGGGCGCGCTGTCGCCGTACCGGCGGGCCGACTACAGTGCGCAGTGACGGCCCGCCCCGGGCCGGCAACGGCGCCGATGGTCTGACCTGACACATATCCTGGGGCATATCGGGCTTTACCTGATGCTCCAGGAGGATGAGCGGATCATGCGTATCGGCGTGCTCACCGGCGGCGGGGACTGCCCCGGTCTCAACGCGGTCATCCGGGCGGTGGTCCGCAAGGGCGTCGCCACTTACGGTCACGAGTTCGTGGGCTTCCGGGACGGCTGGAAGGGCCCGCTCGAGGGTCTCTCCCGGCCCCTGGGCATCGCCGACGTCCGCGGCATCCTGCCCCGCGGCGGCACCATCCTCGGCTCGTCCCGGACCAACCCGTTCAAGATCGAAAACGGCGTCGAGCGGATCAAGGACAACCTCGCCGCACAGGGCGTGGACGCGCTGATCGCGATCGGCGGCGAGGACACCCTCGGCGTGGCCACCAAGCTCTACGAGCTGGGCGTGCACGTCGTCGGCGTGCCGAAGACGATCGACAACGACCTCGGCGCCACCGACTACACCTTCGGCTTCGACACCGCTGTCAACATCGCGATGGAGGCCATCGACCGGCTGCACACCACCGCGGAGAGCCACCACCGCACCCTGGTCGTCGAGGTGATGGGCCGGCACGCCGGCTGGATCGCCCTGCACGCCGGCCTGGCCGGCGGCGCCAACGTGATCCTGCTGCCCGAGCGGCAGTTCGACGTCGACCAGGTGGCCGGCTACGTCGAGAAGCGCTTCCAGCACCAGTACGCCCCGATCGTCGTGGTCGCCGAGGGCGCCCAGCCGCTCGACGGCCAGATGGTCCTCGCCAACCAGGAGCTCGACTCGTTCGGCCACGTCCGCCTCGGCGGCATCGGCCAGTGGCTCGCCGAGCAGCTGGAGGCCAAGACCGGCAAGGAGGCCCGCACCGTGGTGCTGGGCCACATCCAGCGCGGTGGCACCCCGACCGCCTTCGACCGGGTGCTCGCCACCCGCCTGGGCCTGCAGGCCATCGACGCCGTGAACGACGGCGACTGGGGCAAGATGGTCGCGATGCAGAGCACCGACATCGTCCGGGTGCCCCTCGCGGATGCCACCCGTGAGCTGAAGACCGTGCCGCTGGAGCGGTACGCCGAGGCCGAGGTCTTCTTCGGCAGCTGATCGACGGTCGGTGGCGCGGCGGGCCTGCGGGTCCGCCGCGCCGCGACCCAAGGCGAGGGGGTACGGCCCGACATGTCAGCCGGTGTGCACACGGTCGCGGTGATCGGCGCGGGCAAGATCGGTGAGCTGATGCTCTCCGGGCTGCTGCGCTCGGGATGGCCGGTGGACCGGCTACTGGCCACCGCCCGCCGACCCGCTCGCGCCGAGGAGTTGACCGCCCGGTACGGCGTACGGGTGGTCGACAACCTGACCGCGGTGGACGAGGCGGCGGTGCTCGCGGTGTCGGTGAAACCGCAGGACGCCGCCGCGCTGCTCGACGAGATCGGCCCCAAGGTGCCGGCCGACAAGCTCGTCATCTCGCTCTGCGCCGGCCTGCCCACCAGCTTCTTCAGCCGCCGGTTGCCCGACGGCACCCCGGTGGTGCGGGTGATGACCAACACCCCGGCGCTGGTCGACGAGGCGATGACCGCGATCTCCGCCGGCGCGTACGCCACCGGGGCGCACCTGACGTTGGCCGAGGAGATGTTCAAGCCGCTCGGCCAGACGATCCGGGTGCCCGAGTCGCAGCAGGACGCGGTCACCGCGCTCTCCGGCTCCGGCCCGGCCTACTTCTATCTGCTGGTCGAGGCCATGATCGACGCAGGCATCCTGCTCGGGCTGCCCCGCCAGGTGGCGCACGAGTTGATCGTGCAGACCGCGATCGGTTCGGCGGTGATGCTGCGCGACTCCGGCGAGCACCCGGTCAAGCTCCGCGAGGCGGTCACCTCGCCCGCCGGCACCACCATCTCCGCGATCCGTGAGCTGGAGAAGCACGGCGTACGGGCGGCACTGCTCGCCGCGCTGGAGGCCGCCCGGGACCGCGCCCGCGAGCTGGCGGCACAGGCCGACTGAGCGTTCGGGGCACGTCGCGGGCCCGTGCGTGCCGCATACTGGCCCGGTGTTCACACTTGCCCAGGCCCGGCACCTGGTGGCCACCTTGCAGCCGCGCGTCGACGAGCTGATCCGGGTCCGGGCTGACCTGGCCGAGTTGCGCGCCGACCTGGCTGACCACGGCGTCAGCGCGCTCGGCGGGCTGGCCGAGGTGAAAGGGCTGGAGGCCCGGCTGCACGCCGTCGTCGACGAGCTGCACCAGCACGACATCCAGGTCAAGGGCATCGCCCCGGTGCTACTCGACTTCCCCGGCGAGCGAGCCGGCCGCGCCGTGCTCTGGTGCTGGCTGGAGGGCGACTCCGACGTGCGCTGGTACCACCGGGCCGAGTGCGGCTTCGCCGGCCGCCGCCCTCTCTGACACCCCGCCCGTGGGGCCGTGGGGCGCTGCTTGATCCACTCGGGATCCTGAAAGTCGCGGCATCCGGGCCCGCCGGACACCGCGACATCCTTAAACCCGAGTTGATTAAGCGGCACGCCGGACTTCGCGGCGGGCCCATGCCGGCCGAAGGCGTGGGTTCAGCCCGCCGCCGACGTCGGCAGGACCGGGCCGGGGGCCTCGGTGACCGCGAACACCACCACGTTGTCGACGTAGTGGCCCCGCCGCCGGTCGAAGTCACCCCCGCAGGTGACCAGGCGCAACTCCGCCCGGGGCGTCGGCCCGTAGACGACGGCCGTCGGGAACCGGTCCTTGCGGGTACGCAGCGACCCGGTCACCCGGAACGACAACCGCTGCCCGCCGCGCCACACCTCCACGCGGTCGCCGGGCCGTAGCTCGCCGAGCCGGGCGAAGACCGCCGGGCCGCGTCGTGAGTCCAGATGCCCCGCCAGCACGGCCGGGCCGGTGTCACCAGGGGCCGGGCCCCCGCCGTACCAGCCAGCGGTGTCGAAGTCGGCGGGCGGAATCAGCGCGCCGGCGCGGTCCAGACCCAGCACGGTGAGCGGAGAGTCGACGCCGATGCGCGGTACGCGTACCCGCGTGGGTGGACCCTGCGGCGCGGGCGCGGCGGCCACCGACGGACAGTCGTCGACGCAGCCGGGGTGCCACCTGGCCACCGGCGGCGGCGGGCCGGTGGTGGCCAGCCCGACGCCGGTGCCGGCGGCGACCAGACAGACCGCCGCGCCGGCCGCGACCAGCGCGGCCAGCGGCGCTCGGCGGTCCCGGTGCCGCCGGATCGACAGGTCCGGCCCGGCGCTCACCAGGTGGTGCGCCGCCGCCGACGCCAGAGCAGCAGGGCCACCGCGCCGGCCGCCGCGGCCAGGGCGCCGGCAACCAGGGGGTACGCGTCGAGCCCGCGGTCCGCGGTGCCACCGGCGCCGGTGTCCACCCCGCCGGCCGGGACGACGGTGCCGCCCTCGGCGTCGCGGCGCAGCTCGGCGGTGAGCCCGCCCTGCTTCGCGTCGAGCACCAGCAGCGAGTAGACCGCGCCGCCGGTGAGCCGGACCTCGGCGTCGGTGCTCGGCCCGCCGGCGCCCGTCAGCTTGAGCCGCCAACTGCCCGGCTCGACCTGCTGGTAGTCGGTCGTGGTGGCGAACTGCACGCCGCTGGCGATCATCGGACCGTCGGCGGCGGCCACGTCGAGCACCGGGGTCCGCACGGACGCCTGCACGACCCGCACCTTGGCGCGACCGTCGGCGGGGGCGCTGAGATCGTCGTTGAGTACCCGCAGACCGAGGTCCGCGTGCCGACCGACACCGGCCACCGTGTAGGCGGCGCCGCTGGTCACCGCGACCTCGGTGGTGAGCACCGGGGGATCGGTGGCGGGGGCGCCGGCCTCGCGCATGGCCACCGCGTACCGGCCCGGAGGCAGTTCCAGGTAGTCGGAGACCACGCCGTAACCGACCCCGGGGAACACCTGCGGCTTGGTGGCGTCCGGCGCGGCGAGATAGACGTCCACCGCTGGGGTGTCCGGGGAGAGGTGCGCGAGCCGGACGTAGCCGACGGTGTCCGCCGCGCTGGCCGGCACCGGACTGGCGGCGGCGGCGAGGGCGGTGCTGAGCAGGAGCGCGCCGGAGCCGGCCAGCAGCCGGCGGGGCACGGTACGGAGCGTGTGCATGTCGCCTCCGGGGGCACGTTCGGTGAGCGGGCGGCAACCCAGGGGAACAGGGTCCCGTGAACAGGACTGCGACGCAAGTTGCCGCGTCGATGTTTTTGCCGCCCCACGCGCAGAGGCCCCGCGCGGGTGCGCGGGGCCTCTGCGGGGAACTCCCCTCGTCGTCGTCCTCCACGACCAACCCCATGGGCGATCGTGGGCCGGGCGGCGGCGGTCCTCAGCGGGTGGCGGCGGCCAGGGCGGCGCGCAGCTTCTCGGCGTCGCCCGGGGCCGGGTGCTCCCAGTCGGTCGGGCTGGCGGAGTAGAGCGTGCCGTACGCCGGGGTGTCCGGCTGGTAGCGCCACCCCTCGGCCAGCGGGCCGACGTCCACCGCGTCGTAGCCGATGCGGTCCAGGAAGGCGGTCACCTCGGCCTTGGCGGCGGCGTCGTCACCGGCGATCGCCAGGGCGCTGCGGTCGGCGGCGCCGGACGGCCGGTGCAGCGTGGCCAGGCCCTTGAAGTAGATGTTGTTGAAGACCTTGACCACCCGCGACTCCGGCAGGTGCCGCTGGAGCAGCTCACTGCTGGTGGTCTCGCCCGAGTCCAGCTCGGGGAAGGTCCCGTCGCGTTGCGGGTAGTAGTTGTTGGTGTCGATGACGACCTTGCCGGCCAGCGGCTGCACGGGCACCGCGCGGTACGCCTTCAGCGGCACGCTGACCACCACCAGGTCCCCCACCTGTGCCGCGTCCTGCGTCGTGCCGGCGCTGGCGTGCTCGCCGAGGGTCTCGACCAGGTCGGTGAGGGTTTCCGGGCCGCGCGAGTTGCTGAGCACCACGTCGTAGCCGGCGTCGACGGCCAGCCGGGCCACGGTGCCACCGATGTTGCCGCTGCCGATCAGTCCCACAGTTGTCATGCTCGTTCCCAACTCCGTCCACCCACGACGCATTCCCGACCGGCCTGGTGGGGTATTCGGTTGCCCGCTGCCGGCCGCTGCGCAGACTGCCGGGCATGCGCTGTCTCGTCGAGGACCTCGCGACCTTCGCCTGGTTGCGCCGCGAGCCCGTCCCGCACAACGTACTGCGCACGCTGGTCGCCGACCGGCTCTCCGGGGACGTGCCACTCTCCGGTGACGAGCGGCGGGGTCGCGGAGGTCGGGAGGGGCGGTGCGGTCGTCGATCATGGAGTTGTGGTGGGGGATGATTTCGGCGTACCGGGGCACCCCGGGCACCACGATTCCATGATCGACTGGGCTGGGCTGGGCTTCAGGCGGGCAGGACCTTGTTGATCGCCGCCTGGAGGTCGGTGGACTCGGGCTCGACCGTGGGGGCGAAGCGGGCGGCGACCGAGCCGTCCGGGGCCACCAGGAACTTCTCGAAGTTCCATCGCACGTCACCGGTGTGCCCGTCCGCGTCCGGGGTGTTCACCAGCGCGGCGTAGAGCGGGTGCCGGTCGGGGCCGTTGACGTCGACCTTCTCGGTCAGCGGGAAGGTGACCCCGTAGTTGACCTGGCAGAAGTCGCTGATCTCGGCGGCGCTGCCCGGCTCCTGCCCGGCGAACTGGTTACACGGCACCCCGAGCACCACCAGGCCCCGGTCGGCGTACGAGTCGGCGAGGGCCTGGAGGCCGGCGTACTGGGGGGTGAGGCCGCAGCGGGAGGCCACGTTGACGACCAGCAGTGCCTTGCCGCGGTAGCGGTCCAGCTCGGCGGGGCCGCCGCTGAGGGCGTCGATCGGGATGTCGAAGACGGTCATGGCCCGAGGCTACGCGCCGGCGGGGCGGGAGCCCGGGGTGGGCGCAGCGTACGCACTCCATGCACCAGGAGAAATCGAAACATGCACATCTTGACGAAGTGATGACGCCGTGAGTACCGTCTCACCATCTCTTTTGGAAAGTTTCCTAACAGTTCGGGAGACGCCTCATGAAAAGATCGCTCCGCCGGGCCCTCTGGGCCGGTGCCGTGGTCGCCGTGACCGTCGCGGCGGTGCCGGTGACCACCGCGTTCGGTGCCGGCACGGTCACCACCACGTTCACCAAGGCGCAGGACTGGGGGACCGGTCACGAGACCAGGGTGACCGTCACCAACGGTTCCAGCGCCACGGTCACCACCTGGCGTATCGAGTTCGACCTGCCGTCGGGCACCACCATCAGCAGCGCGTGGGACGCCGACGTCACCAGCAGCGGCAACCACTACGTCGCGGTCAAGAAGAGCTGGGCCGGCGGCCTCGCCCCCGGCGCCTCGTTCAGTTGGGGCTACAACGGCACCGGTGCCTACAAGGCGCCGCTGAACTGCACCATCAACGGTGCCGCGTGTGGCGGCGGAACGACCCCGCCGACGACGACGCCACCGACCACCACCCCGCCGACGACGACGCCGCCCACCACCCCGCCACCCACGACGCCACCGCCGACCACCAACCCGCCGAACCCGGGCGGCAAGAAGGTCGTCGGCTACTTCGCCGAGTGGGGCGTCTACGGGCGCAACTACCACGTCAAGAACATCCAGACCAGCGGCTCGGCCGCCAAGCTGACCCACATCCTGTACGCCTTCGGCAACACCACCGGCGGCCGTTGCGCCATCGGTGACAGCTACGCCGACTACGAGAAGGCGTACACCGCCGCGGACAGCGTGGACGGCGTCGCCGACACCTGGGACCAGCCGCTGCGCGGCAGCTTCAACCAGCTGCGCAAGCTCAAGCGGCTGAACCCGCACCTCAAGGTGATCTGGTCGTTCGGCGGCTGGACCTGGTCCGGCGGCTTCACCCAGGCCGCGCAGAACCCGGCCGCGTTCGCCGAGAGCTGCTACAACCTGGTCGAGGACCCGCGCTGGGCGGACGTCTTCGACGGCATCGACGTCGACTGGGAGTACCCCAACGCCTGCGGTCTGACCTGCGACAGCAGTGGCCCGAACGCGTTCAAGAACGTGATCAGCGCGTTGCGGTCGAGGTTCGGGTCGAGCGCCCTGGTCACCGCCGCCATCACCGCGGACGGCAGCAACGGCGGCAAGATCGACGCCACCGACTACGCCGGCGCCATCGGCAACCTCAACTGGCTGATGCCGATGACCTACGACTACTTCGGCGCGTTCAACGCGCAGGGCCCGACCGCCCCGCACTCGCCGCTGACCTCGTACACCGGCATCCCGCAGCAGGGCTTCAACTCCGACGCCGCGATCCAGAAGCTCAAGAGCAAGGGCGTCCCGGCCAACAAGCTGCTGCTCGGCATCGGCTTCTACGGTCGCGGCTGGACCGGTGTGACCCAGGCGGCACCGGGCGGCAGCGCCACCGGCGCGGCACCGGGCACCTACGAGGCCGGCATCGAGGACTACAAGGTTCTCAAGAACACCTGCCCGGCCACCGGCACGGTCGCCGGCACCGCGTACGCCAAGTGCGGCAGCAACTGGTGGAGCTACGACACCCCGTCGACCATCAACGGCAAGATGACGTACGCGAACAACCAGGGCCTCGGTGGCGCGTTCTTCTGGGAGCTCTCCGGTGACACCAGCAACGGCGAGCTGATCGGCGCCATCAGGGGCGGTCTCGGCTGAGCCGACGGCCGACGCACCACCCACACGGCGGGAAGGGGCCCGCACCGCCCCTTCCCGCCCGTGCCACCGCGGCCCGGTCGACGCCTCGCGTCGGCCGGGCCGACGCCGTTGGGCTCGACCAGCTCGATGTGGCAGACTCGCGGCTCGGTACGTCTCGATCTCACCGTCGACGGAGGTGATCATGCGCCCGATCCAGCGCAGGCTGGCGGCGACCGCAGCCGGGTTGGTGCTGCTGCCGATCGCCCTGGTCGGCTGCGGCATCGGCGGCGAGGACACCGACGAGCCCGCGAAGCCGGCGCGCGTCCCCGCCGAGGAGGCCACCGCCCGCTCCCGTGAGCGCGTGCAGGCGTACCTCGACGCGATGGCGGCCAAGGACGTGGCGGCCGGCCGCAGCCAGCTCTGCGCACTGCTGCACGACGGCTTCGACCTGGGCGCCACCGGCCCCAACGGTGACTTCGCCGATCACTTCCAGGTGCCCGAGGCGGCCATCACCGACATTCGGTCCGGTCCGCTCGGGCAGGAGGTCAGCGTCTCGGTCTCGGTCGCGATCGGCAAACGCACCGTCGCCCGGCCGCTGGTGTTCACGGTCACCCGCGACGGAGGCGACTGGTGCATCGCCGGGGAGGCGCCGGGCAGCACCCCGGCGGCCAGCCCGTCGCCGAACGGTCCCGTTCCCTCGCCCGCGTCCTGACCGCTCGTTCCCTCGCCCGCGTCCTGACCAGCGCCTGGCGGATTGATCTCCCATCTGCCGGAACCGTCCCCCTCGCCGCCCGGGCACCCCGACCGTCGCCGTACGCTTTCTGTCATGCGCCATGAGTGGCATCAGCTGAGCCATCCCGCGGTGGGCAGCCCGGGCCTGCAGACCAGCCGACCGACCGTCGACTCCGCCGAGGACGCCGCGCTCGGCCTGGACCGATGGCGGGAGCTGCCCCGCGAGCAGGTCCCGCCGTGGTCCGACCCCGCCGCGGTGGCCGAGGTCTGCAAGGTCCTCGACACCGTGCCGTCGGTCGTCGCGCCCTACGAGGTGGACCAGCTCCGGCAGAAGCTCGCCCTGGTCTGCGAGGGCAAGGCGTTCCTGCTGCAGGGTGGTGACTGCGCCGAGACGTTCGTCGACAACACCGAGAGCCACCTGCTGGCCAACGCCCGCACCCTGCTCCAG
The DNA here is from genome assembly GCF_044459545.1 of Micromonospora sp. NPDC050276. NCBI lineage: Bacteria > Bacillati > Actinomycetota > Actinomycetes > Micromonosporales > Micromonosporaceae > Micromonospora > Micromonospora sp. NPDC050276. The sequence goes on along the minus strand of NZ_JBITJA010000005.1, from coordinate 181,511 downwards.
ATGGCGATCGTGCTCACCTACGGTGCGTCGCTGCCGGTGGTCAAGGTGGCCCGGGTCGCCGGGCAGTACACGAAGCCCCGCTCGCTGCCGACCGACGCGCGCGGCCTGCCCGCGTACCGCGGCGACATGATCAACTCGCTGGAGGCCGACCCGGCCGCCCGGGTCGCCGACCCGCAGCGCATGATCCGCGCGTACGCGAACTCGGCGGCGGCGATGAACATGCTCCGGGCGTACCTCGCCGGTGGGCTCGCCGATCTGCACGCGGTGCACGACTGGAACAAGGGCTTCGTGAAGAACTCCCCGGCGGGAGAGCGCTACGAGGCGATCGCCCGGGAGATCGACCGGGCCCTGGCGTTCATCCGGGCGTGCGGCATGACCGACGACGAGGCGCTGCGCACCGTCACGCTCTACTGCTCCCACGAGGCCCTCGCCCTGGAGTACGACCGGGCGCTCACCCGGGTCTCCGACCGCCGGGCGTACGGGCTCTCCGGGCACTTCCTCTGGATCGGCGAGCGCACCCGGCAGATCAACGGCGCGCACATCGACTTCATCTCCCGGATCGCCAACCCGATCGGGGTCAAGCTCGGCCCGACCACCTCGCCGGACGAGGCGATCGAGCTGTGCGAGAAGCTCAACCCGGACAACATCCCCGGCCGGCTCACCCTGATCAGCCGGATGGGCAACCACCGGGTGCGCGACGCGCTGCCGCCGATCGTCGCCAAGGTCACCGCCGCCGGGGCCAAGGTGGTCTGGCAGTGCGACCCGATGCACGGCAACACGCACGAGTCGTCCAACGGCTACAAGACCCGGCACTTCGATCGGATCGTCGACGAGGTGCTCGGCTACTTCGAGGTGCACCGCGGGCTGGACACCCACCCCGGCGGCCTGCACGTCGAGTTGACCGGCGAGGACGTCACCGAGTGCCTCGGCGGCGCCCAGGGCATCGAGGATCTCGACCTGCCCGACCGGTACGAAACCGCCTGCGACCCGCGACTGAACACCCAGCAGTCGTTGGAGTTGGCGTTCCTCGTCGCGGAAATGCTCCGTGGCTGAGCTGGCTGAACCCGCAGTCGGCGGTCGAAGGGATGACAGTGGCTGATCTGTTCGTGGACCTGCGGTCCGACACGGTGACCCGACCCACCGCCGGGATGCGCGAGGCGATGGCCACCGCCGAGGTCGGTGACGACGTCTACGGCGAGGACCCGACCGTCAACGCGCTGGAGGCCGAGGTCGCCGCGCTGTTCGGGCACGAGGCGGCGCTGTTCGCCCCGAGCGGGTCGATGGCGAACCAGATCGCCCTGCAACTGCTGGTGTCGCCCGGCGACGAGTTGCTCTGCGACGCCGACGCGCACGTGGTCACGTACGAGATCGGTGCCGCTGCCGCGTATGGCGGGATCTCCACGCGGACCTGGCCTGCCGTCGGCGCGGACATCGACCCGGAGGTCGTGGCCAGGATGATCCGGCCGGACGGTTACTTCGCCGTCCCCACCCGCGCGATCGCCGTCGAGCAGACCCACAACCGCGGTGGTGGCGGGGTGATCCCGCTGGCGACGCTGCGGGATTTGCGGGGCGTCGCCGACGAGGCGGGCGTCGCGCTGCACTGCGACGGGGCCCGGATCTGGCACGCGCACGTCGCCGACCGGGTGCCGCTGATCGAGTACGGCCGGCTCTTCGACACGCTGTCGGTGTGCCTCTCCAAGGGGCTCGGCGCGCCGGTCGGCTCGCTGGTGGTGGGCAGTGCGGAGAAGATCGAACGTGCCCGACTGATCCGTAAGCGGATGGGCGGTGGCATGCGCCAGGCCGGCATCCTCGCCGCCGCCGGCCGGTACGCGCTCGCGCACCACGTCGACCGGCTGGCCGAGGACCACGCCAGGGCGGCTCGGCTGGCCGAGACGGTCGCGCCGTTCGGTGTGCTGGCCACCACGGTTCGTACCAACCTGGTCGCACTGGACCTCACCAAGCACACCCTGGACGCCCGTGCCCTGGCTGCCGCCGCGCGAGCCGAGGGCGTACTGATCTCGGTGCTTGGCCCCCGCACCGCCCGCCTGGTCACCCACCTGGGCCTCAACGACGCGGACATCGACCGCGCCGTCGCCGTCCTACCCCGAATCCTCGCCGCGCCCTAACCCGCCCCCAACCCCCAACCCCCCACCCCCCTACCCCCTACCCCCCGCTCCCCTCGGTGATCAAGAGGTTTGCGTCACTCCGGACCCGGATTCTGACGCAAACCTCTTGATCACCGCGGCGGTCCGGGTGGGGTGGGGTGGGGGCAGGGGGTCCGGGTGGGTTAGGGGTTGGACAGGCGGGTCAGGGTTTCGATGTCGGCGGTGTGGCCCAGCTGCTTCTCGCTGGGGGTTTCCACGACGATCGGGACGCCGGCGGTTGCCGGGTGGGCCATCAGCTCGGCGAAGGCGGGCTCGCCGATGGTGCCCTTGCCGATGTTCTCGTGCCGATCCCGGGTGGAGCCGCACAGATCCTTCGAGTCGTTGGCATGGACCAGTCGCAGCCGGTCCGCACCGACCGTGGCCACCAGGGTGTCCAGGGTCGCCGTCATGCCGCCCTCGGCCGCCAGGTCATGGCCGGCCGCCCAGGCGTGGCAGGTGTCGAAGCAGACCCCGAGCATGGGGTGCCGGTCCACCGCGTCCAGGTAGGGCCCGAGCTGCTCCACCCGGGAGGCGAGTGACCGGCCTCCGCCCGCGCTCGGCTCGACCAGCAACATCGGCCCACCAGCGTCGGCGGCCCAGTCGAGCAGTGGCAGCAGCTGCTCGCGGACCTGTCGCATCGCCGCCTCGGCGTGCCCCTCGTCGACCGAACTGCCCGCGTGGAACACCACCGCCCGCGCGCCGATCGCCACGCCCCGACGCAGCGCGTGCGCCAGCGTCTGGGCCGACTTCTCGACCGTGGCCGGGGTGGGCGAGCCGAGGTTGACCAGCAGCGAGGCGTGGATGAACGCCGGAATGCCCCGTTCGGCGCAACCGTCGCGGAACAGGGCGTCCTGCGCGGGGTCACCGTTGGGCAGTGCCCAGCCCCGCGAGTTGGAGACGTAGACCTGCACGACCCGCGCACCGGTCGCGTCGGCGTACGGCAGGGCCGCCTTGGCCAGCCCGCCGGAGGTCGGAGTGTGCGCGCCCACCGGCCGCGCGGAGATCGCCGGCATCAGAAGCACGTGATGACGACCGGGGTGCCCGGCGGCACCTGCGAATTCTCGCTCGGGACCTGGATCCGGGCCACCGCATTCGGGTTGACCGCAACCGTCGTCGGCAAGCCCTGGCTCTCCAACACCTGCTTGGCCTGGAGGCAGGGCAGGTCGATCACCCGGGGCACGACGACCAGCGGCGGGCCCTTGCTGACGTCCAGCTTGACCTGGGTGCCCTTCTCCACGCCGGTGCCATCGGCCGGGCTCTGGCCGAGAATCTCGTCCTTCGGCTTGTCCGAGTCCTTGTAGGTCTCCACCAGCACCAGCTCCAGCTTGGCCAGGGCCGCCCGGGCATCGGTCAGGCTCTTACCGACCAGGTTCGGCACCGTCACCGGCGCCCTGCCCCGACTCAGAATGAGGGTGATCTTCGCACCTGGCTTGACCTCGGTGCCCACCTTGGGGGAGCTGTCCACCACCACCCCGGCCGGCAGGCTGTCGTCGTAGCGGGCGGCACCCTTGGCCACCACCAGCTTCACGTTGACCAGGTCTGCCTCGGCGAGCTCGAACTCCTTGCCGATGACGTCCGGCACCGGAAAACGCTCCGGGCCGAGGGAGAGGGTCAGGGTGATCGTGCCACCCTTGACGATCTTGGATGCGGACGCCGGACTCTGCCCCAGCACGCTGTCCTTCGGGGCCTTCTCGTCGAAGCGCGGCTCCGCGTACCTGAGGACGAGCCCGGCACGGTCGGCCTGCGCCTGCGCCTCGGCCTTGCTCAGGCTCACCAGCTGCGGAGCATCCGTGTAGCGGCCGACGCCGAACCACCAACCCCCGATCGCGGCCACCAGGCCCAGCGTCACCACCACGGCGGCGACGGCCAGCCGGCCACGGGGGTTGCTCAACATCGTGCCGCGCAGCGCGGCGAGCCGGGCACCCAGGCCCTCCGCCGGCTCCGGGGTCGCCCGACGTCGGCCCGGCCCCTGGCTGCTGGTGCCCTCGGGCAGCCGGGCCCAGGCCGGGCGGTTGGGCGGCTGAACCGTCGCGACCATCATGGTCGCCTGCGAGATCGGCGCCTCGTCGCTGACCGGACGGAGTACGGCGGTGTGGCTGTTGACATCGCCGAGACGATCCCGGGCGACCTGCACCTCGGCCAAGAGCGCGCCGGCGTCGGCGGGCCGGGCGCCGGAATCGCGTCGAGTGGCCCGCTGCACCAGGTCGTCGAGCACCGACGGCAGGCTGGGCACCAGCGTCGAGGGAGCCGGCACGTCCCGATCGACGTGCTGCCAGGCGACGTCCACCGGGCGGTCGCCGTCGTACGGCACCCGGCCGGTGAGCATCTCGAACAGGACGATGCCGGCCGAGTAGACGTCGGTGCGGGGATCGGCGCGGCCCTCGGTGACCAGTTCCGGGGCGACGTACGCCACGGTGGCCATCAGCTGGTTGCCCTGCTCCTCGTCGGCGCTCGCCTCGACCGCCCGGGCCAGGCCGAAGTCGGCCACCTTCACGACGCTGTCGACCAGGTTGGCGACGCCACCGGTGGGCGCCTCCGCGACCAGCACGTTCTCCGGTTTGACGTCGCGGTGCACGAGACCGGCCCGGTGCGCGGCGGCGATCGCGGCGAGCATCTGCTCGGCGATGGCCAGCGCCTCGTCCGGGTTGAGCCGGCGTCGCTCGGCCAGCACGTCGCGCAGCGTGCGGCCACGGACGTACTCCATCACCAGGTACGGCAGGCCGGCGTGCGTGCCCTGGTCGTAGACCGCCACCACGTTCGGGTGGGTCAGCCGGGCGATCGTCTTGGCCTCGTCGGTGAATCGGGCCACGAAGTTGGCGATCCGGGCCCGTGCCTCGCTGGCCTGGGTCGGATGAATGATCTTGACTGCGACGGTGCGCTCAAGGCGTTCGTCGGTGGCGGTGTACACGGTCGCCATGCCACCACGGGCCACGCGACCGCGAATGCGGTAGCGCCCGTCGATCAGCGAGCCCAGCAACGTGTCGGCGACCTGTGTGTCCATCGGCAGGCAGTCTATGTGTCCAGGGGGTGAGGGTTGAACAGGATGCTACAGCCGTACGCCTAACTGGGCCGTCCCCGCCGCGCTCGCCGCCCCTTATCGGCTGGTCAGCGGCGGTCCAGGGAGTGGGCGCGGATGGCTCGCCCGGGGTGCCGGTGGCTCGTCGCGGCGGCGGCGTGGCAGGGTGGTCGGGTGACCGAACCCGTACCCCACCAGGCCGCGCCCGACCTGGAGCTCGCCGGACCCACCGACCCGGCCGGCTGGTTGACTCTGCCCGACGTCGCCGAACGCCTCGACGTGTCGATCAGCAAGGTGCACCAGATGATCCGTGACCGGGAGCTGCTGGCGGTCCGCCGTGACGGCGTCCGCCGGATCCCAGCGGACCTGGTTGCCAACCAGACCGTGCTCAAGCACCTGCCCGGCGTGCTCAACCTGCTCTCCGACAACGGCTACGACGACGAGGCCGCCCTGCGCTGGCTCTACGAGCCGGACGACACCCTTCCCGGCGCCACCCCGGCCGCCGCCCTCTCCGGCGACCAGGCCCGCGAGGTGAAACGCCGAGCCCAAGCCCTCGGCTTCTAACCTCCCGGGGCGTCCCCGCGCCCGTCTGCGTTGATCATGAAGTTATTGCCACGACACGCCGAGCGGGCTGGCAACAACTTCATGATCAACGCGCCGGGGAACCGGGGAGGGGGAACCGGGGAGGGGAGGGGAGGGCTGGTGGGTGGGGTTGGGTTAGTCGGCTCGGCGGGTTGCGGCTATGGCCAGGTCCACCAGGGCCTGGCGGGCCTCGGTGTCGAGGTCGACGGCGGTCAGTGCGGCCAGGGCGGCGTCGGTGAGCGTGACGATCCGCTGCTCGGTACGGGCCAGTGCCCCGCTCGCCGAGATCACCTCGCGTAGCCGGGCCACTCCCTGCTCATCCAGCTCCGGGTCGCCGAGCCGGCTGAGCAGCAGCTCGCGGCCCGCGTCGTCGGTGGCCTCGACGGCCGCCGCCACCAGATAGGTGCGCTTGCCCTCGCGCAGGTCGTCCCCGGCCGGCTTGCCGGTCAGCGCCGGATCACCGAAGACCCCCAGCACGTCGTCACGGAGCTGGAACGCCTCGCCCAGCGGCAGCCCGTACGCCGAATAGGCCGTCCGCACGTCGTCCGTCGCGTCGGCCAGCGCGGCGCCGAGCAGCATCGGCCGCTCGACCGTGTACTTCGCGGACTTGTACCGGGCGACCTTGCTGGCCCGTTCCACCGAGGTGTCCCCGGTGACCTGGGTCAGCACGTCGAGATACTGCCCAACGGTGACCTCGGTGCGCATCTCGTCGAAGACCGGTCGGGCCCGGGCCAGCGACCACAGGTCCAGGCCCGCGGAGTGCAGCAGCTCGTCGGACCAGACCAGGCACAGGTCACCGAGCAGGATGGCCGCGGCGTCGCCGAAGCCGTCCGGGTCACCACTCCAGCCAGCCTCCCGGTGCCGGGCGGCGAACCGCCGGTGCACCGCCGGCTCGCCGCGACGGGTGTCGGAACGGTCCATCAGGTCGTCGTGGATCAGGGCGCTGGCCTGAACGAACTCCAGCGCGGCCAGGGCGGTGAGCACCTGGTCGCCGTCCACCCCACCGGCGCCCCGGAACCCCCAGTACGCGAATGCCGGACGCAACCGCTTGCCCCCGCCGAGCACGAACGCCTCGATCGCCTCGGCCACCGGACCCAGGGCGTCGTCCACGGCGGCGAGCCGGACCCGTTGGCTGGCCAGGAACTCGGTGAGCGCCTTGTCGACCCGCTGTCGCAGGCCGGCGCGGTCGACGGGAGAAACGGGAGCAGCGTGGGTCACGCTCCGACGCTAGCGGGTGGCCGTGGCTCGTGCTCCACCGCCACGCGTAGTGCCACCGGTGCGGCCAGGGCCCGCTCGACCGGCCCGTCGCGCGCCGGACCCGGCGGCGCGGCCCGGCCCGGTGACCCGTGTCGCGCCGGCTCGACGGGTGGTTGCGGCGGCCTCGGCGAGCGCCAGCAGCGGCACGTCCAGGACGACGGCGAGCCAGCCGAGCCAGAAACCGCCCGGCACGCGGCGCTGTCGTTCCCACCGGGAGACCTCGTGCCGACTCAACGTCGGCACCCCGGAGGCGGCACACAACTCGGCGGCGGTGCGTTGCTGGCTCCAGCCACGGGCCAGCCGGCACCGGGCCAGCAGCGGCCCGAGCTGCGCGGGGCGCGGCGATGCGGGCGGAATCATGGGTCCTCCTGGCGGGCGTCGGTGCGATGACGACCCACCCGCCCGACCGGACGGGACCGGCGTCACCGCTCGGTTGCTGACCCCCGTGCGGGGACCCCCGGGCCGCCCCCGCCGCCCCTTCCGCACCACCCATTCCTACCTCGGAGGTACGACGCCTTTGCCCTGCACCGGGCCGGAGCGCGCCGGTTCGGCACCGGCCGCTGGGTGGGAAGGGCCTGGGTCCTGGTGACATCGACCGCTAGAGTCGGGGCGTGGCGCTCGGTCTTCCCTCGATACTCCCCAATCCGCAGCCGGCGATCGGGGAGCTCATCCGTGAGCACCAGCCGACCTTCTCGTTCGAGTTCTTCCCGCCCAAGACCGAGGCGGGCGAGCAACTGCTCTGGCAGGCCATCCGCGAGCTGGAGTCGCTGCGCCCGTCGTTCGTGTCGATCACGTACGGCGCCGGCGGCTCGACCCGGGACACCACCGTGGCGGTGACCGAGCGGATCGCCACCGAGACCACGCTGCTGCCGATGGCCCACCTGACCGCGGTCAACCACTCCGTCGCCGAGCTGCGCCACGTGGTCGGCCGGCTCGCCGGGGTGGGAGTGCGCAACGTGCTGGCCGTTCGTGGCGACCCTCCGGGCAACCCGGGCGGCGAGTGGATCCGCCACCCCGAGGGCGTGGACTACGCCGAGGACCTGGTCCGCCTGGTGCGGGACGCCGGCGACTTCAGCGTCGGGGTGGCGGCCTTCCCGTACAAGCACCCTCGCTCACCCGACGTGGCCAGCGACACCGCGCAGTTCGTCCGCAAGTGTCGGGCCGGCGCGGAGTTCGCGATCACGCAGATGTTCTTCGACGCCGATGACTACCTGCGGCTACGCGACCGGGTGGCCGCTGCCGGTTGCGACACCCCGATCCTGGCCGGGGTGATGCCGGTGACCCAGATCGGCACCATCGAGCGATCCGTGCAGCTGTCCGGCGCGCCGTTCCCACCGGCGCTGGCGGCCCGCTTCGAACGCGTCGCCGACGACCCGGAGGCCGTCCGCCGGCTCGGCATCGAGCAGGCCAGCGAGATGTGCCGCCGACTGTTGGACGAGGGCGTGCCCGGAATCCACTTCATCACCCTCAACCGGTCCACCGCGACCCGCGAGGTCTGGCAGAACCTGAAGGCCGGCGCGCGCGTGTGAACGCTGCACCTGCGACACCTGTTGCCCGGCGCGACGGTTGATCCGTGGTGGGCACACAGCTGAACTGGGATCAGTACGCCACGGCGTGGGCGCGGTTGCACGGCGGGTTCGACCCTCGGGTCGCGGCGCCGGTGGTGCGCGCCTGGCTGCGGTTGGCGTATCACGTCGGGTACGTGCTGGGTCGGCTGCGGGTCAGCCCCACCGCGGTCACCGTGGCCGGGGTGCTGCTCTGCTTCTGCGTACCGCTGCTGGTGACCCGGCCCGGCGACGGGCCGTTCCTCGGCGCGTTGTTCGTGCTGCTCGCCGCCGTGGCGGACAGCGTGGACGGCGCGGTGGCGGTCGCCACCGACCGCACCACCCGGCTCGGCTACGTCTACGACTCGGTCGCCGACCGGCTCGGTGAGGTGGCCTGGCTGCTGGCGTTCTGGCTGGTGGGCGCGCCGGGTGGGCTGGTCGTCGCGGGCGGCGCGCTGTCCTGGCTGCACGAGTACGTCCGAGCGCGGGCGGTCGCCGCCGGGATGCGGGAGATCGGCGCGGTGACCGTAGGCGAACGCCCCACCCGCGTCTCGGTGGCGCTGGCCGGCCTGCTGGTCGCCGGGCTGGCCGGCCTGATCGAGCCGGACCTGGCCGCCGGCACCATCACCATGGCGACCGCCGTCTGGGTGCTGCTGGCCGGCTTCGGTCTGGGGCAACTGCTCTCCAGCATCCGTCGCGCCCTGCTCGACGCCGGCTGAGCGGCGGGCCGGGCCAGCTCACGCCGGCTGAGCGGCGGGCCGGGCCAGGCGCCGGCCGACACCGGCACGTCGCCCTACCAGGCGGGGCCGATCTCGTCGGCGACGATCTGCGCGGAGAGGGTCACCATCGGCAGCCCGCCGCCCGGGTGGGCGGAGCCACCCACCAGCCACAGCCCGTTTGCCGGGCCCCGGTTGGCCGGGCGGAGCAGCCCGCCGGCGGTGCCGTAGATCGCGCCACCGGGCGCGCCGGTCGCCACGTCCAGGTCGGCGGGGGTGCGGATCTCCCGGAACAGCAGCCGGTCGCGCACGTCCACGCCGCGCCGCGCCAGCACGTCCAGGATCCGATCGGCGTACGCGTCGGCCAGCCCCGGCCGGCGCCAGTCGACCGCGCCCGCTGCGGTGCCCTGCCGAGGGGCGTTGACCAGCACGAACCACGCCTCGTGTCCGGCCGGGCGGACCATCGGGTCGTCGGCCACGGTGACGAACACCGCCGGGTCGGCCGCCGGCCGGGCCGGTACGCCCCGGCCGGGGTCACCGAAGACCGCGTCGAACTCGGCGTCGTAGTCGTCCGGGAAGAAGACGTTGTGGTGGGCCAGCCCGGTGCTGCCGGAGACGCCCAGCAGCAGCACGAAGCCGGCGAGGCTGCGGTCGGTCAGACCGGCCAACCGGCGCGGGTGCGGCAGCAGGTCACGGTAGACGGTCAACGCGTCCACGTTGGCCACCACCACGTCGGCGGGCACCGGCGCGGCGACGCCGGTGAGGCGTACCCCGTGCACCCGGCCGCCGGTGGCGTCGATCCGGGTGACCGTGGCGTCGGTCTGCACGACCACGCCGAGGTCCAGGCAGCGGGTCAGCAGCGCGTCGGCGAGCGTGCCCAGCCCGCCGCGCAGGTACCAGCCGCCGAAGGCCAGCTCGGCGTAGGGGACCGCGACCAACGCCGCCGGTGCCCGGCGGGGGTCGGCCCCGGTGTAGGTGGCGTACCGGTCCAGCAGCATCCGCAACCGTGGATCGGACAGGTGCCGGCGGCCCAGGCCGCGCAGACTGCGGCCCGGGGCGATGGCGGCCAGGTCGCCGACGCGCCAGGCCAGCGACGCGAGGTCGCGGGGAGAGTCGACGGTACGGCGCAGGATGTCCCGCGAGGAGGCGTGCCACACGCGCGTGGCTCGACGCCACAGCCGCTGCCAGTCGGCTGCCGCCCGGTCACCGAAGGCGGCCCCGATCCGGGCGGTGAACTCCACCGGGTCGGCGCACGAGTCCAGGGTCGGGCCGCCACCTCCGAAGACGTGCCGGACGATCGGGTCCAGCGGGACCAGGTCCAGGTATTCGTCGAGCTTCGCCCCGGTCGCCTCGAACAGGTCGTGGAAGACCTCGGGCAGGGTGAGCAGGCTCGGCCCGGTGTCGAAGTGGAACGACCCGGCCGGGGTGTCGTGCGCGTACCGGCCGAGCTTGCCGCCGACCGTGTCGGCGGCCTCGAAGACGGTCACCTGGTGCCCGGTGGCGGCCAGCCGGGCGGCGGTGGCGAGGCCACCCACCCCGGCGCCGACGACCACGATCCGCGCCATGCCGCGCCCTCCCTAGCTGACCGGGCGGCCCCGCCAGGTCAGGCGGCGTCGCTTTCGCAGATGGTACGACCGCAGGGTCAGCCAACCGAGGACCACGACCGACACGGGGTGTGCGAGCGCGTCGGGCCACCACCGGCCGCCGGTCGCACGGGCGGTGAGCACCCGTCCAGCCACCCCGAGCAGGTAGCCGGCCACTCCCACGGCGACCACCCCCGGCGCGCTGGCCGCCGCACCCACCAGCGCGATCAGCGGTGGGGCGGTGTAGAGCAACAGCAGTGCCGCCACCACGGCCGCCGCCGCGCCCGGGTGCCCGAACGACGCCCAGAGCGACTTCGAGTACCCGTCGCGCAGTTGCGGCCAGTCGTCGTACATCCGGCAGGTGGCCAGCCGGGAGCCGTCGGCCAGGGCGATCCGCCCGCCGGCCCGCTTGACCGCCCGGGCCAGCTCGACGTCCTCCAGGATCCTGTCGGCGACCGCGGCGTGCCCGCCGGCGGCGGTGTAGCCGGCCCGGTCCACCACCAGGAACTGCCCGCCCGCCGCCGCCAGCGACGGCCGCGGCGAGCGTTCCATCGCGCGCAGCGGCAGGAAGGTCAGCCAGAGCCACTGCAACAGCGGCTGCACCAACCGGTCGGCCGCCGTCGCCACCACGATCCGGGGGTACGGCGACAGCAGCGTCACCCGGGCGGCGCGCAACTCGGTGACGGCCGCGGCCACGGCGTGCGGGGCGAGCACCACGTCGGCGTCGACGAAGACCAGCGCGGTGGCGCTCGGGTCGGCCCGGGTGGCCAGCTGCCAGCAGGCGTGCGGCTTGCCCAGCCAGCCCGGTGGTGGGGCGACCCCGGTGAGCAGCGTGACCCGGGGATCGTCGCCGGCCACCGCGCGGACCACGTCGGCGGTGCCGTCGGTGGACCCGTCGTCGAGGACCACGACGCGCAGCCCGGGTACGCCGCGCTGGGCGAGCAGGGCGCGCAGGCAGGGCGTGACGCGGGTGGCCTCGTCGCGCAGCGGCAGCAGCACGGCGACCGGCTCGTCGACGTCGTCGGGCCGGTCGGTGGGCCGACGCAGCCACCGGGTGGCGTTGAGCCAGGTGTGCCCGGTCAACGCGGCGACGGCGGCGATCAGCAGGGCGAGCAGGACGGTCATCGGGTCGCGTCGACGCCGGGGCGGTGCGGCTGGCGGTCCGCTGGCCGGATGCGCCGGCCGCGTTGGGCGCGCAGCAGGGTCACCGCCAGGGGTACGGCGGTCACCGACATGCCGGCGGCGCCCCAGAGCGCCGAGGCGGGCAGGTCCAGGAAGACGGCGTGGGCCAGGATGCTGGAGAAGTACGTCCACAGGTAGAGCGCGATCATCGGGTGGTCCCGCCGATCGGTGTGCGCGGCGGCTGGCCCGGCCAACGGGCGCAGCGCGCTCATCAGCAGCACCGCGAAGAGCAGCCAGCCCAGGTAGTTGCTGACCGGGATGCCGGTCAGGCCGGGTAACGCCGGGGTGGCGTCGCGCCAGATCCAGTAGCCCTCGGCCACCATCTGCGGGTCGAGGAAGAGGTCCCAGGCGGCCAGCCCCACCGTGGCCAGCGCGATCCTTCCCACCCATCGACCGATCGTCGATCCGCTGCCGCTGGCTGTCAGCCCGGCGGCACCGGCCGTCGTGGCGCTGCCGCCGGTCAGTCGGACCGCCGTCAGCCAGGCCGGCCAGGCCATCCAGGTCCAGGCCAGCGGAATGATCAGTGGCACGCCGGCCAGCTTGGGGCCCAGCTCGCCGGAGTAGTCGTAGCTGCCGAACGGCACGCCGGTGGCCACCCCGATCGCCTCGATCGCGAACCCGCCGCCGGTGGCCACCGCGACCAGCGCCGCCGCCACCCGTGGGCCCCGGCTGAGCAGCGCGTGGCCGACCGAGAGCAGCCAACCGAGGACGACGGTGGCCACGGTGAGCCCGGCCCGGGTGGCGCCGGTGGTGAGCGGATAGCAGATCTGGGCGAGCACCAGGACGGCGAGAAGCGTCCAGGAGATCCGCCGGGTCATGGCGCCGGTGGCTCGAGCGGCAGATCCCGACCGAGGACACCGAACGGTCGCTCGTCGCCGGGGAAGTGGAAGTCGCGCAGCACGTCGACGAAGCCGAACCGCCGGTACAGCCGCCAGGCCCGCGAGGTCTTCTCGTCGGCCTCCGGGGTGGACAGCAGCGTGGTGTCGCCCTCGGCCATGCCGAGCAGCGCGCGCAGCTGGCCGGTGCCCAGACCGTGCCCCTGCGCGGGTGGCCGGACGTGCAGCTCGACCACCTCGAAGCAGTGGGTGAGCCAGCGCGTGCGGGTCGGCGCGTCCAGCGCCCGGTGCACCTGGTCGTGCCACCACTGGCCGGAGGCCCCCAGGTAGCCGTAGCCGAAGCCGGCGAGGTGACCCTCGCTGGTCAGGCTGGCGACCGCCCGGAAACCCGGTCGGCGGACGTGGGTGGCGATGTAACCGCGCCGGGCCTCCAACAGGTCGGTGCGGTATCCCATCGCCTCGCCGTAGACGGCCACCACGTCGTCCAGCCGCCGGACGAGATCGTCCGGCGTCCAGCGCACCAACCTCATGCCCGTCCACCCTTCACCGTTTCCGGGCCGCCGTCGGCGACCCACCCGAGCACCGACCGGTCGCCGACCACGTCGCGCACCTCGAACCGGGCGAACAACTCCTCGGCGTACCAGCCCGCGGTGGGGGTTCGCATGATCGCCGCCCGGTGCTCCGGGTGACGGTACGCGAACGCCACCAGCTCCGTCGGGTCGCGCCACACGCTCACCGTGCCCTGCCAGCCCAACGGTGCCTCGCCGACCCCGAACCGGGCCAGCAACCCGGGCGCGTCGCGCAGGGCGGCGGCCACCGGCGGGATCGCCCGCCAGAAGGTGGCGGCCCGGCGGGCCCGCAGCCGAGCCCGGGTCAGTGCCAGCACCGGGCCGGTGACCCGGCCGCCCGACGGATCACCGAACGGCCGCTGGCCGGACCACTCGCCCCGGCTGGTCAGCGGACGCAGGTCGATCCGGGCCTGGGCCTGGGCGATGCGCGCCCAGGCGCGCCCGACCGACGAGTCGTCGAAGTCGGCCGCCGCGGCGGGGGAGTCCCAGACGGTCAGCGCGGCCCACCGGGTCAGGTCGGCGTCCCTCGGCCCGAAGTCGGTGCCGGTCCCGGTGCCCAGCAACTTGCCGAACCGGGCGCCCGGGAGGGCGCGCAACCGGCGTGGGTCCACCGCCATCCGGGTCAGCGCCCGGGGCAGCGCGCCCCGGGAGGTCCGCCACACGTGCAGCGTGACCAGCTCCGGAGCCGTGCCGCTGTGCCGGCCGGTTCGCTCGCTCCGCTCGCTCACGCCACCGCTTCGCGGCGGCGCGAGCGCATCGCTGCTGTGCCTGCTGGTTCGCTCGCTCCGCTCGCTCACGCCACCTCGGCCGGGGTGCCGGCGGTGACGCGCAGCAGTTCGGCGTAGGTGGTCGGGAAGACCGCCTGGGGTACGCCACCCGCGGCCCAGATCTCCGGGAACGCCGCCAGCGCCGTGTCCACCAGGGTGCGCAGGGGGTGCGGGTGCCCGAGTGGGGCGACCCCGCCGATCGGTTGGCCGGTGTGGGCCCGGACGAACTCCGGGGTGGCCCGGCGCAGGCGGGTGACACCGATCGATGCGGCCAGGCCGGCGGTGTCCACCCGGTGCGCGCCGGAGGTGAGCACGAGCAGCGGCGCGTCGTCCGCGTCGAAGATCAGTGAGTTGGCGATCTGGCCGACCTCGACGCCGAGCGCCGCGGCGGCCGCGGCGGCGGTGTGCACCGCGTCGGGCAGCAGACGGACCGTGCTGGGCTCACCGGCGCCGTCGAGCGTGCTGGCGGCGGTGAGCGCGTCCTGCACCGCCCGTATGTTCGGGTGTGGCTGCATCCCGCCATTCTTCCCGGTTCGCCGGTGCGGGTTCACCCGGCCGGCGCGTCACACGTTGCATTTTCGTCGGAGGGGAGGTGTACTGTCAGCAGCAGTTAGAACGAGTGTTCGATTGCCTCGAACGCTCGTTCCAACCAGCCGGAGCGCGGCGTTTCGCGGCGCCACCTCCGGGCGGTGCGGCTCCGCGGGCCGCACCTGGGGTTCCGGGCAGTCGCGAGCCTGGTCCCAACAGGCAGGAGCGTCGCCCGCCGCCCACGACCCCCGGGCGGCGGGCGACGCACCCGCCGGTCCGCCGGCCGGGTGTGGTGTGGGGAAGCATCCACACCCGGCCGGCCACACCCGGTGCGTCTTCCTCCGCACCACCCGACCTCGGCGTCTCATCGGCGGCATCAGCCCACCGGAGCGACGCCTCGGCCACGTGGAGGAGAGACACTCATGCCGACCAACCCGGCTCAGGCACCGACGGTGCCGGCGCACGTGCTGCCGCACCGCACCCCCGCCCAACTCCTCACGTTGGCCCGCCGTGGGCTGGTCGAGGCCGGCCAGACCCGACCTGACGGCCTGCGTTACGCGGCTGCCCACCTGGCGGCCCTGCGCGCGGCGGCCGCCCTGCTCGCCGCCCGTGCCCGACCCGCGCCGAGCCGGCGCAACCGGATCACCAGCGTCTGGGTCCTCCTCTGCGCCGTCGCTCCGGAGCTCGACGAGTGGTCCCGGTTCTTCGCCGCCGGGGCCAGCAAGCGTGCCGCCGCCGAGGCCGGCATCCCCCGGGTGGTCAGCGCCCGGGAGGCCGACGATCTGCTCCGCGCCGCCGAACAGTTCGTCACGGTGGTGGAGACCGCGCTCGGCGTGGCCCACCAACCGGCCCTGGACGGCCTCGCCGCCTGATCCCGCCGTGTCACCGGCCGCCTCGTGGGGGAGCCGGGCGGCCGGTGGCACGGCGTGCCGGTCCTGATCTGATCCACAGCAACGACGGGGGAGTTGGTCCAATGGCGGGCCGCATGGTGGTCGGTTCCGCCGCACTGGCCGATCTGGTGCGCCCGGCGAGCGCACCCGACCCGGTCGGTGGCCACCGGGTGCTGCCGGTGGTGCCCGAGCTGACCGGTCTGCTGCCCAACCGGGGCCTGCGCCGGGGCAGCACCATCGCGGTCGCCGCCGGCCAGCCCCGCCGCAGCGGCGGCACCTCACTGATGCTGGCCCTGCTCGCCGAGGCGTCCCGGGCCGGCTCGTGGTGCGCCGTGGTCGGGGTGCCGACGTTCGGCGCGGGCGCCGCTGCCGAGCTGGGCATCGCCCTGGACCGGTTGGCCCTGGTGCCGAACCCCGGCCCCGAATGGGCCACCGTGGTCGCCGCACTGA
This sequence comes from Micromonospora sp. NPDC050276, assembly GCF_044459545.1. Lineage (NCBI taxonomy): Bacteria > Bacillati > Actinomycetota > Actinomycetes > Micromonosporales > Micromonosporaceae > Micromonospora > Micromonospora sp. NPDC050276. Next base: position 165,447 of record NZ_JBITJA010000005.1, on the reverse strand, counting down.
TCGACGGGGTGGACGTCGTGGTCACCACCGTGCCGGCCACGGTCTCCGCCTCGGTGGCCACCCGGTTGGCCGCCCGGGCCCGGCAGCGCGGCAGCGTGCTCGTCCCGTACGGCCGGTGGGACGGCGCCGACGTGACACTGCAGGTGGTCCGTGGAGTCTGGGAAGGGCTCGGGCGGGGCCGGGGACGGCTGCGCCGCCGGGAGATCACCGTCTCGGCGCGCGGGCGCGGGGCGGCCGCGCGACCCAAGGAGATCAAGGTCTGGCTCCCCGGTGACGAGCTGACCCGGGTGATCCCTCGTACGCTGCCGTCGCCGGTGGGCCGATCGGCCGTGCCACTCGCCCTGGTCGGTCGGGGGTGACCGGCTCGCCGGCACGCACCCTGCTGCTGTGGTGCCCGGACTGGCCGGTGCTCGCCGCCGAGATCGTCGACGGGGTGCCGGCGACCGGCCCGGTCGCCGTGCTGCACGCCAACCGGGTGGTCGCCTGCTCCGAACGGGCCCGCACCGAGGGGGTGCGTCGCGGGCTGCGCAAGCGGGAGGCGCAGGGTCGCTGCCCGCAGCTCACCGTCGTGGAGTACGACCCGGGCCGGGACGCCCGGGCGTTCGAGCCGGTGGTCGCCGCGGTGGAGGAGCTGGTCGCCGGCGTCGAGGTGGTCCGTCCGGGCGCCTGCGCGGTGGCCGCCCGGGGGCCGGGCCGCTACCTCGGCGGCGAGGAGGCGGCCGCCGAGCGGATCATCGAGCACGTGGCCCAGTCGTGCCTGGTGGAGAGCCAGGTCGGCATCGCCGACGGGGTGTTCGCGGCCGGGTTGGCCGCTCGCGCCGGCCGGGTGGTGGCACCGGGCGGAACGCCGGAGTTCCTGGCCGGGCTGCCGGTCGAGGCGCTCGGCCGGTCGGCGTTGGCCGACCTGCTGCGCCGGCTGGGGGTGCGGACCCTCGGCGACTTCGCCGCCCTGCCGGCCGGCGACGTGCTGGCCCGGTTCGGGTTCGACGGTGCGTTGGCCCATCGGCTGGCCGCTGGGCGGGACCACCGCCCACTCGCCGTCCGGCAGCCGCCGGCCGACCTGACGGTGACCGCCGAGCACGACGAGCCGATCGACCGGGTCGACGCGGCGGCGTTCATGGCCCGGGCGCTGGCTGAGCAGCTGCACGAGCGGTTGGCCGGGCACGGGCTGGCCTGCACCCGGCTCGGCATCGAGGCGGTCACCGAGCACGGGCAGGAGCTGCACCGGGTGTGGCGGCACGATGGCCTGCTCACCGCCGCGGCCATCGCCGACCGGGTGCGTTGGCAGCTCGACGGGTGGCTCTCAGGCAGCAACGGCCGCGCCGGTGCCCGACCGGCCCGACCGACGGCCGGCATCATCCGGCTGCGACTGATCCCGGACGGGGTGATCGCCCAGACCGGTCTGCAGGCCGGCCTCTGGGGGGAGACCGGCGAGGAGCGGGAACGCGCGCACCGGGCGTTGAGCCGGGTGCAGGGCATCCTCGGCCCGGAGGCGGTGGTCACCGCGGTGCTCGGCGGCGGGCGCTCCCCGGCCGACCAGGTGCGGCTGGTGCCGTGGGGCGACGAACGCCTCCCCGCCCGCCCCGGCCCCGCACCGCTGCCTGGCGATCCGAGCGGCGCCGACCGGGCCGTCAGTGCCGGTCGGTCTGCCGACCGTGGCGGAGGCGGAGCGCCACCGTGGCCGGGTCGGCTGCCGGCGCCCGCGCCGGCGGTGGTGCTGCCCAGCCCGCTCGCGGCGACCGTGCACGACGCCGCCGGCGAGCCGGTGGTGATCAGCGCGCGGTTGGCGGTGAGCGCCCCACCGGCCCGGCTGGTGGTCGGCACCGGCCAGCCGGCGGAGATCGTGGGCTGGGCCGGCCCGTGGCCGGTGGACGAGCGGTGGTGGGCGCCGGCCGAGGCCCGTCGCCGAGCCCGGTTCCAGGTCAGCCTGGCCGACGGTGCCGCCCTGCTGCTGGCCGTCGAGGCCGGGCAGTGGCTGGTGGAGGCGATCTATGACTGAGCCGCTGTTCCCCAGGCCGGATCCGGCCGTCGGGATCCGGCCACCCCGGAGGGTGGCTCGATGAGCTTCCACAACCCGAAGATGCCCTGGTCGGAGTTGGAGCGGGTGCTCTCCGGGCGGTCCAGCGGCGGCAACGGCAGGTCGGGCGGCGGGCGGTCGCGCGAGGACCGGCACCTGCACGTGGTGGACCCGCTCGCCGTGGACGCCGACGGGGGCGACTCCCCAGCCTGGAGCCGCCACCGTGAGCAGTACCAGCCGCCGGAGCTGACCCGCCCCGACGACGTGGTGCCCTACGCGGAGCTGCACGCGCACACCAACTTCAGCTTCCTCGACGGCGCCAGCCACCCCGAGGAGTTGGCCGAGGAGGCGGCCCGGTTGGGGCTCACCGCGCTCGCCGTCACCGACCACGACGGCTTCTACGGGGTGGTCCGCTTCGCCGAGGCGGCTCGTACGCTGGGCCTGCCGACCATCTTCGGCGCGGAGCTGTCCCTCGGGCTGCCCGGCCCGCAGAACGGCGAGCCCGACCCGCACGGCGCGCACCTGCTGGTGCTCGCGCACGGCCACGAGGGGTACGCCCGGCTGGCCACCACCATCGCCCGCGCCCAGCTACGCGGCGGGGAGAAGGGTCGCCCGGTCTACGGGGAGCTGGAGGAGGTCGCCGCCGAGCTGCGTGACCACGTGCTGGTGCTGACCGGCTGCCGCAAGGGGCACGTGCCGGGGGCGCTGCTCACCGAGGGGGTGGACGCGGCGGCCCGCGAGTTGGACCGGCTGACCGCGCTCTTCGGCGCGGAGACGGTGGCGGTGGAGCTGACCGACCACGGCCATCCCGTCGACGCCGACCGCAACGACGCGCTCGCCGATCTGGCCGCCGCGGCCGGGCTGCCGACGGTGGCCAGCAACAACGTGCACTACGCCAGTCCCGGCCGGCGTCGGCTGGCCACCACGGTCGCCGCGGTCCGGGCCCGACGCAGCCTGGACGAGATCGACGGCTGGTTGCCCGCCGCGGCCACCGCCCACCTGCGCAGCGGCGCGGAGATGGCGGCCCGGTTCGCCGCGTACCCGGGCGCGGTGGCGCGGGCCGCCGAGTTCGGCGCCGAGCTGGCCTTCGACCTGCAGCTCGTCGCGCCGCAGCTGCCGGCGTACCCGGTGCCGCCGGGGCACACCGAGATGAGCTGGCTGCGGAAGCTGACCGCCGACGGGGCACACGAACGCTACGGGCCGCCGCAGGCGCACCCGACGGCGTACGCGCAACTCGACCACGAACTGAACATGATCGAGGAGCTGGGTTTCCCCGGCTACTTCCTGGTGGTCTACGACATCGTCACGTTCTGCCGGGAGCAGGACATCTACTGCCAGGGCCGGGGTTCGGCGGCCAACTCGGCGGTCTGCTACGCGCTGCGGATCACCAATGTGGACGCGGTCCGGCACCAACTGCTCTTCGAGCGGTTCCTCGCCCCGGAGCGGGACGGCCCACCGGACATCGACGTGGACATCGAGTCCGACCGCCGGGAGGAGGTGATCCAGCACGTCTACACCCGCTACGGCCGGGAGCACGCCGCCCAGGTCGCCAACGTCATCTCCTACCGGCCCCGGTCGGCCGTGCGGGACGTGGCCAAGGCGTTCGGCTACTCGCCGGGGCAGCAGGACGCCTGGAGCAAGCAGATCGACCGGTGGGGCTCGGTCGCCACGGTCGATGTGGAGAACATCCCCGAGCAGGTGGTGGAGTACGCCAACGAGTTGCAGACGTTCCCGCGCCACCTGGGCATCCACTCCGGCGGCATGGTGATCTGCGATCGGCCGGTGATCGAGGTCTGCCCGGTGGAGTGGGGGCGGATGCCCGGACGCAGCGTCCTGCAGTGGGACAAGGACGACTGCGCCGCGGTGGGCCTGGTCAAGTTCGACCTGCTCGGCCTGGGCATGCTCTCCGCCCTGCACTACGGCTACGACATGATCGGGTCCCGGCTCGACCTCGGTGACATGACCCTGGACGACCCGGAGGTCTACGACATGCTCTGCCGGGCCGACTCGGTCGGGGTGTTCCAGGTGGAGAGCCGCGCCCAGATGGCCACCCTGCCCCGGCTCAAGCCCCGCGAGTTCTACGACCTGGTGGTCGAGGTGGCGCTGATCAGACCCGGCCCGATCCAGGGTGGCTCGGTGCACCCGTTCATCCGGCGCAAGAACGGCCAGGAGCCGGTGACCTTCGCGCACCCGCTGATGCGCAACGCCCTGGAGAAGACCCTGGGTGTGCCGCTGTTCCAGGAGCAGCTGATGCAGCTCGCCATCGACCTGGCCGGCTTCGACGCGGCCGAGGCCGACCAGTTGCGCCGGGCGATGGGCGCCAAACGGTCGGTCGAGCGGATGACCCGGATCGCCGACCGGCTCTACGCCGGGATGGCCGAGCGGGGCATCACCGGTGAGCTGGCCGACGACGTCTACCGCAAGCTCACCGCGTTCGCCAGCTACGGCTTTCCGGAGAGCCACGCGATGAGCTTCGCCTACCTGGTCTACGCCAGCTCCTGGCTCAAGCGCTACCACCCGGCGCCGTTCCTGGCCGCGCTGCTCAACGCCCAGCCGATGGGGTTCTACTCGCCGCAGACCCTGGTCGACGACGCCCGCCGGCACGGGGTGGAGGTCCGTCGTCCGGACATCAACGCCAGCGGGGCAAAGGCGGTGTTGGAGTCCACCCCGGAGACCCGGTGGGGCAGCGGGCCGGGGGAGCCGCCGCACGCCTGGGGGTTGGGCGGCCCCGCCGTCCGGCTCGGCCTGTCCAGCGTGCGGACCCTCGGCGCCGACGTGGCCGAACGGATCGAGGCCGAACGGGTCGCCGGTGGGCCGTACCGGGACATGCCGGACCTGGCCCGGCGACTCGGTCTCACCGCCGCGCAGTTGGAGGCGCTGGCCACCGCGGACGCCTTCGCCGGTTTCGGGCTGACCCGGCGGCAGGCGCTGTGGGCCGCTGGCGCGGCGGCCCAGGACCGGCCGGGCCGGCTGCCCGGCACGGTGACCGACGCGGCGGCACCCACGCTGCCCGGGATGGAGGCGGTGGACCGGCTGGTCGCCGACGTGTGGGCCACCGGGCTGTCGCCGGAGAGCCATCCCGCCCGGTTCATCCGGGGCCAGCTCGACGTGCTCGGCGCGGTGCCGATCGCCCGGCTCGGTCGGGTGGAGCCGGGGCAACGGATCCGGGTCGGCGGCATCGTCACCCACCGGCAACGTCCGGCGACCGCGGGCGGGGTCACCTTCCTCAACCTGGAGGACGAGACGGGGATGCTCAACGTCACCTGTTCGCCGGGGCTGTGGCAGCGCTACCGGCGGGTGGCGCGGACCAGCGCCGCGCTGGTCGTCCGAGGGCGGTTGCAGCGGCACGAGGGGGTGACCAACCTGGTCGCCGACCGGCTGGACGCCATCGAGCCGCCGGTCAGCCCCGCCTCCCGTGACTTCCGCTGATTCAGTGATCCACATTACGGTTTCCCGAGCCGTCGAGCGGGAGACTCGTCCCGAGCGGGCAGAGCGGCCCGTGATCCGTAAGGGGGAACGACAGTGACGGGAAATCACGCGTACACCGGTGGAATCGCCAACGCCCGGCGGACCCGACTGGGCACCGGCTGGGTGCCGTCGCACCTCGCCGACCCCCGCGAATACGAAGTGACCAACGGTCCGGTGGCCAACGAGCGTCGGTCCCGGGCGGAGGACGAGGCCGAGGGCACCGAGGCCTGACCAACCGCCGCACCACGCACCGATCGGGCGTGTGGCGGGAGCGCCCACCACACGCCCGCACCACGGCTGGGCCGGGTGACTAGGCTCGACCGGGTGGAGCAGACCCGAGGCCGGTTCGCCGGGCCGCCGCTGACACCCCGCACCGCCGTGATCTGGTCGGTGCTGCGCGCCGAACTGGACCGGCGCGGCGACGCCGAGCTCACCGTGTTGGACGTGGGTGGCGGCACCGGCGGTTTCGCCGTTCCGCTGGCCCGCGCCGGGCATCGGGTCACCGTGGTCGACGCCAGCCCCGACGCGCTCGCCGCGCTCACCCGCCGCGCCGCCGAGGCCGGGGTGGCCGACCGGATCGCCGCCGTGCAGGGCGACGGTGACGCATTGGCCGGGCTGGTCGAGCCGGCCGGCGTCGACCTGGTGCTCTGCCACGCCGTCCTGGAGGTGGTCGACGATCCCACACCGGTGGTGGCCGCGCTGGCCACCGCGCTGCGTCCGGGCGGTGCGGCCAGCGTGCTGGTGGCCGGCCGGGCAGCCGCCGTGCTGGGCCGCGCCATGAACGGGCACCTGGACGTCGCGACCGCCCTGGCCGCCGATCCGGCCGGCACCGCGGGGCCGCGCGACACGCTGCGCCGTCGCTACGACGCGGCCGGCGCCGCCGCGCTGCTCGGCGCCGCCGGGCTGGTGGTCGAGGAGATCCACGGGGTACGCGTGTTGGCCGACCTGCTGCCGGCTGCGGTCGCCGACGGGCAGTCCGCGGCCCTGGTCGAGTTGGAACGCGCGCTGGCCGCCCAGCCGCCGTACCGGGACCTGGCCGCCCAACTGCACCTGTTCGCCCGCCGGCCGGCATGATCGGCGGGTCGGGGAGCATGCCGGCACCGCTGGAGGTCCTCGGGCCGGACCACGGCGGCGGCCGTCTCGCCGACGTGCTGCCCAGCGCGCTGGCCGTGCTGGGCGTGCCCGGCTCGACCGACCCGCTCGGGCTGGTGCCCGCGCTGGCCGGGGTACGCCGGATCGCCGTGCTGCTGGTCGACGGGCTCGGCTGGTACCAGCTGCCGACCGCGGCGCCGTACGCGCCGACCCTCGCCGGGCTCGCCGCCACGGTGGCCCGGCCGCTCATCGCGGGTTTCCCGTCCACCACCCCGACCAGTCTGGTGTCGCTGGGCACCGGAGTCGCGCCGGGCGCGCACGGGGTGCTCGGCTTCACCGTCCGGGTGCCCGGCACCGATCGGGTGCTCACCCACACCGACTGGGCCGCCGACCCGTCGCCGCTGGCCTGGCAGCCGGTGCCCACCCAGCTGGAGCGGGCCCGTGCCGCCGGCGTGACGACCACCGTGGTGAGTCGGCCGGAGTTCGGCGGCAGCGGGTTGACCCTGGCCGCCAACCGGGGTGGCGACTTCCGGGGCGCCGCCGGCGGGGACGCGGTGGCCGCCGCCATGCTGGCCGCGCTGGCGGCCGGCGGCGGGCCCACCCTGGTCTCCGGCTACCACGCCGACCTGGACCGGTACGGCCACGTCAGCGGCGTCGACTCAGCACCCTGGCGTAGCGCCGCCACGGAGGTGGACGCGCTGGTCGCCCGGCTGGTCGACGGGCTGCCGCCGGACGCGGCGCTGCTGGTGACCGCCGACCACGGGCAGCTCGACATTCCCGCCGCGCATCGCTTCGACCTGGACACCGATCCGCGACTGCGGGCCGGGGTGCGGCTGGTCGCCGGCGAGGCCCGGGTGCGCTACCTGCACGTCGAGCCGGGCGCGGTCGACGACGTACTGGCCGCCTGGTCGGCGGTGCTGGGCGTCACCGCGCGGGTACGCACCCGCGACGAGGTGGTGGCCACCGGCTGGTTCGGGCCGGTGTCCGAGGAGCACCTGGGGCGGATCGGCGACGTCGTGGTGACCTGCAACGACACGTACGCGGTCATGGCCAGCCGTACCGAGCGGCCGATGGCGTCGAAGCTGGTGGCGTACCACGGGTCGGACACCGCCGCCGAGCTGACCGTGCCGCTGCTGGTCGTCCGGGGCTGACCGCTGGCCGGTGGTGGTGTCGTACCCCCGGGTTAACCTGCCGGGATGGGCCGCAGTCAGTCGTTGCCCCGGGGCGACGATCCGCGCTTCGGGCCGGATGCCGACGACTCCGGCAGCCCGATCCTGCACGTCGACATGGACGCCTTCTTCGCCGCCGTCGAGGTGCGCCGCCGACCCGAGCTGCGTGGCCGCCCGGTGGTCGTCGGCGGCGTCGGGCCGCGTGGGGTGGTCAGCTCGGCCAGCTACGAGGCCCGCCGGTACGGCGTACGCAGCGCGATGCCGACCAGTCAGGCCCGGGCCCGCTGCCCCCAGGCGGTCTACCTGCCACCGGACTTCACCGCCTACACGGCCGCCTCCCGGGCCGTCATGCAGATCTTCCGGGACGTCACGCCGCTGGTCGAGCCGCTCTCGCTCGACGAGGCGTTCCTCGACGTGACCGGCGCCCGCCGGCTGTTCGGCTCCCCGGCCGGCATCGCCCGGCTGATCCGTCGACGAGTCGCCGACGAGCAGGCGCTGACCTGCTCGGTCGGGGTGGCGCCGAGCAAGTTCGTGGCCAAGCTGGGTTCCACCCGGGCCAAGCCGGACGGCCTGTTGGTCGTGCCCGCCGGGCAGGTGCTCGACTTTCTGCACCCGCTGCCGGTGGATGCGCTGTGGGGGGTGGGGGAGCGCGCCGCCGAGGCGCTGCGCCGGCTCGGCCTGGCCACCGTCGGCGACCTCGCCGAGGCGCCGGTGGGCATGCTCCGCCGAGCGGTCGGAGCCGCCTCGGCGGCGCACCTGCACGAGCTGGCCTGGGGACGCGACCCGCGTCGGGTCAGCCCCGAGCACGTCGACAAGTCGATCGGCGCCGAGGTGACCTTCGACGTCGACGTGGCCGACCCACTCGAGATCCGCCGGGCGTTGCTCGCGCTCAGCGCGAAGGTCGGCGTCCGGTTGCGCGGCTCCGGGCAGGTCGGGCGCACCATCGCCCTCAAGGTCCGGCTGGCCGACTTCCGCACCGTCAGCCGGTCGCGCACTCTCGACGTTCCCACCGACACCGCCCGGGAGATGTTCGACACGGTCTGGGCGCTCTACACCGCGTTGGACCCGGGCGAGCGGATCCGACTCGTCGGTGTCCGGGTGGAGGGGCTCGCCCCGGCGCAGGCCGCCCCCCGGCAACTCACCCTCGGCGCGCCCGAGCGGGGTTGGCGCGAGGCGGAAGCTGCCGCGGACGCCGCCGCTGCCCGTTTCGGGCGGTCCGTCATAGGTCCGGCCAGTCTGATGGGCGACCGTGATCCCCGTCGAAACGAAAATCCACCCCGCCCGTAGGTCGTCCCGCTTTCCGACGCGCGACCCCCCTCGTAGACTTGCGGGTAAGCAGCCGGTTGGCTGCCACGGTCTGTCGGCCCGACCGGGCCCGACCAACGTGACCGGGGAGGAGTGCCGTGCCGCTCTCGGAGCACGAGCAGCGGCTGTTCGAGCAGATCGAGCGGTCGCTTGCCGAGGACCCCAAATTCGCCTCGGCCGTGCGCGCCAGCGATCCGCGCTTCCACGCGCGGCGTCGCCTGCTCGTCGCCGCCGGCGTCATCATCGCTGGCTTGGCTCTACTGGTCTATGGCGCGGTGATCAAGACTCCACCACTGGCGGTGGCGGGCTTCGTCGTCATGCTGGCGTCGGCCGCGTTCGCGGTGCAGTCGCATCGGCGGGCGCAGTCACCCGACCTGCACGTGGTGGGCGGCACGACGAGTCGTCGTCGTCCCCGCGGTGGCCGATCCGGTCGCCGGTCGTCAATCCTGGACCGCATGGAGGACAGGTGGCGGCAGCGCCCGGAGGGGCACCGCTGAGCCGGTCCCGCCACTGAGGCGGGCCGTACACCGCGACGAGCGGTCGCCGGGCACAGCGTCGGCGACCTCCGTCGTATCCGCACGTCCTTTTCCCACTGTCCGCCCCGCCGCTCCCCGGCCCGTTCGCGCCGCAGCGGATGCGGCGGTCCCCGGTGTCCGACGCATGATCAGGTGATGAGAAGTAGGCACGGGACGTCCCGCAGACCTATTTCTCATCACCTGATCATGGGAACGGTAAGCCAGGTACAGGGTGGGGCGGCGGTGGTGGGCCGCCGCCCCGGGCCTGGAACTAGTTGGTCAGCGGGCCGCTCGGTCGGCCAGCAGCCGCCGTGGGTTCCAGCGCAGCAGGCGATACCGGGTCCGCCCGCTGAGCGCCACCATGCGCCCGGACCGGTCCGCCACGGCGGTACGCCAGCGCAGCAGCACCGACGGCGGCAGCACGGCGGCGAGCAGGCGGGTCCGTCGGTCCGCCCGCGCGGTGAGGGCGCCACGGATCGCGCGCAGCGCCGGCAGCAACTGCTCACCGGTCAACGGATCCCGCGCGTAGCGGGCCCGCTCCTCCGCCCGCCCGAGCAGCCGCGCCGCTCCGATCGCCGCCGAGTCGTCGTCGAGGGCGTCCCGGACCAGCCGATCCGCGGTCGCCCTGGGCGTCTCGGTCGGATCGACCCGGACCCGGAAGTCGACAAGCGTGTCGAGCAGCTCCGCCCAGGCGGCATGCGCGTCCGCGCGGGCCCGGTTGGCGTCCGCACCGACCACCACCGGTCGCGTCCCCGGCTCGCCGCTGTCGTCGACGCTGGCGGGAACCGTCGCCGCGGTCGCCGCTCGGCCACCCCGACGGCGGCGCAGCGCCATCCGGCGCAGAGCGGGCACCGCGAGGAGTGCCAGCAGGGCGAACAGACCCGCCGCCCACCAGGGCCAGACCGGGGGCTGCTCGTTCGGCGTCGTCCCGCCGAGGGCCAGCCCCTCGTCGGTGTCCCGGTCGGCGTTGTCCGGCCCGGCCGGCCCGGTCGACGCCTCCGGGCCCGTCGGGGTGTCCGTGACGCCGCTGCCCGGGGTGGTCGGCTCCGGCGCGTCCGTGTCCGGTGCCCAGGCCGACCTGGTGGAGCCGGGCACCCCGTACGCCGGGGTGGCGTCGAACGGCACCCAACCGGCCCCGTCGAAGTAGACCTCGGTCCAGGCGTGCAGGTTGAGGTTGGTCAGCGTGAACGTGTCGCCGTCGCGATTGCTGCCGTTGGTGAACCCGAACGCCACCCGGGCCGGGATGCCGGCCGAGCGGACCAGCCAGGCCATCGCGGCGGCGTACTGCTGGCAGTAGCCGACCTTGTTGGTCAGGAAGTTGACGATGTCCTGACCGCTGCTGCCGCTCTCGGTGCTCAACCGGTACTTGAACCCGTTGTCCGCCGAGAAGTGCTGGTAGATGGCCAGCACCCGGTCATAGTCCGTGCGCTTGCCCTGGACGAGCGCCTTGACCAGCTCCTCCACCTCGGGCACCGCACCCGGGGTGGCGGTCATCTGTCGGCGTACCGGGTGGTCGGTCGGCAGTGACGGGGCGGCCCGCAACGCGGCGGGCGTGAAGGTCGAGCGGACGTAGTCGAAGGAGTACTTCCGGCCCCGGGAGTTTTCCCGGTTGGAGAAGACGACCTGCTGGTTGCTGTCGTAGAGCCAGTTGCCGCTGAGGTCCTCGGTGCGGGTCGGCTCGGCGTAGACCGGCATCAGCGACATGCTCAGGCTCTTGGTGACCTCGACGGTCGCCCGGTAGGAGGTCTGCTGCACGCCGCGGCCGGCACGGTCGGCGGGGTTCGGCAGATCCCGGTTGACCGGCCGGCCGCTGGGGCTGCGCGCCTGGAAGCCACTGGGGCGCAGCTCGTCGGCGACGGCATAGCGCAGGTAGAACGGGTCCGGCTCGGATGTGGTCACCTTGACCAGGTCGGCCACCTGGGACTGATTGAGTTGGCCGGCGAGCGAGGCGAACAGGTCGATCCGACCCGACGTGCCGCCCGATCCGGCCCCGTTGCCGGTGCCGTTGCCCGGCCCGCGGCTGAGGGAGTCGAGCAGCCCGCCGGTCATGCCGGGCACCGCCAGCGGCAGCACGACCGCCAACGCCACCCCGACCGCCGCGAGCCGCCGGCCGGCGGACGCCAGCGGGGAGGCCTCCCACACGTCGACGTCGCGGCCGTCCCCGGTGAACCGGCGCCCGAAGCGGCGTACCCGGTCGACGTTGTCGGTGACCAGCAGCCAGAGGTAACCGGCGGCGCCCACCACGAACGGGACCGCGGGGACGCTGTCCACGTAGACGGCGACCGGCACCGAGTAGATGGCGAGCATCGGCAGCCCCGCCAGCGCCGGCCGGCGCAGCCCGACGGCCAGGACGTCCACCAGCACGGCGACCCCACCGACGCCGAGCACGGCGATGAACAGCAGCGGGTCGGTGTCCGGGACCTCCACCCCGTACGAGCGCATGTCCTGCATGGAGCCGGCGAGCAGATCACCGAAGTACGCGAACGTGCCCGGCGTGGGCACGATCGCGAGCAGCTCCCTGCCGCTGGGGAACAACCAGGTCAGAGCGAACATCAGGCCGGCCAGCATGCCCAGCACCTGACCCCACAGTGGCGCCCGGGCGAGTCGGGTCAACGCGGCCACCCCGGCCACCACGGCGACCGCGATGATGGACTCGATCAACCACGTCCAGCTCTGGAAGATGGCCGACAGTGGCGCGGCGGCCAGCAGCGTGGCGGCGGCCGCCACCACGCCGATGTTCCGACTGCTGATCATGAGGGGAGCCTTCCGTTCATCGCACACCGCCGGCGACGGTCTCGGCCAGCGCGGCACGCAGGGCGAAACCCTGGGAGCCCCGGCCGGCCTGCGGCCACAGCGCCGGGAGTCGGGCGCCGTGGTCGACGCCGACCACCCGCCAGCCGCTCTGCAGCATGGCGAGGACGGCGGCGGCGTGTGCGTGCTCGGCCTCGGCCCGGGCCTTCTCCGGCAGGCTGAGCCAGGTGGAGCTGTTCAGCAGGAAGCCGACGCAGGTGGCGCCGTTGCCCCGCAGCCCGGCCAGCAGCTCCGCCTCGGCCACGCTCACGGTGCCGAACAGGCCGATGATCAAACCGCCGTCGGCGCGCTGGCGGACCCGCTGCACGAGACCGGTGACCTCGGCGCGCTGATCCAGCCGGACCTCCGCGAGGTGGTCGAGCAGCGCCCCGTCACCGCCGGCCTCGGAGGCGTCCACGTCTGCCCCCGAGCCGGTGACCAGGCGCAACTTGTAGCCGGCCTGCCGCAGGTGCACGGCGATGCTCGCGGCGGCCGAGACGGACCACTCGAAACTGGCCGTTGGCCCCTCGCCGCGGTGGCCGTACGCCCGGGTGTCCAGGACGACGGTGGCCCGGCTCTCCCACGGCTGCTCCTCGCGGCGCACCATCAGCTCGCCGGTGCGCGCGGTGGACTTCCAGTGCACCCGGCGCAGGTCGTCGCCGCGCCGGTACTCCCGGGTCGCCGCGTCGTCCTCGCCGTGCACCGCCACCGAGCGGGCCCGGCTGTCGCCGCTGCCCGCGTACTCCCCGGGGAGCCGGACCGACGGCAGCGGGTTGACCTGCGGGATGACCGTCAGGTGGTCGGTGCTGGGGAAGGACCGGGTGAGCTCGCAGAGGCCGAACGGATCGGTCATCCGGACGACCAGCGGGCCCACGTCGTAGCGGCCCCGCACGTCGGCCCGCACGGTGTACGCCACGGAACTGGCCTGGTGTGCGCCGAGCCGCTCCAACACCACTCGGGGTCGGCTGCCCAGCGCGTAGGGCAGCCGGTCCTCCAGGAGCAGGGTGCCGGTCGGCAGCCGGGAGAGGTTCTGTAGGCGCAGCACCACGCGGGAGTTCGCGCCGACCGGAACCCGGTGCGGGTCCAGGGAACGGTTGCAGGCCAGCTTGTAGCGGCTCCGCCCCACGTAGGCGGCGGCCAGCAACGGCAGGATGGCCAACAGCACAGCCACCCGGAGCAGGTCCTTCTCGCCGAGGATGCCGGCCGAGATCGCCGCCGCGACCGCAGCGGCGAGGAAGGAGCGCCCGCGGGTGGTCAGCCCGCGTAGCCCGGCACGCACGTCATGGCCTCCGCGGCTCGTAGGGGGCGCGACCGTTGCCGGTGGCGGGCCGGGTGTCGTACGGGTTGCGCTGCCGGTCGTGTGGCAGCGGCAGGCGGTGCACCAACTCGGAGACGATCGCGTCGGTGGTGCGTCGGGCGAGCTGCGCGTCGGCGGTCGGGATGATCCGGTGTGCGAGCACCGGCACCGCCAGGGCCTGCAGGTCGTCGGGGAGGACGTAGTCGCGGCCCTCCAGCGCGGCGACCGCGCGGGCGGTGCGCAGCAACTGCAGGGTCGCCCGGGGGGACGCGCCGAGCCGCAGGTCGGGGGCCTCGCGGGTGGCGGTGACCAGGTCGATTGCGTACTGCTTGACCGCGTCCGCGACGTGCACCTGCCGGACGGTGGCGATCAGCTGCCGGACGATGGCCGCGTCGGAGACCGCGCGCAGCTCGTGCAGCGGGTCGGTGGCGCCGTGTCCGTCGAGCATGGCCAGCTCGGCGTTGGAGTCCGGGTAGCCCATCGCGATGCGGGCGGTGAACCGGTCGCGCTGCGCCTCCGGCAGCGGATAGGTCCCCTCCATCTCGATCGGGTTCTGCGTGGCGATCACCATGAAGGGGGTCTGGAGCTGGTAGGTCACCCCGTCGACGGTGACCTGTCGTTCCTCCATGCACTCCAGCAACGCCGACTGGGTCTTCGGCGAGGCCCGGTTGATCTCGTCGCCGACCACCAGGTTGGCGAACACGGCACCGGGGCGGAACTCGAAGTCGTGCGTCTCCTGGTTGTAGACGCTGACCCCGGTGACGTCGCTGGGCAGCAGGTCGGGGGTGAACTGGATCCGTCGTACGGTGCAGTCGATCGACCGCGCCAGGGCCTTGGCAAGCTTGGTCTTGCCGACACCTGGGACGTCTTCGATCAGGAGGTGGCCCTCGGCGAGCAGGACGGCCAGGGCGAGCCGCACGGTGGCGGTCTTACCCTCGATGACCTGCTCGATGTTGGCCACGATGGCCTCGCTGGCGGCGCGGAACTCGTCGTGCGGCAACAGGCCGCCCACCTCGTCCCAGGTCTGTTGTGTCACGGGCCTCCTCCTCGTCGCCGTCACGGCAGCTCTGTAAAGAGCACCTGGACCCGCCGTTGGGTTCGCGACGTCGAGCCTCGTTTGCCGCAGGAATCTCACTGGTCTCTCAGGCTAACCATGTTTGTCGTTATCGCCGACCCCCGCAGGTAGTCCGTCGGTTACGCACCGATATTCGCCATCTCGGGGGAACGGGTACGACCCGCCCCCGGCGGCCGGCACGCCAAATCGTGGGCGAGGTACACTGCGGGCATGGCCGGAGTCTTCCTGCTTCTTACCGGGCCGTGCTGATGCGCTGAACGCAGCGACAGCACGGCGGCCCCTCCTGCGCGAGGGGCTTTTTTGTGCCCGCCGCCGGCCCGGCCCGGCGGCGCCGAGACGAAGCGAAGCGAAGCGAGGAGAGACGATGAGTGAGGCAGCCGCACCGGCGGGCGACATCCCCCCGTTCCGGTACACCGCAGCCCTGGCCGACGAGATCGAGATTCGTTGGCAGGACATCTGGGCGCGCGAGGGCACCTTCCACGCACCGAACCCGACCGGCCCGTTGGCCGACCCGACCCACCCGCGCGCCGGCGCGGAGAAGCTGTACGTGCTGGACATGTTCCCGTACCCCTCCGGCGCCGGCCTGCACGTCGGCCACCCGCTGGGCTACATCGGCACCGACTGCTACGCCCGCTACCAGCGGATGGCCGGTCGCAACGTGCTGCACGCGATGGGCTTCGACGCGTTCGGCCTGCCCGCCGAGCAGTACGCGGTGCAGACCGGGACGCACCCCCGGACGACGACCGAGCAGAACATCGAGCGGTACAAGGCGCAGCTGCGCCGGCTGGGGTTGGCGCACGACGAGCGTCGTTCGGTGGCCACCATCGACACCGACTTCTACCGCTGGACCCAGTGGATCTTCCTGCAGATCTTCAACTCCTGGTACGACCGCGATGCCGGCCGGGCCCGTCCGGTCGCCGAGCTGATCGCCGAGTTCGAGGGCGGTAACCGGCCGACCCCGGACGGCCGCGCCTGGGCGGAGCTGAGCGTCGCCGAGCGCCGTCAGGTCGTCGACGACCACCGACTGGCGTACGTCTCACAGGCGCCGGTGAACTGGTGCCCGGGGCTGGGCACCGTGCTGGCCAACGAGGAGGTCACCGCCGACGGCCGTTCCGAGCGGGGCAACTTCCCGGTCTTCAAGCGCAACCTGAAGCAGTGGATGATGCGGATCACCGCGTACGGTGACCGGCTGCTGGACGACCTGGACAGCCTGGACTGGCCCGAGCCGATCAAGCTGCAGCAGCGCAACTGGATCGGTCGCTCCACCGGCGCGCACATCGACTTCCCGACGTCCGCGGCGCCGGTGCGGGTGTTCACGACCCGACCGGACACCGTCTTCGGGGCCACCTACATGGTGCTGGCGCCCGAGCACGAGTTGGTCGACACGCTGGCGCCGGCCGCCTGGCCGGACGGGACGCGGGACGCCTGGACCGGCGGGCACGCCAGCCCCCGGGAGGCCGTCGAGGCGTACCGCAAGGCCGCGGCCGCCAAGACCGACGTCGAGCGGCAGGCCGACACCAAGGAGAAGACCGGCGTCTTCATCGGCGCGTACGCCACCAACCCGGTCACCGGTGGCCAGATCCCGATCTTCATCGCCGACTACGTGCTGGCCGGCTACGGCACCGGCGCGATCATGGCGGTGCCGGCGCAGGACGAGCGGGACTGGGCGTTCGCCGAGGTCTTCGAGCTGCCCATCGTGCGTACCGTGCAGCCGGCGGAGGGCTTCGACGGCAAGGCGTACACCGGGGACGGCCCGGCCATCAACAGCGCCGCGCCCGAGCGCGGCCTGGACCTGAACGGCCTGGGGGTGGCCGACGCCAAGGCGGCGATCATCGCCTGGCTGGAGGCGAACGGGCACGGGACCGGCGCGGTGACCTACCGGCTGCGCGACTGGCTGTTCTCCCGGCAGCGGTACTGGGGCGAGCCGTTCCCGATCGTCTACGACGAGACCGGTGCGGCCATCGCGCTGCCCGAGGAGATGCTGCCGGTCGAGCTGCCGGAGGTGGACGACTTCTCCCCGAAGACGTTCGACGCCGACGACGCGAACAGCAACCCGGAGACCCCGCTGTCGCGGCGGCGCGACTGGGTCGAGGTCGAGCTGGACCTGGGTGACGGGCCGAAGCGCTACACCCGGGAGACCAACGTGATGCCGCAGTGGGCCGGCTCCTGCTGGTACGAGCTGCGGTACCTGGACCCGGCCAACAGCGAGCGGTTCGTCGACGCGGAGAACGAGCGGTACTGGATGGGCCCGCGCGGCGAGGGTGACTGCGGGGGCACCGACCTGTACGTCGGTGGCGCCGAGCACGCCGTGCTGCACCTGCTGTACGCGCGGTTCTGGCACAAGGTGCTGTTCGACCTGGGGCACGTGTCGTCGTTCGAGCCGTTCCGCAAGCTGTTCAACCAGGGCATGATCCAGGCGTACGCGTACACCGACTCGCGCGGCAGCTACGTGCAGGCCGAGGAGGTCATCGAGCGCGACGGCGCCTACTACCTGGGCGATCTGGCGGTCAACCGCGAGTACGGCAAGATGGGCAAGTCGCTGAAGAACGTGGTGACCCCCGACGACATGTGTGCCGCCTACGGCGCGGACACCTTCCGGGTGTACGAGATGTCGATGGGCCCGCTGGAGGTGTCCCGCCCCTGGGAGACCCGGGCCGTGGTCGGCTCGTACCGGTTCCTGCAGCGGGTCTGGCGGGCCGTCGTCGACGAGCAGACCGGCGCGCTGCGCGTCACCGAGGACCCGGCCGACGAGGTGACCCGCCGGCTGCTGCACAAGGTGATCGACGGGGTTCGTGCCGACATGGACGCCATCCGCTTCAACACCGCGATCGCCAAGCTGATCCAGCTGACCAACGGGCTGACCGGGCTGTCGGCCACGCCCCGGGAGGTGGCCGAGCCGCTGGTGCTGATGGTGGCGCCGTTCGCCCCGCACCTGGCCGAGGAGCTGTGGCGCAAGCTGGGCCACGACACCTCGCTGACGTACGCGGACTTCCCGACCGCCGACCCGGCGCTGCTGGTGGCCGACACGGTGACCTACCCGGTGCAGGTCAACGGGAAGGTCCGTGGCCGCATCGAGGTCGCCGCCGACGCCTCCGAGGAGACCGTCCGCGCGGCGGCCCTGGACGCGGTGTCCGCGACCCTGGCCGGCAAGGAACCCCGCAAGGTCATCGTGGTCGCAGGACGAATGGTCTCGGTCGTCGCCTGACGCGCCCGCCGCTGCCCCGTCGATCATGGAGTTGTGGTGCCCGGGTCAACCGGGTTCGGGAGATTCGTCCCCCAGCACTTCTCCATGATCGACGCGGCGGGGCGGGATTAGACCGGCATCGTGGTGCGGCGGCGTTCGGCGCGCCACCAGCGGTAGACCAGGACGACGCTGGCGATCAGGCCGAGGCTGGCCGGGGCGGCGGCGTACCAGTTGACGTGGCCGGGGGAGCTGGCCGCCGCGCCAATCGCCGCGTAGCCGAAGGCGGTCGGCGCGGACGCGATCACGCTGCCGGCCAGGAACGGCAACACTCGTGCGCCGGTCGTGCCGTAGCCGTAGCTGACCAGCCCGAAGCCGGCGATCGGCAACAGTCGGACGGTGACCACACCGAGTACGCTCTGCCGGGCGAACCAGCCGTCGAGGCGGGCCAGACGACCACGGACCCGTTCGGCCACGAACTCCCGACCGAGCAGCCGGCCGACCGTGAACCCGATCGCCGCGGCCACCAGTGCGGCGCCCAGGGCGTACCCGGCACCCTCCAGCGGGCCGAAGATCGCGCCCGCGGCGAGCGTGATGAACGTCCGGGGCACCAGCGCGACCAGCAGCAGGGCGCCGCCGAGGATCGCCGCCACCGGGGCGAGGTCGCCCAGCCGGTCGGCCAGCAGTGGCAGCTGGCCCGGATCCGGCCGGGGCACCAGGAGCAGCAGTAACCCGCAACCGCCGATCAGCAGCACGAGCAGGGTGAACCGGACGGCCGACGGCTGCCGGAGCAGCCGCCGGACGGCGCGGATCATGCCCGGGCGGCGGCCACTGCGGAGCGGCGCTCGTTGCGGAGCCGGTCCGACCAGGTGTCGTCCAGTGGCGGGAGCTGGTGTGCTCCGGTGGCCCAGCGCAGCAGCAGGTCGGCCAGGGCCGGGTTGCGGGCCAGTGCCGGACCGTGCGAGTAGGTGCCCAGCAGCTTGCCGCGCCAGGCGCCCTCGGTGGCGCCGTCGTTGCCCACCCCGGCGGTGACCCGGGCCAGCGGGGAGACTTCCGGGCCGAGGTGGGTGCGGCCGCCGTGGTTCTCGAAGCCGGTCAGCGGGGGCAGGCCCAGCCGGGGGTCGATCTCACCGGCCAGCTCGCCCACGGCCCGGCTCGGGCCCCGGTCGGACTGGAGGTCGAGCAGCTCCAGCCCCCGGCACTGCACACCCTTGGCGAAGAACGAGGTGCCGAGTAGTTGGTAGCCGGCGCAGACGCCGAACACCACCGAGCCCTGGGCGACCGCCCGGTGCAGGCCGCCGTCCGCGATCAGCCGCTGCGCGCCCAGCGCCTGCGGGCCGTCCTCGCCGCCACCGACCAGGTAGATGTCGGCGGTCGCGGGCAGCCGCTCGTCCGAGCGGACCTCCAGCACCTCGACCGGCATCCCGCGTTGGCGGGCCCGGCGGGCGAGGATCAGGGCGTTGCCCCGGTCTCCGTAGGTGGAGAGCAGGTCGGGGTAGATCCAGACGATGCGCAGGCTCTCAGATGACACGGTCCAACTCCGCTCGGATGTCCTGGAACGCGGTGTAGTTCGCGATGACCTCCAGCCGCCCGGGCGGGACCGACCGGATGGCGTCGTCGAACGTGCGGACGTGCTGGAACGGCACGTCGTTGACGTCCAGCCGAACCGCCAGGTCGTATGCCCGGTCGCCGGTGATCAACACCTGCCGGCCGCGGAGCGGGGAGAAGTCGACGTCGAAGAGCCAGGAGGTGTCCAGACCATCGGGGTCGCGCGCGTTGATGGAGAGCAGGGTCGGCGCGTCGTCGGCCATGTCGAACGCCTCCAGCCAACTGGCCGGGTTCTTGGCCAGCAGCAGCCGGATGTTGCGCCCCTCCTTGTCGACCTGCGCGTAACGGCCGGCCACCGAGGTGACGATGCCGAGGCGGGACACCGCGTCGACCGGGCGGACGCCGAACTCGGCGGCCACCGCCAGCGCGGTCGCCGCGTTGCCGAGATTGACCTTGCCGGGCAACTGGAGGGAGACCTTGTGCCAGGCGCCGGTCGGGTCGAGTACGCCCTCGTCCTCGACGACCCACTGCGGCTCCGGTCGGCGCAGCGGGCAGCCGGTGCACCACCACTGCTCGCCGGAGCGCTGGATGGTGGAGCCGCACTCCGGGCAGACCCAGGAGTCGTCGTGCCAGCGCTGGCCGGCGCTGAACCACGTCACGTGCGGCGGTCTGATGCCCCGGGCGGGGTCGCCCGGCGGGGTGGCGGCCCACACCACCATCGGGTCGTCGGCGTTGGCCACCACGCGGACGTCGGTGTGCCGGACCAGCGCCGCGCGCCAGAGCTGCGCCATCATGGCGACCTCCTTGGCCCGGTCGAGCTGATCGCGGGAGAGGTTCAGCAGCGCGACCACGTGCGGCTCGGTCGCCTCCAGCACCTGGGCGAGATAGTGCTCGTCGACCTCCAGCACCGCGTACGGGGTGCTGCCGGCCTTGGCCAGCGCCGAGGTGTGCCCGCTGGGCATGTTGGCGCCGAACGAGTTGGTGGCGACCCGGCCGAGCACGCCGACCGCGGCGGAGGTCAACCGGGTGGTGGTCGTCTTGCCGTTGGTGCCGGAGACGAGCGCGATCGCACGCCCGGCCGACAGGTGGGCCAGCAGGTCCGGGTCGATCTTCAGGCCGATCCACCCGCCGATCACCGAACCGTCGCCACGGCCGGCCGCCCGGGAGAGCGCCGCGGCGGTCCGTGACACGGAGCTGGCCACCTTGGCCCGTAGGGGCATTTTCGCGTCCGTCACGCGAGCGAGGTTACCGGACCGCCCGCCCCACCAGATCGCCGCCGACGGTGAACCGTTCGGCCGTGGTGGCGGCGCGGGCGGCCGGGTCGGCCTCCCCCGGACGGAGTCGATCTATGTCGGAAAGCGGACCACGCCGAGGGGCGGCCACCGCCCTCCACTCCGCTCCACCCCCTGTGACGTGCGGTTTTGCCCCCGGATCAGGCGCGCCACGCGGGCGAATCTGGTTGCGGGTGGAGGGAAGTGGAGTAGAGTGGGGACCAATGGTGAGGCCGGGAGGGCTCACCGGCCCGGGGGGTCAGCGGCGCCGCGAACGCCGCTCAAGGGCGAGGGGGTTGGGCCGATGTTTCTCGGCACCCACACTCCGCGCCTGGACGAAAAGGGCCGGTTGATCCTTCCGGCCAAGTTTCGGGATGAGCTGGCGGGGGGTGTCGTGGTCACCAAAGGGCAGGAGCGCTGCCTCTACGTCTTCCCGACCCCTGAGTTCCAGCGGATCGCGGAGCAGTTGCGCGCGCAGCCGATGACGCACAAGGCGGCCCGGGCCTACAGCCGGGTCTTCTTCGCCAGCGCGCACGACGAGGTTCCGGACAAGCAGGGTCGGGTGACCATTCCTGCCCACCTGCGGGCGTACGCCGCACTGGATCGCGAGTTGGTGGTGATCGGCGCGAGCACGCGGGTGGAGATCTGGGACAAGGTCGCCTGGGAGACCTACCTCGCCGAGAGCGAAGACGACTTCGCCGACATCGAGGAGGGGGTGCTGCCCGGCGGTCTGTAGGGCGGGACGGCGCCCGACGTACTGCGAGATCTCCAGCCGCTTTCGAGTTCCTGGCATCACTTCCCCGGTGCCAGGCGCACGATCCATTCATCGGGCGACGGTCCGGTGTCAGGCGGGAGCGGATGGGGATCTGGCGGTACGACGGCAGCGCCGTCCGACGACAGGCGCACGAGAAGAACGGACGTTTCAACCAGTGGGGGTCGACATGGGGGAGTTGCGCGGCACGCACGTGCCGGTGCTGCTCGAGCGGTGTCTCGAGCTGCTGGCCCCCGCGCTGGGTCGAGGCGGCCGGACGGTCTACGTCGACGCGACGCTCGGCCTGGCCGGGCACGCGGAGGCGGTGCTCGAGGCGCATCCGGAGACGGTCCTGATCGGGCTCGACCGGGACACCGAGGCGCTCGCCCACGCGCGGGTCCGACTGGCCCGGTTCGCCGATCGGGTGCATCTGGAGCACGCCGTCTACGACGAGCTGCCGGACGTACTGGACCGGCTGGGCTATCCGGGCATCGACGGCATCCTGTTCGACCTGGGTGTCTCGTCGTTGCAGTTGGACGCGCCCGACCGCGGGTTCGCGTACGCCCAGGACGCGCCGCTGGACATGCGGATGGACCAGACCCGGGGGGTGACCGCCGAAGAGGTGGTCAACACCTACGCGCATCCGGACCTGGCCCGGGTGCTGCGGGTCTACGGCGAGGAGAAGTTCGCCGGCCGGATCGCCTCGGCGATCATCCGGCAGCGGGAACGGGCCCGAATCACCTCGTCCGCGCTCTTGGCGGAGCTGGTCCGGGACTCCATTCCGGCACCAGCCCGACGAACGGGTGGGCACCCGGCAAAGAGAACGTTTCAGGCTTTACGGATCGAGGTAAACAGAGAGCTGGCAGCGCTGGAGACAGCGTTGCCATCCGCACTCGACGCACTGACCGTGGGCGGTCGCATGGTGGTCCTGTCCTACCACTCGCTGGAGGACAGGCTCACCAAGGCGGCCCTCGCGGACCGGGTCCGCAGTAAGGGCCCGATCGACCTCCCGGTCGAGCTTCCCGGGTCCGGTCCGACGTTCCGGCTGCTCAGCCGGGGCGCCGAACTGCCCGGGGAGGCGGAGGTCGCCGCGAACCCGCGGGCCGCCTCGGTGCGGCTGCGGGCCGCGGAGCGACTCGATCCATACGCGACAGAGCAGGGGCGGACCGACCGCGAACGGTCTCGCCGACGGGTGAAGGGAATGCACCAACCGGGCACGGGGTCCGCCTGATCCGTGGGGGATCAGGGGCACCGGGACGGCAGAGGGACGGACGTTGAGGGGGAGGGACATGAGCATTGACAAGCGCGACCGCCGGGACGTCACCGGCGGCGGGCAGCGCGCACCGCGGTCGGGGGGCCGGATCGCGGCGGAGCGGGCTCCGCGCCAGGGAAACGGTACGCCACGCATCGATCGAGTGAACCGGCAGGGGGAGGCTCGCGCCCGGGGGGCGCGCGAGTTCCCCACGCAGGGCACCGCTGCGCTGCGCCCGGTCGAGAAGGCCACCAGCGCGGCCAGCGCCCGTCCGCCCCGGCTGCGGGTGGCACCGCCGCCGCCGGTGTCGGTGCCGCGTGCGCCGTTCGCGGCGCTGATCGTGGTGCTGGTGGTCGGCGGGGTGCTGGGCATCCTGGCGGTCAACACCAAGATCAATGAGAATGCGTTCCGGCTGCAGCGGTTGCAGCAGCAGCAGGCTCGACTGGACCTGGAGAAGCAGCAGCTGGACAAGCAGATCGCCGAGGCCAAGGCGCCGGGCAACCTGACCGCCGCGGCGCGGCGGCTGGGCCTGGTCGACGCGGGTGAGCCGGGCTACATCCGGCTGCCGGACGGCAAGACCCTCGAGGTGCCGCAGCCGGCGACCGGCCAGCCGTCGGTGACCAGCCAGGGTGCGGGAGGCTGACCGGTGCCACCAAGGTCGGACGAGCCGCGCCGGGACCCCACGGGGTCCCGGCGCGGTTCTTCGCGTGATGCCGGCCCCGCCGATGGCGAGCCGCGCACCGGCGAGCCGGGTATCGGGGGCATCTCCGGCGCGCGGGCGTACACCCCGAGGGGTCGGACCGTCCGCGAGGAGCGCGGCACGCCGGCGCGCAGCGGGGGGGCCGAGCAGCGGCGTACCCCGCGCAGCACCCGCTCCGGTGACCCGTTCCGGCCGGCGTTGCAGGTGCTCGACGGCGGCCGGGCCGCCGCCCGGGCCGGCCGGCGCGACGCGCCGGCCGCCGGCCGCGGTCAGGTGGTGCGCACCGTCGCGCCGCGTACCCCCCGTGGACCGGTCGGGGACGAGCCGCCGCCGCGTCGCCGGACCACGCCGCGCGCACCGCGTCGCGGCGACCGCCCGGCGGCCCGGCGGCCGTCCCGCAAGCCCCGACGCCCGCCGAAGCTGGCCGACTCGCGCCTGCGCTTGCGGCTGGGCACGGTGCTCGCCCTGGCGCTGTTCGCCGTCATCGGGATTCGACTGATCTTCCTCCAGGCGGTCGACGTGCCAGCGTACGCCGGGGGCGGCGTCACCGACCGGCTCCGCACGGTCGAGCTGCCGGCACCGCGTGGCGCGATCTACGACAGCACCGGCGCGCCGCTGGCCCGCAGCGTCGAGGCGCGCTACGTGTACGCCGACCCGACCGAGGTGAAGGACCCGGCGGGCACCGCGAAGGCCCTCTCCCCGCTGCTCGGCATCCCGGTGTCGAAGTTGATGGAGTTGATGAAGCCGCGCAAGCTGGAGGGCGGCAACGAGTCCACGTTCGCCTACCTGGCCCGGGGCGTGGAGATCCCGACCGCCAAGCGGGTGCAGGCGCTGGAGCTGCCGGGCATCGGGGTGCACCGCGACGAGCGCCGCGAGGTGCCCGGCGGTGACCTGGCCGCCAACCTGATCGGCTTCACCAGCCAGGACATGGACGGTTTGGAAGGGTTGGAGGCCCGCTACGACGACCTGCTTGCCGGTCAGGACGGCAAGCGGGTGTACGAGGCTGGCCTCGGCGACCTCGCGGCACCGATCCCGGGTGGCTACAGCCGGACCACTCCCGCGAAGCCGGGCAGCTCGCTCGGCCTCACCGTCAACTCCGACCTGCAGTTCCGGACGCAGCAGATCCTCAGCGCGGGGATGGCCCAGGTGCGGGGCGGCACCGGTGCGGCCGTGATCATGGAGATTCCCTCCGGCGCGGTGCTGGCCCAGGCCAGCAACCCCACGTACGACGCGGCGAAGCCGTTTCCCAGCGACCCGGTCGCCCGGGAGGACGCGGCGACCAGCTTCGTGGTCGACCCCGGCTCGGTGCACAAGGCGATCACCTACGGCGCCGCGCTACAGGAGGGGGTGATCACCCCGGACACCACGTTCCCCGTCGCCAACGCCATCAAGAAGGGCGACACCTGGTTTCCCGACACGCACCCGGCGGACGGCAAGCGGATGAGTATCCCGGGCATGCTCGCCTACTCGTCGAACGTCGGTGCCATCACCGTCGCCGACCGGCTCGGCCGGGACCGGTTGATCGACTACCAGAAGCGGTTCGGGCTGGGCAAGCCCACCGGCGAGGGGATGCCCGGGGAGGCCAGCGGACGACTGCTGCCGGCCGAGGAGTGGAGCGAGTCGTCGGAGGGGTCGGTGCCGATCGGGCACAGCGTCGACGCCACACCGCTGCAGATGACCGCCGCGTTCGCCGCCATCGCCAACAACGGCACCTACGTGCAGCCACACCTGGTCAAGGAGGTGATCGGCCCGGACGGCAAGCGCACCCCGGCGCCGGCCCCGGTGACCCGGTCGGTGCTCAGTCCGCAGAACGCGGCGGCCCTGCGCACCATGCTGGAGGCGGTCACCACGGTCGACCACGCCACCGGCCTGACCGCCGCGGTCCCCAACTACCGGGTCGCCGGCAAGACCGGCACCGGGTGGCGGTTGGTGAATGGCAAGAAGCAGCCCGGCGAGGTGTCCTCCTTCATCGGCATGGCCCCCGCCGAGAACCCCCGGTTCGTGATCGCCGTCTTCGTGTACGACCCCAACGACCGGGGCGCGACGATCGCCGGGCCGGCGTTCCGGGACATGATGCAGTTCACTCTGCGTCACTACCGGGTGCCGCCGTCCGCCGGTGGTTCCGCGCCCAAGTTCGTGGTCTATCCGCGCTGAGCAGCGATGGCGGGACATCATCGGTGAGTGCCGACGAACCACCGGGGCGGCTGTGCGGCCGGAACCGGACGACCGGGTAGGGTCTGACGCCGTGCCCGGCAATCCACGTCCACGTACCGTGACCGGAGTCCGGCTCGGTGATCTCGCCGTCCGGCTCGCCGTCGATCTTCCGGCGGACGCCGCCGCGGTGGTTGTCTCCGGGGCCACCCACGCCAGCCAGGAGATTCGCCCCGGCGACCTGTACGCGGCGCTGCCGGGCGCCCGTCGGCACGGCGCGGAGTTCGCCGTCGGCGCCGCCGAGGCGGGTGCCGTGGCCCTGCTGACCGATCCGGCGGGTGCGGAGCTGGCGGCGGCGAGCGGCCTGCCCGCCCTGGTGGTGCCCGACCCGCGCGCGGTGCTCGGCGAGCTGGCCTCGGCCGTGTACGGCGACCCGACCGCCGACCTCACCGTCATCGGGGTGACCGGCACCGCCGGCAAGACGTCCACCGCTTACCTGGTCGAGTCGGGGCTGCGGGCCGCCGGGCACACCACCGGGCTGATCGGCACCGTGGAGACCCGGCTCGGTGATCTGGTGGTCGACAGTGTGCGCACCACCCCCGAGGCGACCGACCTGCACGCCATGCTGGCCACCGCCCGCGAGCGGGGGGTCACCGCCGTGGTCATGGAGGTCTCCAGCCACGCGCTGGCCATGGGTCGGGTGGGCGGGGTGCGGTTCGCCGTCGGCGGGTACACCAACTTCGGCTCCGACCACCTGGACTTCCACGCCGACAGCGACGACTACTTCGCCGCGAAGGCCCAGCTCTTTGACGGGCGCTGCGCGGTCGAGGTGCTCAACCACGACGACCCGGCGCTGAAGCCGCTGCTCAAGCCGACCACGGTCACCTACTCGGCGGCCGGCGACCAGGGCGCCACCTGGTGGGCCGACGGGGTGGGTGGCGAGGGGTACGCCCAGCGGTTCACCGCGCACGGCCCGAACGGCGTGGCCCTGCCCGCCGGTGTCGCGCTGCCCGGCCGGCACAACGTGGCCAACGCGCTGCTGGCCATCGCCGCACTGGTCGGCGCCGGGGTGGACCCGGCGACCGCGGCGGCCGGTGTGGCCGCCTGCGGTGGTGTGCCGGGCCGGCTGCAGCTGGTCGACGTGGCCGCGCCGGTGCGCGGGGTGGTCGACTACGCGCACAAGTCGGACGCGATCGTGGCCGCGCTGGCCGCACTGCGCGAGCTGAGCGCCGGCCGGCTGATCTGTGTGATCGGGGCCGGTGGCGACCGGGACCGGGGCAAGCGGCCGGTGATGGGCGCCGCCGCGGCGCAGGGAGCCGACGTGGTGTTGGTGACCGACGACAACCCGCGTACCGAGGACCCGGGGGAGATTCGCGCCGAGGTGCTCGCCGGGGCGTACCGGGCCGACACGGGCGCTCGGATCATCGAGGTGGCGGGCCGCCGCGCGGCGATCGACGAGGCGGTTCGGCTGGCCGAGCCGGGTGACGTGATCGCGCTGCTCGGCAAGGGGCACGAGCGGGGCCAGGAGGTGGCGGGCGAGGTGTTTCCGTTCGACGACAGCATCGAGTTGGCCGACGCGCTGCGGGCCCGTTTCGGGGACCTGGCGGGTCAGCGGTGATCGCGCTGAGCCTGGCCGAGGTGGCCGCGGCCGTCGACGGGCGGCTAGTGGCCGCCGACCCGGCCGTCACCGTCACCGGTTCGGTGGAGTTCGACTCGCGCAAGGTGGGGCCCGGTTCGCTCTTCGTGGCCTTTCCGGGGGAGAAGGTCGACGGGCACGACTACGCGGTGCGGGCGATCGAGTCCGGCGCGGTGGCGGTGCTGGGCAGCCGTGAGGTGCCCGGGGTGCCGATGGTGCTGGTCGACGACGCCCTGACCGCGATGGGCCGGCTGGCCCGCGCCGCGGTGGACCGGCTGCCCGACCTGACCGTGATCGGTGTGACCGGCTCGTCCGGCAAGACCACCACGAAGGACCTGATCGGTCAGCTCACCGCCCGACTCGGAGCCACGGTGGCGCCGCCGGGCTCGTTCAACAACGAGCTGGGGCACCCGTACACCGCCCTGCAGGCCGGTCCGGACACCCGGTACCTGGTGATGGAGAAGGGCGCGCGTGGGGTCGGTCACGTGCGGTACCTGACCGAGCTGGTGCCACCCCGGATCTCCGTGGTGCTCAACGTCGGCACCTCGCACATCGGCGAGTTCGGTTCGCAGGACACCATCGCCCTGGCCAAGGGCGAGCTGGTCGAGGCGCTGCCACCGGACGGGCTGGCCGTACTGAACGCCGACGACCCACGGGTGGACGCGATGGCGAGCCGTACCGAGGCCCGGGTGGTCCGCTACGGCGAGGCGCCCGCCGCCGACGTACGCGCCGAGGACGTCACGCTCGACGAGCGGGGCCATCCGTCGTACACCCTGGTCACCCCGGAGGGGCGCGCGCCGGTGCGGCTCCGGCTGGCCGGCCGGCACCAGGTCTGGAACACGCTGGCCGCGGCGGCGGTCGCCCGGGAGCTGGGCATGCCGCTGGCCGAGCTGGCCACCGCCCTCGGCGAGTTGGGGCTGGTTTCGACCCGCCGGATGGACGTCTTCGACCGTCCCGACGGGGTGACCGTGATCGACGACTCGTACAACGCCAACCCGGCCTCGATGGCGGTAGCGGTGCGGGCGCTGGCCAGCATGGGCCAGGGGCGGCGTACCGTCGCGGTGCTTGGTTACATGGCCGAGCTGGGCCCGTTCGAGTACGACGGCCACGCCGAGGTCGGCCAACTCGCGGCCGAGCTGGGTGTCGACCGGCTGCTCGTGGTGGGCGAGCCGGCCGCGCCGATCCACGAAGGCGCGACAGCGGTAGCGAACTGGGGAGGAGAGTCGGTGCTGCTCACCGATCAGGCGGCGGCCATCGAGGTGCTGCGGAGCGAACTACGACCGGGTGACGTCGTCCTGGTCAAGGGCTCCCGGTACCGGACCTGGGAGGTGGCCGACGCCCTGCGCGCCGACGCCGCCGAGGAGTCGACCCGATGAGGGCGGTGATCGTCGCCGTCGGGGTGGCCTTCCTCGTCTCGCTGTTCTGCACCCCCATCGCCATCAAGGTCTTCACCCGACTCAAGGCCGGTCAGCCGATCCGGTCCGACGGCCCCGCCATGCACCAGGGCAAGAAGGGCACGCCCACGATGGGCGGCGTGGTCTTCATCCTGGCCACGGTGATCGCGTACGTGGCCGGACACCTGGCCCTGACCACCCTGCCGGACCTGCAGATCGCGCAGGTGGAGCCGACCATCACCGCGTTGGTGCTGCTGGGGCTGATGGTCTTCTCCGGCGCGGTGGGTTTCCTCGACGACTTCCTCAAGGTGCGCAAGCGCAACAGCGCCGGTCTGAACAAGCGCGGCAAGCTGCTCGGCCAGATCCTGGTCGGCGCGGTCTTCGGCGTGGTCGCGCTGTACTTCCCGAGCACGATGACCGACAGTACGGGCCGGGCGACCAACACCGAGACGGTGGGCAGCACCACGCTGAGCTTCATCCGGGACATCGACGCCCTGGAGGTCAGCAAGGTCGGCGCGGTGATCATCTTCATCTTCGTGGTGATGGCCGCGACGAACGGCGTCAACCTCACCGACGGCCTGGACGGGCTGGCCACCGGCGCGTCGGTGATGGTGCTCGCCGCGTACGCGCTCATCGCGTTCTGGCAGTACCGGCACTGGTGCGCGGACCCGAGCTACACCCAGCCGTACTGCTACTCGGTGCGCGACCCGTTGGAGATCGCACTGATCGCCGGAGCGGCGGCCGGGGCCTGT
Source organism: Micromonospora sp. NPDC050276 (assembly GCF_044459545.1). Lineage (NCBI taxonomy): Bacteria > Bacillati > Actinomycetota > Actinomycetes > Micromonosporales > Micromonosporaceae > Micromonospora > Micromonospora sp. NPDC050276. Next base: position 136,083 of record NZ_JBITJA010000005.1, on the reverse strand, counting down.
GTGGGCTTCCTGTGGTGGAACACGTCCCCGGCGCGGATCTTCATGGGTGACACCGGTGCGCTGGGGTTGGGCGGTCTGATCGCCGGCATGGCGATGTCCACCCGCACCATCCTGCTGCTGCCGATCATCGGTGGGCTCTTCGTGATCATCACGATGTCCGTGGTGATCCAGATCATCTCCTTCAAGACCACCGGCAAACGGGTGTTCCGGATGTCCCCACTACAGCACCACTTCGAGTTGGCCGGCTGGAGTGAGGTCAACATCGTGGTGCGCTTCTGGATCATCGCTGGCATCGGCGTGGCCATCGCCCTGGGCCTGTTCTACAGCGAGTTCCTCGCCAACATGACCTGATCCGCGGGGCCGACACGCCCGAGGGGGCGTTCTGGGGGTGCCGGGCGTGTTCAGCGGTGATGATGTCGGGGTGGGGGAGGACATCGGCACTGAGGGCAGAGCGGGCGGCCGGGCGCGGCGGCCGCCGGCAGCGGCGGCGCGTACCGCGGAGGTGATCGCGTCGGCTGACGACGCGCGGGGGCCGGAAGCGGCCGCGTCCCCGCGTCAGGTGGAACCGGCGGCACCCGTGCCGTTGCGCGGGTTCGACGCGGCCGGTGGGCTCGCCGCGCTGCGGGGCCTGCTGGACCGGCCGCTGGCCAGCTACTACCTGCTGCTGTCCAGTGCCGGCCTGCTGCTGCTGATCGGGCTGACCATGGTCTTCTCGGCGACCAGCGTGAAGGACTACGCCGAGGACGGCAACGCCTCGGCGTCGGTGACCAAGCAGGCCATCTTCGCGGTGATCGGCATCGGGGCGTTCTGGGTCTGCCAGCGCCTGCCCGCCAGCACCTACCGGTCGTTGGGCCGGCCGCTGCTGTTCACCTCGGTCGTCCTGCTGGTGGTGCTCAACCTGCTGGTCGCCTACGCCCGGCTGACCAACCAGAAATACGGGCAGATCGGCCCGATCGAGGCTCGGCTGAACTGGCTGTTCATCGGCGGCATCCAGGTGCAGCCCTCGGAGCTGGCCAAGTTCGCGCTGGTGCTCTGGGGCGCGCACCTGATCGCCCGCAAAGGCGCCGCGCTGGGCTGGTGGCGGGAGTTGGCTACCCCGCTCTTTCCGGTGATGGGTCTGCTCTTCGTCCTGGTCGGCTACAACGACACCGGCACGATGCTCTGCCTGCTGGCTCTGGTGGTGGGCCTGCTCTGGGCCGCCGGGGTGCGGATGCGGGTCTTCGGCGCCCTGGCGGCGGCCGGTCTGGTCGGGATCGGTCTGCTGGTCGCGGTGGCCTCGCTCGGCGCCGGCTCCGGCGAGCGGGGCGAGGACAACTACCGCTTCGCCCGGCTGGCCATGTTCTTCAACCCGCCGGACCCGGAGACCTGCAAGCTCGACGGCTGCCTCCAGTTCTACCAGGGGCGGCTGGCCATCGAGCACGGCGGCTGGTTCGGCGTCGGGCTGGGTAAGGGCAGCCTGAAGTGGGACTGGCTGCCCGAGGCGCACAACGACTTCATCTTCGCGATCATCGCGGAGGAGTTGGGCGTGATCGGCTGCGTCGTCATCCTGAGCCTGTTCGCGGTCCTCGCGTACACCGGGTTCCGGATCGCCCGGCGGGTCGACGATCCATTCCGTCGGCTCGCCGCCACCGCCGTGACCACCTGGCTGGTCAGCCAGGCCGTGATCAACATCGGTGGGGTGGTCGGGCTGCTGCCGATCACCGGCCTGCCGCTGCCGTTCATCTCCGACGGCGGAAGTGCCCTGGTGGTGACGTTGGCCGGCATCGGCACGCTGGCGTCCTTCGCCCGCGCCGAACCCGATGCGGCACGAGCACTGCATGCCCGTCCGCCGGCCCGGTGGGTCCGACTACTCTGGGCCCCGTTGCCGCCGCTTCCCGGCCGGCGTCGCCGACCGGCGACGCCGCCCGCTGGCCGAGGGTCCGTGCCCCGGTCCCGCGAGCGGCGCCATGACGACCAGGCCGCGCCGCGCGGGGTCCGACAGGACCGCAGCCGTGGGGGTACGGCGAGCGAGAGGAGACGCTGATGGGTCCGCTGCGTTCGGTGGTGCTCGCGGGAGGTGGCACCGGGGGGCACGTCTACCCGCTGCTTGCCTTCGCCGACTGCCTGCGCCGACACGACCCGGGCGTCCGGATCACCTGCCTCGGCACACCACGCGGCATGGAGAACGACCTGATTCCGCCGCACGGCTACGACCTGCGGCAGATCCCGGCATACCAGCTGCCGCGGTCGGTCAACATGAACCTGGTCCGAACCCCGGGCCGGATGTGGACCGCGGCGCGCGCCGCGGGCAAGGTGATCGACGAGGTGCGCGCCGACGTGGTCGTCGGCTTCGGCGGGTACGTCTCGGTGCCGGCCTACCTGGCCGCGTGGCGTCGTGAGCTGCCCATGGTGATCCACGAGGTGAACGTGCCGCCGGGCGTGGCGAACCGGCTGGGCATGAAGTTCACCAAGAACATCGCCGTCGGCTTCCCCAATCAGCCGAGCCAGGCCGAGTCGCTGCGGGACGCCACCGTGGTCGGGGTGCCGCTGCGCCGGGCCATCACCGGTCTGGACCGGTACGCGCTGCGCAACGCCGCCCGCGCCCACTTCGGGCTTCGCCCGGACCTGCCGGTGCTGTTCGTGTCCGGCGGCTCGTCCGGCGCCCGTTCGATCAATCTGGCGGTCTCCGGCGCGGCCAAGGAGCTGGCCCGCAACGGCGTGCAGGTGCTGCATGTGATGGGCGCCCGCAACGAGCCGGTGCCGATCCCCACCGACCTGCCGGTGCCGTACGTGACGCTGCCGTACCTGTCCGAGATGGAGCTGGGTTACGCCGCCGCCGACCTGATGCTGGCCCGGGGCGGGGCGATGACCGTCGCCGAGGTGGCCGCGATCGGGTTGCCGACGATCTACGTGCCGTACCCGCACAGCAACCAGGAGCAGCGGCGGAACGCGCTGCCCGTGGTGGAGGCCGGCGGCGGGCTGCTGGTCGACGACGCGGAGCTCACCCCGGACTGGCTGGAGCGCACCGTCATCCCCCTGATCCGCGATCCACAGCGGCTGTACACGATGGGTGCCGCCGCGGGGGCGTACGGCCGCCGCGACGGCGACGAGGCGCTGCGCTCCTTCGTGCTGGCGGCGGTGGCCCGATGACCGCGCAGTTCACTCCGGCCGGCACGCTCACCGCCGAGGACCTGGGCACGATCCACCTGATCGGGGTGGGTGGGGTGGGGATGAGCGGCCTGGCCCGGCTCTTCCTGACCCGGGGCATCGCGGTCTCCGGCAGCGAGCTGCGCGAGTGGCCGTCGCTGGCCGGCCTGCGCGCGCTGGGCGGCACGATCCACATGAGTCACGAGGCGACCAACCTCGACGGGGTGGACACCGTCGTCTACTCGTCGGCCATTCCGCAGGACCACCTGGAGCTGGTCGAGGCGCGGCGGCGCGGCCTGCGGGTGCTGCACCGTTCGGAGGCGCTCGCGGCGGCGATGACCGGCCGCCGGGCGGTGGCCGTCGCCGGCACGCACGGCAAGACCACCACCACCTCGATGGTGACCATGGTGCTCCAGCAGGCCGGTGTGGACCCGTCCTTCGTGATCGGCGGGGAGATCTCCGAGGTCGGCTCGGGGGCCCATCACGGCACCGGCGAGCACTTCGTGGTCGAGGCGGACGAGAGTGACCGCTCGTTCCTCATCTACCGCCCGTACGTCTCGATCATCACCAACGTCGAGGCGGACCACCTGAACACCTACGGCGACTACGCGACGCTGGAGGCGGCGTTCGTGGAGTTCGCCCGGCTTACCGACCCGGACGGGTTCATCATCACCTGCGCCGACGACCCGGGCGGGCGGCGGCTGGCCGAGAGCCTGCGGGCCGAGGGGCGGCGGGTGTTCACCTACGGCGAGGCGGCCGACGCCGACCTGCGGTTGACCGAGATGGTCTCCTCGGCGCGTGGGGTGCGCTACCTGGCCGCGATCGACGGCCGGTCGCTGGGCGAGTTCCGGCTGCCGGTGCCGGGTCGGCACATGGGGCTCAACAGCGCCTCCGCCGTGCTGGCCGCGTACCTGCTGGAGTTGCCGCTGGAGGCGGCCGAGGCCGCGCTGGCGGTCTTCCCCGGCGTGCGGCGGCGCTTCGAGCGCAAGGGTGTCGCGGACGGCGTGCTGGTCTACGACGAGTACGCGTACCACCCGACCTCGATGACGTTGGCGATGCAGACGCTGCGGGAGGTGGCCGGGGACGGGCGACTCATCGTCGTCTTCCAGCCGTACCGGCTGTACCGCACCCGCGACTCCCAGGCGGAGATCGCCGCGGCGCTGGCCATCGCCGACGAGGTGGTGTTGTTGGAGGTCTTCGGGCCGGGCGAGCTGCGCCAACCCGGGGAGGGCTCGGCGGCGCTGATCGCGGCGGTGGCGCTGCCCGCCGATCGCAAGGTCTTCGTGGACTCGTGGGAGCAGGCCCCGGTCGAGGTGGCCCGACGGGCCCGCTCGGGGGACGTGGTGGTCACCATGGGCGCCCCGCCGATCTCGCTGATGGGTGACGAGCTGCTGGCCGCCCTGGGTGAGCGGACGGCCGGCTCCGCACCGACCGCGACCGTCGACCCGGTGGCCACCGCCCCGGCGATCGGTGATCCGGTGTCGGGTGGGGCAACGTCCGGCGGCGATGGCGCGGCTCTCGGTGGCACCGCGGTGCCCGGCGGCTCGGCGCCCACGGCCGGATGAGTCCCGGCCCGGCCCGAGGGCGCACCAGCGCCGCCGACGGTGGTGCGCCGCGCCGCGGTCCGGCCCGGCGGTGGCAGCTGGTCCGGGCGGGCCGCGACGCGGTGCCGCCCTCGACCCGCCGGTTCATGGCCCGGGCCCGGCAGCGTCGCATGCGTGCGGCACTGCCGTGGGCGGTGGCCGCCGGGGTGCTCGCCCTGGCGGGGCTGATCGCCTGGGTGGTGCTCGGCACCGGGCTGTTCGGCGTGCGGGAGGTGCGGGTGGAGGGTGCCGGCCTGGTCACTCCGGTGCAGGTACACGACGCGGTGGGGGTGCCGGACGGGGTGCCGCTGGCCCGGGTGGACCTGGCCGCCGCCGCTCGTCGGGTCGGCTCGCTGCCGGCGGTGGAGCGGGCCACGGTCTCCCGGGACTGGCCCGGCGCGCTGGTGGTGCGGGTGACCGAGCGGACCCCGGTGGCGGTGGTGCCGCAGGGGGAGGCGTTCGCCGTGATCGACCGGAGCGGGGTGGCGTTCCGGACGGTGGAGCAGCGCCCCGCCGGGCTGCCGCAGGTGACGGTGGGCCGGCCGGCCGCCGACGACCCGGGCACCCGGGCCGCGCTGGAGGTGCTCGTGGCGCTGACCCCACAGCTGCGTGCGGAGTTGCTGGACGTGAACGTGGAGGGGTTGGCCCGGATCAGCCTGCGGCTGCGGGGGGACCGGACGGTGGTCTGGGGTGACGCGTCCCGGGGTACGGACAAGGCCCGGGTGGCCACCGCGCTGCTGGACGAGAAGACCGATCGGATCGACGTGAGTGCACCGGACGTGGTGACCTTTCGTTGACCGGTGAGCGTGCGCGGAGGTGACCCGTCGCGCTCCGCTCGGCGACACGCCGTCCGGGTCCTTGGCTCCGTGGGCGGTGGCGCTTACGTTGCCCCGAAGAGGATCAGTGGTTGACATAACTGTAAGCCTCTAGTAGAGGGTGAGGGTTTACCCCAATCTCGAAGGAAAGGACCGGAGATGACACCTCCGCACAACTACCTGGCGGTCATCAAGGTCGTCGGCATCGGGGGCGGCGGCGTCAACGCCGTCAACCGGATGATCGAGGTTGGGCTCAAGGGCGTCGAGTTCATCGCGATCAACACTGATGCCCAGGCGCTGTTGATGAGTGACGCCGACGTCAAGCTCGACGTCGGTCGGGAGCTGACCCGTGGCCTGGGGGCCGGGGCCAACCCGGACGTCGGCAAGAACGCCGCCGAGGACCACCGCGACGAGATCGAGGAGGTGCTCAAGGGCGCCGACATGGTCTTCGTGACCTGCGGCGAGGGCGGCGGCACCGGCACCGGCGGCGCACCCGTGGTGGCCAACATCGCCCGTAAGCTCGGCGCGCTGACCATCGGCGTGGTGACCCGGCCGTTCTCCTTCGAGGGCAAGCGCCGCCAGGTGCAGGCCGAGTCGGGGATAGACGAACTCCGCAACCAGTGCGACACGCTGATCGTGATTCCGAACGACCGGCTGCTGGCCCTGGGTGACCGCAACATCAGCATGATGGACGCGTTCCGCACGGCCGACCAGGTGCTGCTCTCGGGTGTGCAGGGCATCACCGACCTGATCACCACCCCGGGTCTGATCAACCTGGACTTCGCCGACGTCAAGAGCGTGATGAGTGGCGCCGGCAGCGCGTTGATGGGCATCGGCAGCGCCCGCGGCGAGAACCGCGCGGTCGAGGCGGCCGAGGCGGCCATCTCCAGCCCGCTGCTGGAGCAGAGCATGGACGGCGCGCGCGGCGTGCTGCTCTCCATCGCCGGTGGTTCCGACCTGGGGCTGTTCGAGATCAACGATGCGGCCCAGCTGGTCACCGACGCGGCCCACCCGGACGCCAACATCATCTTCGGCGCGGTCATCGACGACGCGCTCGGTGACGAGGTGCGGGTGACGGTCATCGCGGCGGGCTTCGACGGTGGCACACCGGCGTACAAGGCGGCCGAGCCGTCCCGTAAGACCAACACCAACCAGCCGGCGCCGCAGAGCACTCCCGTGCCGGCGCCGGCCACCAACCCGGCGCCGGCCCAGTCGCCGCGTCGCGTGCTCTTCGACGACGTGGACGTTCCCGACTTTCTCAAGAACGGGTCCTGAGCACCGCCGATGACCGACAGCTCAGCCACGGTACGACCGGATCGGCGCGCCGAACTCGCCGCCGGTCTGGCCCAGGTCCGGTCCCGGGTCGATGACGCCTGCGCGCAGGCCGGCCGGGACCGCGCCGAGGTCACGATGATTGCGGTGACGAAGACCTACCCGGCCAGCGACGTGCTGGCGTTGGCCGGGCTCGGGGTGACCGACATGGGGGAGAACCGCGACCAGGAGGCGGCCGGCAAGGCCGCCGAGGTGGCTGCGGCCGGGGTGCGTCCCCGCTGGCACTTCATCGGCCAGTTGCAGCGCAACAAGGCCCGCTCGGTGGTCCGCTACGCCGACGTGGTGCACTCCGTCGACAGTGTCCGGCTGGCTCGGGCGTTGGCCACCGCGACGGTCGAGCGGCCGGCGCCGCTCGACGTGCTGGTCCAGGTGAGCATCGACGGCGACGCGGCTCGGGGCGGAGCGCTGCCGGACTCGGCGGATCCGGGCGCCGGGCTGGACCCGGTGGCCGAGGCGGTGGCCGACGCGTCCGGGCTGCGCCTGGTGGGCCTGATGGCGGTCGCTCCGCTGGGGTGGGAGCCGGAGCGGGCCTTCGCCCGACTCGCGGAGGTCGCCGACGCGTTTCGGGCCGTCCATCCGGGAGCCACCGCTTTGTCCGCCGGGATGAGCGGAGATTTCGAAATCGCGATCCGTTACGGCGCGACACATGTCCGAGTCGGTAGCGCGTTGCTCGGAATGCGTCCCACGCTGCGGTAGCCTGACCGCGAGACAAGCAAATTACATCAGTGTTGTTTCAGGGGCGGGCGTCTCCTAGTCGGGGGTCGTGGCGCGCGACGCGAATCGCGCGCTGGGGGATTGCCGTTCCGGTCCGATGGGCATGGTTGTCCACTCGCGACGGGCGACACGGCACGGGGGCGCGTGCCGCACGGCGGACGGAAGGGCGCGGGATGGGTGCACTGCGCAAGGCGGGGGTCTGGCTCGGTCTGGTCGAAGAAGACGACGAGCGGGGCTACGACGACGGTGGCTACGACAAGGGTGGCTACCGCGACTCGCGGTACCGGCAGAGCCGGTACGCCGAGGAGTTCGCCGACGAGGATGAGGACGACACCGAGGAGCCGCCGGCTCCCCGGCCGCGCGACAGTGGGCGGGGTCGACTCTCCGAGCGGGCGAGCGGGCGGTTGAGCGAGTCCGAGCGCGGTGACGGCGAGCGTCCGGAGCGGATCGAGCGCTCCAGCGTACGGTCGATCACCCGGTCGTCGGCGGGCGAGACCTCCGGCGCGTTGACCTACCACACTCGGGACAACCTGGCCCTCGCGCCGCAGGTCACGTCGCGTGAGCGCGCCCTGCCCGAGGAGGAGCAGCGCTACCAGATCACCACGCTGCACCCCACCACGTACCGGGAGGCGCGCACCATCGGTGAGCACTTCCGCGACGGGGTTCCGGTGATCATCAATCTCACCGAGATGGATGAGGCCGACGCCCGCCGTCTGGTGGACTTCGCGGCCGGACTGGCGTTCGGGCTGCGCGGTACGATCGAGCGCGTGACCAATCGGGTGTTCCTGCTCTCACCGGCTAACGTCCAGGTCACCGCTGAGGACAAGGCCAAGATCGCTGAGGGCGGCTTTTTCAGTTTGAGTTGACCCCGCCCGACCCGAGGGACGTCGCTGACCGTGTTGTCGATCTTACTGCAAGTGCTGTACTTGATCCTTTATGTCTTCCTGCTCGTTCTTCTGTCCCGGTTCGTGTTGAGCGCCGTCCTGCAGTACGGCCGTCGCTGGCAACCGGGGCGTGGAGCATCGGCAGGATTGGAATCCGTGTGGAGCGTCACTGATCCCCCTCTCAACGCGTTGAGGCGTGTGATCCCTCCGCTGCGAATTGGTACCGTGAGCATCGACCTGGCCTCCCTTGTGCTCCTGGTTATCCTGTTCGTGCTGATGGAGTTCGTGTTAGGGCCGTCGATCAGGGCATCTGCCTGATGACCGACGCGCTTTCGCGGCCGCAACTGACCCGAGGAGTTTCGATGCCGCTGACCCCGGCCGACGTCCACAACGTCGCCTTCAAAAAGCCGCCGATCGGCAAGCGGGGGTATGACGAGGAGGAGGTCGACGCCTTCCTGGATGAGGTCGAGCGCGAGCTCGCCCGTCTCATCGAGGAGAACAACGAGCTGCGCGCCCAGGTGGAGCGCGGCGGCCGTGGCGGTGCCCCCGCAGGCCCCGGCGGCGACGCCCGACTGGCGGCGGAGCTCAACGACGTCAAGGCCCAGCTCGACCGGGTGCAGCGCGACAAGTCGGCGGCCGAGCAGGCTGCCCGCGCGATGCAGGCCGAGCTGGAGCAGGTCCGCGCGACCGGCGGCCCGGCCGGCGGCGTCACCGGTGACGGTGAGCAGCAGGCCCTGCGCGTGCTGATGATGGCCCAGCGCACCGCCGACGACCACGTGTCCGACGCTCGCCGCGAGGCCGACCAGCTGCTGTCCGAGGCCCGCAGCAAGGCTGAGGAGGTGACCCGGGAGGCGCGCGCGAAGGCTGACGCCCTCGAGCGGGACGCCCGCCAGCGGCACCAGGAGGCCATGGGCGGCCTGGACGCCAAGCGCACGGCGCTGCAGAAGCACATCGAGGAGCTCAAGCAGTTCGAGCGCGAGTACCGCACCCGGCTCAAGGCCTACCTGGAGAGCCAGCTGCGTGACCTCGACGGTCGTGGCCAGGGCCTCGAAGCCGAGATGACCCGCTCCGAAGCCGGCCGGGTCGCTGGCGGCAACGGGCTGGCCGCGGCGGGTCTCGCGGGCTCGTACGGCGGCGGCGGGCGCTCCGGCGCCCTCGAAGCCGGACGCTGAGCACCGGCCGGCGATCGCTGTCCGGCAATGGTGACGGTCGCCGGCCCTGCCTGGATGGTTCGACGCGGCGGGGGTGAGCCGTGATAGTCGCAAGTCTCCTGCTCATCCTCGTCGCGGTGGTGCTGCTGGTGCTCGGCCTGGCCGGTGGCTCCAGCTTCTTGTTGGTCATCTCCATCGCGGCCAGTCTGCTGGCCGCCGTGGCGTTGGTGGTGGGCGCCCGCCAGGCAGCCGCCAACCGCGCCATGGCGGATCCCGGTCGGGCCGACCGGCGGCATCCCGACGCACCTCGCACGGCCAGCCAGGCCACGCCGGGTGTCGCGTACGGGCCGCCACTGGTCGAGCCAGAGGTGCCGGTTCAGCACGTGCCCTCGAATGTTGGTGCCGGCGGCACCGGGTGGCGGCAACCACCCGTGCCGCCGGTCGACCAGGTGCCCCCCGTCGACGCGTCGCCATTCGATCCGCCGCGCGTCGACGACGAGCCGCCGCTCGACGAGGGGTCGCCGTTCGGGACACCGGCCGATGAGGCGCCCGCTCGCGCCAGGCCCGTCAGCCCGGCGTCGCCGGTCCCAGCGTCGACCGACGACGTCGTCGACCGCGTGGCCCCGGCCGACGACGAGCCGGCCGCGCAGCAGGTCACGGCCGCCGAGGCGGCCCGGGTGGCCCGACTGTCCGACGCCGTCGAGGTGGTCGACGGCCGCCCCCGCTACCACCTCGGCAGCTGCCCGCACCTGATTGGCCGGCAGCCCGAGACGTTGCCGGTCGCCGAGGCCGTGGAACTCGGCTTCACGCCGTGTGCGCACTGCGCGCCAGCGACCGCTCTCCTTGCCGACGCCCGGCCGATCTGAAGCGGGCCCCGATGCCCGCGCAGGACACGCTCACCGTGGCGGTACGGGTGAAGCCCGGTGCCTCCCGGGACCGGGTGGGTGGGCGCTTCGACGGTCCGCACGGGCCCGCCCTCGTGACCGCGGTCCATGACCCGGCCGTCGACGGTCGGGCCACCGAGGCGGCCCGTCGGGCGTTGGCCGGCGCGTTGGGCGTCCGACCGGCCGCCGTGTCCCTGCGTACCGGCGCGGCCAGCCGGGACAAGCTCTTCCTCGTCGATCGGCCCGGCCCGGAGGTGCCCGAGGTGCTGCGCCGACTGCGCGACGGATCCGCCGGGTGAGGACAGCCCAGGCAAGGCAGCCGTGACGCCCGGGCTGGAGCAGCCGTGACGCCCGGGCTGGATATCGCGCTGCTGGTCGGTGCGGCCGTGCTGCTGGTCGCGGTCGGTGCGGTGCGGCTCTCCACCCGACTCGGCGTGCCCAGCCTTCTGGTCTACCTGGCGTTGGGTGTGACGATCGGCGAGGGCGGGTTGGGCATCCGTTTCGATGACGTCGAGTTGACCCGGACTCTCGGCTTCTGCGCGCTGATCGTGATCATCGCGGAGGGTGGCCTCACCGCCCGGTGGACCACGCTGCGCCCGGTGCTCGGGCTGGCCTCCGCGCTCTCCACGGTCGGCGTGATCGTCAGCATCGTGGTGGTCGGCGTCGCCGTGCACCTGCTGCTGGGGCTGGACTGGCGGTTGGCGCTGCTCTACGGTGCGGTGCTCTCGTCCACCGACGCGGCGGCCGTCTTCGCCACCCTGCGCCGGCTGCGGTTGCCGCCTCGGCTGGTGGCGACACTGGAGGCCGAGTCGGGGATGAACGACGCCCCGGTGGTGCTGTTGGTGGTGCTGCTGTCGCACCAGGGCTGGTCGCACCCGTGGTGGTACGAGGTCGCGCTGGTCTGCTACGAGCTGGGCGTCGGCGCGGCGGTGGGCGCGGCCGCGGGTGTCGCCGGCACCTGGGCGCTGCGCCGGGCGGCGTTGCCCTCGGCCGGTCTCTACCCGATCGCCGCGGTGGGCATCACCGTGCTGGCGTACGCCGCGGGGGCGGTTCTGCACGCCTCGGGGTTCCTCGCCGTCTACGTGGCCGGGGTGCTGCTGGGCAATGCCCGCCTGTCCCACCGGCAGGCGATTCTCGGCTTCGCGGACGGGCTGGCCTGGCTCGCCCAGATCGGGTTGTTCGTGCTGCTCGGGTTGCTGGCCTCGCCGGGCCGGCTGGACGCCGCGGTGCTACCGGCGGTGGTCGCCGGGCTGGCTCTGGTGCTCCTGGCCCGGCCGCTGTCGGTGGCCGTCTCGGCGTTGCCGTTCCGGGTCGGCCTTCGAGAGCAGGCGTTCCTGTCCTGGGCCGGGCTGCGTGGGGCGGTGCCGATCGTGCTGGCCACCATCCCGCTCTCCGAGCGGGTGCCCGGCGCGGAGCGGCTCTTCGACGTGGTCTTCGTGCTGGTGGTGATCTTCACGCTGGTGCAGGCCGGGACGCTGGGGCCGTTCGCCCGCCGGTTGCGGGTGACCGCGCCGGCCGAGGCCGCCGAGATCCATGTGGAGACCGCGCCGCTGGAGCGGATGCGGGCGGACCTGCTCCAGGTGGAGGTGCCGCCGGGCTCGCGGCTGGCCGGCGTGCACGTCGACGAGTTGCGGCTGCCGGTGGGCGCGTCGGTGACCCTGGTGCTGCGCGACGGCGTGGGCTTCGTGCCCGCACCGGACACCCGGTTGAAGACCGGCGACAGTCTGCTGATCGTGGCGACCGCCGGGGTGCGGGACGCCGCGGAACGGCGGTTGCGGGCGGTCAGTCGGCGGGGTCGTCTGGCCCGATGGTTTGGTGAGTACGGAGATGAGGTGGTCGGTTGATCTGCTAGCGTTCCTTTTGCCCCAGTTGGGCAGGGCTAGGGGCTGTTAGACGGTGCGACGGTGCGGCACGTTGTCGGACGCCTGTACGTTCCGTATTCTTGCCAACCTCCGGAGTGCGCGGCCATCGTCGCCGTGCGCCCCTTTTCGTACATAAGGGGACGCCTTGGTCGGCGCCCCCTGACCAGGCGCCGCGACCGCGCGGTACCCCGGCCGAGGGAGCGACCCATGGCGAAGCCAGCCGACACCAGGACCGCCGGGCGCAAGCCGGCGCCCAAGGCCACCCGCAGCACCGCCGAGACCGAGAAGATCCGGGCGGCGCTGGCGGCGCGGCGGGACGAGCTTCGTGCCGAGTACGATCAGACGCTGAGTGAGATCACCGAGCTGCAGCGCGATCGGCTGACCGACTCGGCCGGGGACGACCAGGCCGACACGGGCACCAAGACGCTCGAGCGGGAGCAGGAGATCTCTCTCGCCAACAGCATTCTGGAACGGATCACGCAGGTGGAGCGCGCTCTGGAGCGCCTCGACGAGGGTGGTTACGGCTGGTGCGAGCGGTGCGGCAACCCGATCCCGGTTGAGCGCCTCGCCGCCTTCCCGTCGGCCACCCAGTGTGTGACGTGCAAGCAGCTGGAGGAGCGGCGCTGAGGTCCGTTCCCCGGCGGCGACGAGACGGTGAGTGATCACCGCCAAGACTGTCGATGGGGAGCGCATGACCGCAGCACCGTCCGCCGAACCCGGCCGCACCGACCCGGGCGGCGGCACCCGCCGGCCCCGGGCCGTCGCGATTCTCGCCGGAGTCGCCCTGGTGGCCCTGCTGGCCGACCTGGTCACCAAGCACCTCGCGCTGGCCGCGCTGACCGGCCGGGAGCCGGTCCGGCTGCTCGGCGGCTTCGTCTACCTGAGCCTGACCCGCAACAGCGGCGCGGCCTGGAGCATCGGGGCGGACCACACCTGGGTCTTCCCGCTGATCACCATCGGTGTGGTCGGCTGGATCGTCTGGATGGCCCTGCGCCTGCGCTCACTGCCCTGGGCGATCTCCCTCGGCCTGGTACTGGGTGGCGCCCTGGGCAACCTCGTCGACCGGATCTTCCGGGCCCCGGCCCCCTTCCACGGTCACGTGGTCGACATGATCAGCCTCTTCGACCCGTACGGTCAGGTCTGGCCGGTGTTCAACCTGGCCGACAGTTCGCTGGTCTGTGGCGTGCTGTTGGCCGTCCTGTTGGAGCTGACCGGCCGCCAACGTGACGGCCGGCGGGCGGGGCGCGACAGCGACCCGGCCGCGACGGACGCCGCGCCGAGCGCCGAGCAGCGGGAGCGGGCATGACCTCCGCGTTCGCCGCTGGCGGCGACCACCGTTCCCTCCCGGTGCCGGACGGCCTCGACGGCATGCGCCTGGACCAGGCGGTGTCCCGCCTGTTCGGGCTCTCCCGTACCGCCGCCGCAGCCCTGGTCGACGCCGGAGACGCGCTGGTCGACGGCTCCGCCCGGCCCAACTCGCACAAGGTCAAGGCCGGCTCCTGGCTGGACGTCACGCTGCCTGCCCCGGTCGCACCGCCGACCGTGGTGCCGCAGGCGGTGCCCGGCCTGCGGGTGGTCTACGCCGACGACGACATCGTCGTGGTCGACAAGCCGGTGGGGGTCGCGGCGCACCCCAGCCCGGGGTGGACCGGCCCGACCGTGATCGGAGCGCTCGCCGCGATCGGGCACCGCATCTCCACCAGTGGCGCCGCCGAGCGGCAGGGCGTGGTGCACCGGCTCGACGTGGGCACCACTGGGATCATGGTGGTGGCCAAGAGCGAACAGGCGTACACGGCGTTGAAGCGGGCCTTCAAGTACCGCGAGGTGGACAAGGGCTACCACGCGGTGGTGCAGGGCCACCTGGACCCGCTGCGCGGCACCGTCGACGCGCCGATCGACCGGCACCCGACCCACGACTACCGGTGGGCGGTGGTCTCCGGCGGCAAGCCGAGCATCACCCACTACGACACCCTGGAGGCGTTCCCGGCGGCCAGCCTGGTCGACGTCCGGCTGGAGACCGGCCGGACCCACCAGATCCGGGTGCACTTCTCCACCCTGCGGCACCCCTGTGTGGGTGACCTCACCTACGGCGCCGATCCCACCCTCTCGGCCCGTCTCGGCCTGGCCCGACAGTGGCTGCACGCCCGCGAACTGAGCTTTTTGCACCCCCGAACGGGGGACGAGGTCCGGTTCGTCAGCGACTACCCTGACGACCTGGACCGTGCGCTCCAGATCCTGCGTGACTGAGCGGCGACCACCCGACACCGATCCACAGAGGGGATCCCGCCCGTGCGCGCCGGCAACCTGCTGCGGCAGCTGGACCAGCGACTGCTGCCGCCGCTGACCCGGGCCGTGGCCCGGCTGGGCGAGCGGTCGGCGCGGTCCGGGGTGCTCAGTTGGGCGGCCGTGCTCTCCGCGGCGGCGGTGCTGGGCACCGCGGTCTGGGCCGTCGACGACACTCCGGTCGGCGACCGCACGGTGGGCGAGGTGACCCGGGTCGGTGTCTCCGACGGCGACTCCGTCCCCGGCTACCTGCGGTCCGCCGCGGCCGACCTGGCCGCGCTGGCCGCGTCCGCCCCGGCCGCCGAGGGCGGAACGTACGCCTTGGTCACGCTCGACGCGTACCTGCCACCGCAGCGGCTGGCGACGGTGCTCGGCGATGTCGGGGTCTCGACCGTCTTCGGGCGGGTTCCGCTGCCCGGCCGGCAGACCGAGATCGTCAAGATCCCCGCGCTGCGGGTGCCCGACGACGTGGTCGCCGGAATGGCGCAGGTGGCGGCCCGCAAGGACATTGAGGCCGCCGACTACCGGGCCAGGGCCGCCGCGGTCGCCGGCGACGGGGTGGGCGAGCGGGAGTTGCGGGAGCAGTACGTCAGCGGCGCCGAGGTGGCCGCCGCCGAGGCGGCCGCGTACCGCACCGGCTGTGCCTGCGTCTACGCGGCGGTGGTCCGCGCGACGCCGGTGGCGCTGCGCGGTGTCGCGGCCCGGCCGGACGTGCGGGCGGTCGACCCCGCCCCCGAGGTGTACCGGCTGGACCGCACGGTCTTCACGCCGCCACTGCCCGAGCAGCGCGACGTGGTGCGCCCGCCGGCCGACACCGGGCCGAGCCCCGCGCCGACCCAGACCGAGCGGCCGGAGCCGGCAACCAGCGCGCCGGTGCCGCTGGCCCCCATGGGCGAATCGTCGGAACCCGCACCAGTCGTGACGATTCCGTCACCCGAACCACCGGAGCCGGAGCCCAGCGAGTCGGCGCCGCCGAGCGTCACCACCTCCCCGGACACCGTCGGCGTCGACCCGCCGACACCGACGTCGTCGTGATCTGCGTCGGCTGGTGTGCGCTCTGAGGTGTGGTCCGAATAGGGTTTGGTTCGTAGCCTGTCAGACGGAGATCGATGGCGCTGGGAGGGCGGGCCGTGGAGGGCAGTGAGACCGGCTGGGGCCGGCCGGCCGAACCAGCGCCGCGGTGGCGTGCGTTGTTGGACCGTGCCCGGCTGGGCGGTCGCGGCGCGGAGCAGACCGAGTCGGACCGGCGTGCCGACGAGGAGACGCCGCCGGATCCGCTGCCCCGGCGTGCGGCCCCCAACGGCTACGCCGGGCGGGCACCCGCCATCGGGCATCCGGCCGATCTGTCGTACGGCGCGGAGCCCGGTTACCGGGCCGAGGCGACCTACCGCGTCGATCCCGCCTACCGGGCCGAGCCGGGTTACCGGGCGGAGCCGGACTACCGGGCCGAGCCCGCGTACCGGGCCGAGCCCGCCTACCGGGCCGAGCCCGCCTACCGGGCCGAGCCTGACTATCGAGCCGAGCCGGCGTACCGCAGCGATCCCCCGGACTACCGCGCTGACCCCGGTTACCGGGCCGAGCCGGGCTATCGCGTTGAGCCGGACTATCGCGCCGCCCCGGGCTACCGGGCCGAACCGGACTACCGGGCCGAGCCGACGTACCGGGCCGAGCCCGAGCCGCCATACCGGGCCGAGCCCGAGCCGCCATACCGGGCCGAGCCCGAGCCGCCGCCGCGCGGCCCCGACCCGGTTCCGTCGCGCTACGCCTTGCTGGACAACGGCTACCGGCCGGGCGACCCGCCGGTGGAGTCGCGCTACGCCCTGCTGGAGACCGGTTACCAGCCGGAGACCGGCTATCCGGCTGCCGCGCCGCCGCCCCCGCCGGTCGCCCCGGCACCCCCGGCGCCGGTCGCCCCGCCAGTCGCACCGCCCGCCGCGCCGCCACCTGCCCCGGCGATCGGCTCGGCCATCGCCGAACGTGCCTACCCGGCCCGGATCGAGTGGCGCCCACCGGCCGTCGACCAGGAGCAGGAGCGCGCCAACGGGGTGCTCCAGCGGGATCTGGGCACGCCCCGGGTGTTCGCCTTCGCCAACCCCAAGGGCGGGGTGCACAAGACCACCGCCACGGTGCTCGCCGCGGCCACGGTCGGCAGCGTCCGCGGCAAGGGCGTGCTGGCCTGGGACGACAACGAGCTGCGCGGCACCCTCGGCCTGCGCGCCGGCAGCGCCCGGCACGCCCGGACGATCCGGCACCTGATCAGCGATCTGGCCCAGATCGAGATCCTGGAGGGCGCGACCCTGCTGGACCGCCTGGACGACTACCTGCGGCACGCCTCCGACGGCTCGTACGACGTGCTGGCCGGCGAGGAGAGCCCGCGCTTCGCCCAGCGACTGGACCAGTTCACCGTCCGCCGGGTGCTGGAGTTGCTGCGGCGTACCCACGACGTGGTCTGCGTGGACACCGGCAACAACGTGGAGAGCCCCAACTGGCGCACCGTGATGCAGGCCGCCGACCAGCTGGTGGTGACCACCGTGCCCCGGGAGGACGCGGCGTTCAGCGCGGACTGGATGCTCGACCTGCTGCACGAGGAGGGCATGGGCGAGTTGGCGGACAACGCGATCACCCTCATCTCCTGCCCGACCCCGGGGCGCTCGACCCTGCAGGACGACCTGGAGCGGCACTTCGCCACCCGTACCCGTGGCGTGGCCGTGGTGCCGTACGACCCGGCACTGGAGACCGGGTCGTCGATCGAGTACCACCAACTCCAGCCGGAGACCCGGCAGGCGTGGCTGCGGGCGGCGGCGATGATGGTGGAGCCGTTCGCCCGGTGAGTTGGTCTGCCGCCCTCGGAGCCCCGGTCGCCCGCCGGGCCTGAGAGGATCATCGGGTGAGCCCGGACAACCCCGACCCTGAGCGGCCCGTCGACGAGCCCGACCAACCTGCGCCAGCCCGTACGCCGGGCGCGACACCGCCACCGGCCGACCCGTCGGCCGTGCCGACGCCGGACGGGTACGACCCGGGTCAGGTGGCCGCGTCGCCGGCGTACCAGAGCTCGTCGGAGCTGACGTCCGACGAGCCGCGTCGTCCGCTGCGGGCCGTGGCCACGGTGCTGGGCGCGGTGCTCGCGCTGGCCCTGCTGGGCGCCCCCCTCGGGCTGCTCTGGGCCGCGCTCGCGCCGGACACTCCGGTGCTGAAGACCGCCGAGGGCGCGATCTACGCCGAGCCGCAACCGGAGCAGCCGATCGCCGCGGACGGCTGGTTCAGCCTGCTCGGGCTCGCCTTCGGGCTGCTCGTGGCGCTCGCCCTGTGGTTCCTGCTGCGTCGGCGGCGCGGCCCGGTCGGGCTGCTCGCCGCGGTGCTCGGCAGCCTGGTCGCCGCACCGGTGGCCTGGCAGGTGGGGCGGCGGATCGGCCTGGCCAGCTTCGACCGGTTGCTGGCGACGGCCCCGGTCGGGCAGGCCTTCAGCAAGCCCGCCGACCTACGGGCCGGCGGGGTCGACTGGCTGCTTGGTGTGCTGCCGGTGCCGCACGGCAACCTGCTCCTGCCGGCGTTCGGCGCCGCGGTCATGTACACCCTGCTGGCCGGCTGGTCGCGGTGGCCGGGGCTGCGTCCGGAGCCCGAGCCGGGGGAGTTCAGTTGGGTGTCGGTGGGGACGCCAGCTCCGCCAGCGGCACCGGAACCGCCCGCACCTGACGCAACAGAGCCGCCTCGCGGTTGAGCAGCCGCAGCTCGGCGCGGAGCCGGGAGGCGGTGTCGTCGATGGCCAGCAGTCGTTGCCGGTCGTCGACGGTGAGCGCCGCGGTCGCCGCCACCAGGTGCGACAGCACCGTCGGATCCTCCGGCAACTGCTCGGAGATCTCCTCCGGGTCGGAGCGGATCAGACCGAGGTACTGCCGGAACACCGCGATCACCCGGGCGGCCAGCAGATCGGCCACCTCGTCCGGACCGCCGGGATCGGGCAGCCACTCGACGTCGGCGGTCAGGTAGGGCGCTGCGTTGTCGTCGACCTCGGCGATCCGGAAACGTCGCCGGCCGACCGTGACGATGTCGAAACCACCATCGGCCAGCTCGGTCACCTGGCGCAGCTCGGCGGTGCAGCCCACCTCGTGCAGGGTGACCGCGCCGACGCCCGAGGTGGGCCGCGACCCGGGACCGGCGGGAGCGACCTCCCACCCGGTCTGGATGGCCACCACGCCGAACTCGCGCGGGGCGCCCTCGGGCAGGTCGACCAGGTGTCGGACCAGTGCCCGGTAGCGCTCCTCGAAGATGTGCAGCGGCAGCACCAACCCGGGAAAGAGCACCGTTGCGAGCGGGAACACCGGCAGCCGTGCGGTCACATGGTCGAGCCTAACCAATCTTGCCCCCGTGGGCGTGGCCCGGCTCACCGTCCCGGCGGACGGGCGGCTCGCGTGCACGTCGGGACGGCCGCCTAGACTCGCAAGGGTGCTGAATCGGATCGACCTGCGCGACGGTCTCGGTGACCCGCGCCGCCTGCTGCCCCGTGCCCAGCTCGACGTGTCGGTCGCCGTCGAGCGCATCCGGCCTCTGGTGGAGGCGGTCCGCGAGCATGGGTACCCGGCGATCCGGGAGGCCAGCGAGCGGTTCGACGGCATCTCTCCGGAGGTGCTGCGGGTGCCGGTCGAGGCGATCACCGAGGCCGAGGGAGTGCTCGACCCGGCGGTGCGCGCCGCGCTGCTGGAATCGATCAGCCGGGCCCGTCGGGTGCACGCCGACCAGCGGCGCACCGACCACACCACCCAGGTGGTGCCCGGCGGCACGGTCACCGAGCGGTGGCTGCCGGTCGACCGGGTCGGCCTCTACGTGCCCGGCGGCCTGGCGATGTACCCGTCGACCGTGGTGATGAACGTGGTGCCCGCCCAGGCGGCCGGGGTGCGCTCGCTGGTGGTGGTCAGCCCGCCGCAGAAGGACAACGGCGGCCTGCCCGACCCCCGCGTGCTCGCCGCCTGCGCGCTGCTCGGCGTCGATGAGGTGTACGCCGTGGGTGGCGCCCAGGCGGTGGCGATGCTGGCCTACGGCGCGGCGGTGGACCCGGCCGGTGAGCTGCGGTGCGACCCGGTCGACCTGATCACCGGCCCCGGCAACATCTGGGTGACCGCCGCCAAACGGCTGCTGCGCGGCGTGGTCGGCATCGACGCCGAGGCCGGCCCGACCGAGATCGCCATCCTGGCCGACGACACGGCCGACCCGGCCCACGTCGCGGCCGACCTGATCAGTCAGGCCGAGCACGACCCGCTCGCCGCGAGCGTGCTGGTCACCCCGTCGCTGGCGTTGGTCGAGGCGGTCGAGGCGCAGTTGGCCCGGCAGGTGCCGGCGACCAAGCACGCCGAGCGGGTGACCACCGCGCTGACCGGTGAGCAGAGCGGCGTGGTCCTGGTCGACGATCTCGAAGCGGGGCTGCGGGTGGTCGACGCGTACGCGGCCGAGCACCTGGAGATCCAGACGGTCGACGCCCGGGAGTGGGCGCTGCGGGTGCGCAACGCCGGGGCGATCTTCGTGGGCGCGTGGTCGCCGGTGTCGCTCGGCGACTACTGCGCCGGGTCCAACCACGTGCTGCCCACCGGCGGCTGCGCCCGGCACTCCTCGGGGCTGTCGGTGCAGTCCTTCCTGCGCGGCGTCCACCTGATCGAGTACACCGAGGCCGCGCTGCGCGACGTGGCTCCGCACGTGGTCACCCTCGCCAACGTGGAGGACCTGCCCGCGCACGGCCAGGCGGTCCAGGCCCGTTTCCCGGGAGGAGCGGCGTGACCAGCCTCGACGAGCTGCCGATCCGTGCCGACCTGCGAGGGCTGTCGCCGTACGGGGCGCCGCAGCTGGACGTGCCGGTGCGGCTCAACACCAACGAGAACTCCCACCCGGTGCCGGAGCCGGTGGTCGAGGCGATCGGCAAGGCGCTCGCGGCCGAGCTGCGCGAACTGAACCGCTACCCGGACCGGGACGCGGTGGCGCTGCGCACCGACCTGGCCGACTATCTCGGGCACGGGCTCACCGTCGAGCAGGTGTGGGCGGCCAACGGCTCCAACGAGATCCAGCAGCAGCTGCTCCAGGTGTTCGGCGGGCCGGGGCGTACCGCGCTCGGCTTCGTTCCGGCGTACTCGATGCATCCGCTGCTGGCCCTCGGCACCGGCACCCGGTGGGTGCCGGCCGAGCGCGGCGTCGACTTCGGGCTGACCGCCGAGGAGGCCGTCGCCCAGGTCCGCGAGCACCGGCCCGACGTGGTCTTCCTCTGCTCCCCGAACAACCCCACCGGCACGGCGCTGGACCCGGCGGTGATCGCCGCGGTGCTCGACGTCGCGCCGGGCATGGTGGTCGTCGACGAGGCGTACGCCGAATTCGCCCGGCCCGGGACGGTCAGCGCCCTCGCGGTGCTGCCCGGCCACCCGCGGCTGGTGGTCACCCGGACGATGAGCAAGGCGTTCGGCTTCGCCGGCGGCCGGCTGGGTTACCTGGCCGCCGACCCGGCGGTGGTACGGGCGGTGCAGCTCGTCCGTCTGCCGTACCATCTCTCCGCGCTCACCCAGGCCGCCGCGCGCGCGGCGGTGGCCCACCGCGACGCCCTTCTCGGTACGGTGAGCGCGATCATGGCGCAGCGGGACCGGATCGTGGCGACGCTGCGCGAACGAGGGTTGCGGGTCGCCGACAGCGACGCCAACTTCGTGCTCTTCGAGGTCGGCGGCGACCAGACCATCGTCTGGAACGCCCTGTTGGCACAGGGGGTGCTGGTCCGCGACGTCGGCCTGCCCGGCTGGCTGCGGGTGACCGCGGGCACCGCCGCCGAGACCGACGCCTTCCTTTCTGCAATGGAGACAACGCAATGAGTCGGACCGCCCGGGTGGAGCGGATCACCAAGGAGACCAAGGTTCTCGTCGAGATCGATCTCGACGGCACCGGCGCCGCCGAGATCAGCACCGGCGTCGGCTTCTACGACCACATGCTGCACCAGATCGCCCGGCACGGTGGCTTCGACCTGACCGTGCAGACGGTGGGTGACCTGGAGATCGACGCGCACCACACGATCGAGGACACCGCGCTCGCCCTGGGCGCCGCCTTCGACCAGGCGTTGGGCGACAAGGCCGGCATCCGGCGGTACGGTTCGGCGACCGTGCCGATGGACGAGGTGCTGGTCCGGGCCGCCGTGGACCTCTCCGGTCGGCCGTACGTGGTGCATGACGAGCCGGTGCTCGCCCCCTACATCGGGCCGGTGTACGCGACCAGCATGACCCGGCACATCTGGGAGTCCTTCGGTCAGGCGGCGCGGGTCACGCTGCACGTCGATGTGCTGCGGGCGGCCCGGCCGGGCGGTCACCCGGACGCGCACCACGTGGTGGAGGCGCAGTTCAAGGCGGTCTCCCGCGCGTTGCGCGAGGCCACCTCGATCGATCCGCGTGCCGTCGGTGCGATCCCGAGCACGAAGGGTGCGCTCTGATGAGCGCGAGGAGCGCAGCGCAGCGGAGCCCCGCAGTCGCGAATGAAGGGTGGCTCTAATGGGTGCCGTGTTGCCGACGTTGTTGCTGATCCTGGCCGGGGTGCTGGTCGGCGGCACCTGGTCGCTGCACCGGCAGGGCGCGCCGAAGGGCGCGGTGGCCCTCACCGCGTTGCTCGCGGTGCTCGCCACGGTCGGCGGGGTGCTCTGGCTGCTGCCGGGGGAGAGCACATGAGTGACGTGGTGGTGCTCGACTACGGCTCGGGCAACCTGCGCTCCGCGGAACGGGCCTTGGCCGCCGCCGGCGCGGATGTCCGGGTGACCGACGACCTGGCCGCCGCGGCTGCCGCCGATGGTCTGGTGGTGCCGGGCGTGGGCGCGTACGCGGCGTGCATGGCCGGGATCGAGGCGTTGGGCGCCGGCCCGGTGATCGCCGAGCGGGTGGCCGCTGGCCGGCCGGTGCTCGGCATCTGCGTGGGCATGCAGGTGCTCTTCGAGCACGGCGACGAGCACGGCGTGGTGACCAAGGGGCTGGGCCTGCTGCCCGGCGGGGTGACCCGGCTGGCCGCGGCCCGGTTGCCGCACATGGGCTGGAACACGGTCCGGGCACCCCGGGAGTCGGTGCTGTTCGCTGGTCTGCCGGAGCAGAGCCGGTTCTACTTCGTCCACTCGTACGCGATGGGCGACCCGGCGGCGCTGGCCGCTGCCGGTGCTACGGTGACCACCGCCCACCACGACACGGATTTCGTCGCGGCGGTGGAGCGCGGCTCGTTGTCGGCGGCCCAGTTCCATCCGGAGAAGTCCGCCGACACCGGTGCCGCGTTGCTGCGCAACTGGCTCGCCACGCTGCCCAGCGGTGGCTGAGCGTCGTCGCGTGACGCCCGGTCGACGGGCGTCGCGGTGAGCCGGGAACGCGCCCGCCGGCGGGCGGAGCGGGAGGCGGAGCAGGCCCGGGAGCGGGCAGTCCGGCAGCGTCGGGTGGCGCGCCGGCAGCGCCGCCGGGCGGTGGTTCGCCGGTTGACGCCGCGGCTGCGGCGGGGTCGCTCCGGGCGGCTGGCCCGGCACACTCGGGGTGAGCGGGCCGCGATCGTGCTGCTCACCGGCGCGGCGGTGATCCTGATCTGGACGTTCGTCGACAACCTGGCGTTGCGTATCGCGCTGATCGTGCTCTTGCTGCTCGTACTGCCGGCGATCGTCGTGATCGCCCTGGACCGTCGTACCTGATCGAGGAGAAGACCGTGAGCCTCACCCTGTTACCCGCCGTGGATGTCGCCGACGGCCGGGCCGTCCGGCTCGTGCAGGGCGCCGTCGGAAGCGAGAGCGTCTACGGTGACCCGTTGGAGTCCGCGCTGGCCTGGCAGCAGGACGGCGCGGAGTGGATCCACCTGGTCGACCTGGACGCGGCGTTCGGTCGGGGCACCAACGCGCACCTGCTGGCGGAGGTGGTGCGCCAGTTGGACGTGAAGGTGGAGCTCTCCGGGGGCATCCGCGACGACGAGTCGTTGCGGGCGGCGCTGGGCACCGGGGCGGCCCGGGTGAACATCGGGACCGCCGCCCTGGAGGATCCGGTCTGGTGTGACCGGGTGGTCGCGGAGTACGGCGATCGGGTGGCCATCGGGCTGGACGTGCGGGGTCACACCCTGTCCGCGCGGGGTTGGACCCGGGATGGCGGCGACCTGTACGAGGTGCTGGAGCGGTTGGACAAGGCGGGCGCGAGCCGGTACGTGGTCACCGACATCACCAAGGACGGCACGATGCGCGGGCCGAACCTGGATCTGCTGCGTGAGGTGTGCGCCCGTACCGACCGGCCGGTGATCGCCTCCGGTGGGGTGTCCACCCTTGACGACCTGCGGGCGTTGGCGACGCTGGAGTCGGCCGGGGTGGAGGGCGTCATCGCCGGCAAGGCGCTCTACGCGGGTGCGTTCACGGTGGCTGAGGCGTTGCGGACGCTGGCCGAGGCGTGACGACGACCCGGCTCGGGTCGGGTGGCCCGTGGGAGCAGCTCTACGGCTATTCCCGGGTGGTCCGGGCCGGTGATCGGGCCTGGACGGCCGGTTGCACGGCGACCGTGGACGGACGGGTGGTGCACGTCGGGGACGCGGCCGCGCAGACCGCGCAGGCGCTGCGGATCGGGCTGGCCGCGCTCGCCGAGGTGGGTGCGGAGCCGGGCGACGTGGTGCGGACCAGGATGTACGTGACGGACCGGCGGCACGCCGACGAGGTGGGCCGGGCGCACAACGCCGTCTTCGGTGCGGTTCGGCCGGCGGCGACGCTGGTGGTGGTGGCCGGTCTGCTGGACCCGGAGCACCTGGTCGAGGTGGAGTTGGAGGCGTACCTCGGCTGAGGTGCGCGTGGTCGGCCGGGTGGCCGACCTGCGGCCCGATAAGTTGTGCGCAACTTAATTGTGGGCTACGGTTCAGCGGTGACCGATGACCTGGTGCTGCGCCGGCAGGTGTGCTTCGCGCTCTACGCCGCGTCGCGCGCACTGACCGACGTCTACCGGCCCATCCTCGACGAGGTCGGGCTGACCTACCCGCAGTACCTGGTGCTGCTGGTGCTCTGGGAGCGTCCCGACGACGCCCCCACGGTGTCCGAGTTGGGCGCCGAGCTGCGGCTGGACTCCGGCACGCTCTCCCCGCTGCTCAAGCGGCTGGAGGGGGCGGGCCTGGTGGTGCGGCGGCGGTCGGCGCGCGACGAGCGGCGGGTCGAGGTGGGCCTCACCGAGCAGGGCCGGGCGCTGCGCGAGCAGCTCTGCGGCGTTCCGCTGCGCATCGCGCAGGCCACCGGTCTGGGCTTCGGTGAGTTGGTCGCGCTGCGCGACACGCTCACCCGGATCACCGACACCATCCACCGACAGAAGGAGCAGTGACCATCATGCAGGTGCTCTACACCGCGTCCGCGACCGCCACCGGTGACGGCCGGGACGGCCACGTCGAGACCTCCGACGGCACGCTCGCGCTCGATCTGGCCGTGCCGAAGGAGATGGGCGGCGCCGGTGGCGCGGCCAACCCCGAGCAGCTCTTCGCCGCCGGTTACGCGGCCTGCTTCCACAGCGCGCTGCGGGTGGTGGCCCGCCGGGTCAAGGCCGACGTGACCGGGTCCGTGGTCGGCGCCGAGGTAGGCATCGGCCCGAACGGCAGTGGCGGCTTCGGGCTCACCGTGCAGCTCGTCGTCGACCTGCCCGCCGCGTCCCGCGAGGTCGCCGAGCAGCTGATCGAGCAGGCCCACCAGGTCTGCCCGTACTCCAACGCCACCCGTGGCAACGTCGACGTCACCCTGACCGTCCGCGAGACCCTGCCCGCCTGACGCGCGGCCCCAGGCCCCATCTGCGGACGAGAGGACGACCACCCCGTGCCCAGCAACCGCGAGATCCACCTGGCCAGTCGCCCCGTCGGCTGGCCCACCGACGAGAACTTCCGGCTCGTCGAGACCGAGGTGCCCACCCCCGGACCGGGCCAGATCGTGGTCCGCAACCAGTACCTGTCCGTCGACCCGTACATGCGCGGACGGATGAACGACGTCAAGTCGTACGTGCCGCCGTTCGCCCTCGACGCTCCCCTCGACGGGGCGGCGATCGGCGAGGTGGTGGCCAGCGAGTCGGCGGAGATCGCCGTCGGGGCCACCGTCCTGCACGGGCTGGGCTGGCGGGAGTACGCGCTGCTCGACGCCACCGCCGCCCGCCCGGTCGACCCGAGCATCGCCCCGGTCAGCGCGTACCTGAGCGTGCTCGGCATGACCGGGCTGACCGCGTACGCCGGGCTGCTGGAGGTGGCCGCGATGAAGCCCGGCGAGACGGTCTTCGTCTCCGCCGCGGCCGGCGCGGTGGGCAGCCTGGTCGGCCAGATCGCCAAGCTCAAGGGCGCCGGCCGGGTGGTCGGCAGCGCCGGTTCGCCGGCCAAGGTCGAGCGGCTGCGGGCACTGGGCTTTGACGCCGCCTTCGACTACCACGACGGGCCGGTCCGCGAGTCGCTGCGGGCGGCCGCGCCGGACGGCGTCGACGTCTACTTCGACAACGTCGGCGGCGACCACCTGGAGGCGGCGATCTCGGTCATGAACCTGCACGGTCGGGCCGCCATCTGCGGCATGATCGGGCAGTACAACGCGACCGAGCCGCCGGCCGCGCCGCGCAACCTGACCCTGGTCATCGGCAAGCGGCTCACCCTGCGCGGCTTCCTGGTCAACGACCACAACCACCTGCGGGCGGCGTTCGTCCGCGACGTCGCGGGCTGGCTGCGCGACGGCACGCTGTCCTACGACGAGACGATCGTGGACGGCATCGAGAACGCCCCGGCCGCGTTCCTCGGCCTGTTGCGCGGCGACAACCTCGGCAAGATGCTCGTCCGCGTGTGACGCCGACCTCTCCCACGGCGGTCGACCCGATCGGGTCGACCGCCGTGCCGGCGCCGGAGGATAGGCTCGCGGCATGACGGTGGCGGTACGGGTAATCCCCTGTCTGGACGTGGACGCCGGACGGGTGGTCAAGGGGGTCAACTTCCTCGACCTGCGCGACGCCGGCGACCCGGTGGAGCTGGCCGCCGCGTACGACCGGGCCGGCGCTGACGAGCTGACCTTCCTCGACGTCACCGCGTCCTCCAGCGACCGGGGCACCATGCTCGACGTGGTGCGCCGCACCGCCGAGTCGGTGTTCATCCCGCTGACCGTCGGTGGCGGGGTCCGGCAGGTCGCCGACGTGGACACGCTGCTGCGCGCCGGGGCGGACAAGGTCGGCGTGAACACCGCCGCCATCGCCCGCCCGGAGCTGATCGCCGAGATCGCCGACCGGTTCGGCCGGCAGGTGCTCGTGCTCTCCCTCGACGTGCGTCGGTCGCCCAACGGCGGCACGCCCAGTGGCTTCGAGGTCACCACGCACGGCGGTCGCCGGGGCACTGGCATCGACGCCGTGTGGTGGGCGCACCGGGGCGCCGAGTTGGGTGCGGGGGAGATCCTGCTCAACTCGATGGACGCCGACGGCACCAAGGCGGGCTTCGACCTGGAGTTGATCGCCGCGGTCCGCGCGGTCGTGGACGTGCCGGTGGTGGCCAGTGGCGGTGCCGGCGAGGTGGCCCACTTTCCGCCCGCGATCGGCGCCGGTGCGGACGCGGTGCTCGCCGCCAGCGTCTTCCACTTCGGCGAGCTGACCGTGGCCGAGGTCAAGGACGCGCTGCGTCGCGGCGGCCACCCGGTGCGCTGAGCCGGTCAGCGCTCGCCCGAGTGCCCCTCCGGTGACCGGCGGGGCGAGGGGATCGAACGGACCGCGTACTCCTGCACGGCAGCCGCGTGGTCGGCCTCGTCCAGCATCCAGTCGGCGCTGCCGGGCGCGTGCCGGCGGGTCAGCACGCCCTGCACGGTGTCCACCATGGTCGCCACACCCGCGCGCGGCCGGGTACGCCACAGCTGCTCACCCTCGGCGGTGATCCGGAACCAGCCGTCGGCGACGCTGACCAGCCCGGCGCCGACCAGCCGCTGAACCGCGGCCTCCACCTCGTGCCGTTGCGGGATCGCGTGGTTGAGGTGGTCGGCGGTGGAGAGCACGTCGGCCAGGCGGACGCCCTCCGGGCGTCGACTTGTCGCCGACCGACGGTGCCGCCCCGCTCCGCTCGCGATGACGAGTGACACGAAGATCCAGGCGTCCGTCCAGCGCCAACCGTTCTCCCCCATGCAGAGATGATGACGGCGCACGTCCCGGAAGGGAACACCCACCCCTGCATCCGGTGCGCCACACCACCGCGACGTACCGGTTCGCGGACGGTCGGTGAGGGTTCAGCCGGTCGGGGCGGCCGGCGCGGCGCTCCCGGGCGGGGACACCGCGCTGTCGGGTGCGGCGCCCTCCGGCACGGCGAACAGCGGGATGAAGAACTGCGCCAGCGGACCGATGGCCAGCGCGTACGCGACGGTGCCCACGCCGACGGTGCCGTCGAGCAGCCAGCCCAGCGCCAGCACGGTGACCTCGATGACGGTGCGTACCAGCCGCACCGACCGGCCGGGTCGGCGGGCCACGTAGCCGGTCATCAGACCGTCGCGGGGGCCGGGTCCCAACCGGGCGCCGAGATAGAGGGCGGTGGCCGCACCGTTGGCGACGATCCCGGTGATCAGCAGTGCGATCCGGACGCTGAGCGGGCCGCCCGCGGGCAGCAGGGCCAGGGTGGCGTCCACGACCAGGCCAATCACCACGACGTTGCTGACCGTGCCGAGGCCGGGTCGCTGTCGCAGCGGGATCCAGAGCAGTAGGACCAGCGCGCCGACGCCGATGGTGACCGTGCCGAAGGACAGCCCGGTCAGCTCGGAGAGCCCCTGGTGGAACACGTCCCACGGGTCGAGGCCCAGGTGGGAGCGGATCATCAGGGCCATGCTGACGCCGTAGAGCGCGAGCCCCAGGTAGAGCTGGACCAACCGTCGAACCGGCCGGTGCCGCAGATTGCCAAGCAGTGCCATGCATGCCACCCTAGATGCCAATCCTCGTCGAGGAAGAAGCCAATATTCGAGGAGTGGCTATGACCGGGCAGGTGCGCGGAGTCCAATTAGCCCGTCTGCTCGGGCAGTGGCATGCGTTGCCGGGCCGCCGGCGAAGCCCGGACTACGCCGCTCTGGCCGGCGCGGTGCGCGGGCTGCTCGCCGACGGCCGGCTGCCGCTGGGCGTCCGCCTGCCGGCCGAACGGGAGCTGGCCGAGGCGCTCCGGATCAGCCGGACCACGGTCACCGCTGCCTACCGGCAGCTGCGCGAGACCGGGCACCTGGCCAGCCGCCGGGGCGCCGGCAGCTGGACGATGCTGCCGGGCAACCACCGGGTGGCCAGCACCGGCCTGTGGACCCCGCTGGACGACCGGGAGATGCTCGACCTCGGCGTCGCCGCGCTGGCTGCCCCGCCCCAACTGCTGTCGGCCGCTCGGGCCGCCACCGAAGACCTGCCCCGCTACCTGAGCGGGGCCGGCTACCACCCGACCGGCATCATCGAGCTGCGCGAGGCGGTGGCCGACGCGTACACCGCCCGGGGGCTGCCCACCTCCGCCGAGCAGATCATGGTCACCAGCGGCACCCAGCACGCCCTGGATCTGGTGCTGCGACTCGCCCTGGCCCCGGGCGGCACCGTGCTGGTCGAGTCCCCGACCTACCCCAACGCGCTCGCCGCGCTGGCCGGCCGGCGGGCCCGCGTCAGCACCCACGGCCTGGCCGCCGACACCGGCTGGGAGCCCGACCTGCTGCTGGGCAGCCTCCGGCAGACCCGGCCCAAGCTGGCCTACCTGATTCCGGAGTTCCAGAACCCCACCGGGCACCTGATGCCCGCCACGCTCCGCGAGCAGGTGGTGGCCGCCGCCCACGCGGTCGGCACCGACCTGATCATCGACGAGTCCTTCGTGGACCTGTCGATGGACGGCACCGAGCTGCCGCCCCCGGTCGCCACCTACGACCGGCACAGCCGGGTGATCAGCATCGGTGGAATGAGCAAGCCCTACTGGGGTGGCCTGCGGATCGGCTGGGTGCGCGCGTCCGCGCCGCAGGTGCAGCGGCTGGCCGCCGTGCGGGTCGGGGTCGACATGGCCAGCCCGGTACTGGACCAGCTGGTCGCGGTGCACCTGCTCGCCGACGCCGAGGCCATCGTCGCCGACCGTCGCGTCCAGTTGGCCGTCCAGCGCGACGCCCTGCTCGGCGCGCTGGCGCACCGACTGCCGGAGTGGCGGGTCACCGTGCCACGCGGTGGCGTGACGCTCTGGGCCGAGTTGGACGGCCCGGTCTCCAGCGCGTTGGCCCGGGCCGCGGAGGAGGTCGGCGTACGGCTGGCGCCCGGCCCCCGGTTCGGCCTGGACGGCACCATGGAGCGTTTTCTGCGGCTGCCGTTCACCCTGCCCGCGGCGGACCTCGTGGAGGCCGTCGAGCGGCTCGCGGCAATCCGCTACGACCTGGACCGGGCCGACCGTCAGCGGTGGCGCGAGCCCGCCGTCATCGCCTGAGCGGCCCTCGGCCGTCGACGCCGGTGGCCCCGTACCCGATCGGGTACGGGGCCACCGGTGACGCGTCAGAGCTCGGCGAGGGTGCCGGCGTACATCTTGTCGATCTCGGCGGCGAAGTTGGTCTCCACGCCCCGCCGCTTGATCTTCAACGACGGCGTGATCTCGCCGTCCTCGATCGTCAGATCACGCGGCAGGATGGCCACCTTCTTGATCGTCTCCCAGCGGTTGAGCTTGGCGTTGAGCTGGGCGACGTACTCCTCGACCATCGTCTGGGCCTCGTCCGAGGCGACGATTTCGGTGTAGCTGCGCCCCTCCAGCGGGCCGCCGGCGACCCAGCCCCGGATCGCGTCCGGGTCCAGGGTGACCAGCATCGTGCAGAAGTTGCGGGCCTGACCGACAACGACCGCCTGGGAGGTGTACGGGCAGATGGCCTTGAACATCCCCTCGATGTGCGACGGCGCGATGTACTTGCCACCCGAGGTCTTGACCAGGTCCTTCTTGCGGTCGGTGATCCGTAGGTAGCCCTGCTCGTCGAGGGTGCCGATGTCACCGGTACGGAAGAAGCCCTCCTCGGTGAACGCGGCGGCGGTCTCCTCCGGCAGGTTGTGGTAGCCGCGCATCACCGGCCGGCCCCGCACCAGGATCTCCCCGTCGGTGTCGATCCGGCACTCCAGGTCACCCATCGCGCGGCCGACCGTGCCGATCCGCAGCCCGGCCGGCGGGTTGACGAAGTTGCCGGCGCTGGTCTCGGTCAGGCCGTAGCCCTCGGAGATCGGCAGGTTCGCGGCGGCGAAGAAGGTAGCGATCTCCGGGCTGAGCGGCGCGGCGCCGGACACCAGCACCCGCATCCGGCCGCCCAGGCGGGCCTGGAGCTTGCTGAACACCAGCTTCTCGGCCAGCCCGTAGCGCAGCTTCAGCCCCGCCGGCACCGGCTTGCCGGCCTGCTCCAGGGCGACCTTCTCCTTGCCGACGCCGACGGCCCAGGCGAAGATCTTCGCCTTCGCCCCGCCGGCGTCCTGCGCGGTGGTCACCGCCTTGTTGTAGACCTTCTCGAAGACGCGGGGAGCGCCGCACATCAGCGTCGGACGGATGACCGAGAGCAGGTCGACCAGCTTGTCGACCCGTCCGTCGACGTAGGTGGGCAGGCCGACGTGGATGGCGCCGCAGAGCAGGGTCTTGCCGAACGAGTGGGCCAGCGGCAGCCACAGGTACTGCAGGTCGTCGTCGCGCAGTAGCCCGACCTCCGCCTGCGCCACGGCCTCCCAGCACCAGCCGCCGTGCAGCAGCTCGACGCCCTTGGGTTGGCCGGTGGTGCCGGAGGTGTAGATCAGAGTGGCCAGGTGGTCCGGGCCGATGCCGGCCACCAGCATGTCGATCAGATCCGGCTCGGCGGCGAGCGCCTGGGTGCCCCGCTCCTCCAACTCCGCGAGCGTCAACTGCGGAATCGCGGCGGCCGGGTCGACGGCGCCGTCGAGGAGCACGACGTGGGTGAGCGCGGGCAGGGTTGCGCCGGCGATCTTCGCCGCCTGGGCCGGGTTCTCCGCGAACAGCACCTTCGACCCGGAGTCGGCGATGATGTAGGTCGCGTCAGCCGGCTCGGTGGTCGGGTAGACGGTGGTGGTCGCGCCGCCAGCGCACATGATGCCGAGGTCGGCGATCACCCAGTCCAGCCGGGTGTTGGCGAGGATCGCCACCGGGTCCTCCGGGCCGACACCCAGGCCGTGCAGGCCGGCGGCGACCGCCTTGGCGCGCTGGCTGACCTGGGCCCAGGTCAGCCAGTCAGCCCCCGAGTCGTCGGAGTTCGGGGACGCGAACGCGAACCGGTCGGGGGTGGCCGCCACGCGCTTGAGGAACATGTCCGGGATGGAGCGGTACGGTACATCGAGAGCCATCGCTGTAGCCGCCTTCGGGGTGGTGGCGTGACGGTCGTCACGTCATGATGGTTACCGAAGAGTATTGCCTGGCACCGTGCATCGGCTAGCCCTGGTGATCGACCGGCCGTCCCATCCCACCAACCGGTACGGTCGGTCAGGCGTACCGGGCAGCCACCACTGACCAGTCGTAGGTGGCCCGGACCCAGTTGCGTCGAACCGTCAACGCGTCGCGGATTTCGTCGTCGCCGGTGGCCAGCAACGCCTCCTCCGCGTCCAGGTACGCCGCCAACCCCTGGTTGAACTGGTTCGCCGCGCTCCGCAGCGCGGTCGCCTCGTCCGCGTCGGTGTCCTGGGCGATCACCGTCACCAGATTGTGCGCGTCCGGGTCGGCCCGGCTCTCCTTGCCGTAGGAGAAGAGGTCGTTGCACCAGCAGACCAGGTCCACCGCCAGCAGGTCCAGGGCGACCAGCCCCGGGTTGGCGCGCTGGGTTGGCCCGGTGGGCCGCGTCGAGGCCAGGTCGGTCAGGGTGAGGCAGGGGTGCACACCGCCGATGTGCCGACGCAGTTGGACGTACTCCGCCACCTCGGGCACCCGCCGTCGCTCCCGGTTGCCCGCCTCCCAGAGCAGCGCCAACAGGTACTCGCGCATCTGGCTGACGAACCGCAGCAGCAACGCGGCGTGGCCGTGCAGCCGGGCCCGACGGCAGAGATCGTGCAGCGCGTCACCCAGCGGCCCGATGGCGGGTGGTACGGCGTCCGGGTCACCGCACCGGTCCAGCACGTCGAGCAGGGTGCTGATCGCCGGGCCGAGGCGAACGGGGTCAGCGCCGAGGCCGTCCTCGTCGCAGGCGTCGTCCATCACGAAGAGCCAGCTGATCAGGTCGGTGAGCAGCCGTAGCCCGTCCACCGAGCCGTCCGGGCAGGCGCGACCGGCCAGGCCGGCGGCGTCGGCCCGTTGCAGGCGATGCACACGTTGACTGGAATCGACCAATCCGAACGCGCGCGCCCACTCGACACTCTCGCTCGCCACCTGCTCCGTTGCGCCGTGGCGCCCCGTGGGAAACGGGGGCTCCCGCAGCGCCGAAATCGCGAAACTCCGCACAGTGCGCCCCCACTTCGTGCCGCCCGGCGCAGAGCGGCGCGGTGAAGCGTACGGGAGGAGGTATCAGCGAGCCTCGCTGGGTGTGGGGAATCGCACACGCGTTCGGTGACTGTTTTTGCACACAGAGTCACATGCCCAGGTTGGCGGTGCGTAGCCGCCGAGCGGCCTCCACCGAACCGTTCAGCTGGACCCGGGCCACCCGTTGCCGCCCGGAGAAGAACAACACCAATTCGGCTGGGGCGCCGACCAGGCGCAGCCGCTCGCCGCCGCGACCCACGGAAACCTCGCCATGGCCGGGCGCCTGCACGTAGAGGTCCGCCGGGAATCGGCGCAGCGCCAACCGGGCCATCGGGGCCGCGCGTTTCCACAGCGCGCTCTGCAGGGCGGCGGGTAGATCGCGCGGCTGCCACCCGGGGCCGGCCCGCCGGACGTCCTCGTGATGGATGAAGAACTCCATCGTGTTGGCCAGCTCGTCGGTCAGCGGGTTGCTGATCGGGCTCCATCGCGGCGGTCGCCGGACCTGCGCCACCAGCTCTGGGTAGGGCAGGGCGGCGAGTCGCCGACGGACCCGCTCGGCGTAGCCGCGCAGTGGCGGTAGCACGATCCCACCCGCCGCGTCCGGGCG
Organism: Micromonospora sp. NPDC050276; assembly: GCF_044459545.1. Taxonomy (NCBI): domain Bacteria; kingdom Bacillati; phylum Actinomycetota; class Actinomycetes; order Micromonosporales; family Micromonosporaceae; genus Micromonospora; species Micromonospora sp. NPDC050276. Next base: position 102,461 of record NZ_JBITJA010000005.1, on the reverse strand, counting down.
GCGCTCCCGCAGCACCAGGTGCGCGGCGAGGTCGCGGGTCGCCCAGCCTTCGTTGATCGTCGGGGCGTCCGGCCCGAGGGCCAGCAGGAGATCGGCCAGCGCCTCGCGCTCGGCTCGGGCGTACCGCGGCATGGCCCGATCGTAGGCCCGGCGGCCCGGCGGCGCGCGACAGCGGACGACGGCCGGCGCGGGTCGCGCGCCCGAGGTCCGGTACGTGACGGTCGACATATCCGGTCCGGGTCGGCGGCGCTGGCTCGGACCGGTAAGGATGAGGGAGATAATTGCGGCTTACGGCGGGGGAGAGCGTGGCGAGCAGGACAAGTCGGGACGTTCTCAGTCGAGGGCTGGGGGTGCTGCGGCAGGCGATCCGTGAGCAGCCGCGGATCTTCGCGGTGGCGGTCGTCGGCAGCGTGCTCTTCGGCGGAATGATCATCATCAGCGCCCGGGTCGTCGGGTCGGTGATCGGTGAGGTGGCGCTGCCGGCCATCGAACGCGGCGAGGTGGGCGCCGGCACCCTGGCGCTGGCCGCGGCGGCGTTGTTCGGGATCAGCGTGCTGCGGGTCGCGGGCATCTTCGGCCGCCGGCTCGGCGCCGGCTACATGCAGTACCGCCTCCAGGCCGCCTACCGCCGCAGGGTCACCCGCCGGTATCTGGAGTTGCCGCTGTCCTGGCACCACCGCAACTCCACCGGCACCCTGCTCTCCAACGCCAACTCCGACGTGGAGGCGGCCTGGTACCCGATCGCGCCGCTGCCGTTCGCCGTGGGCACACTGGTGATGCTGGTCGGCGCGATCGTGTCGCTCTTCGCCACCGACTGGGCGCTCGCCCTGGTCGGCCTCGCGGTCTTCCCCGCGCTGTTCGCGCTCAACGTCGTCTACTCCCGCCGGATGGCCCCCCGGCAGGCCCGGGCGCAGCGGCTGCGCGCCGAGGTCAGCGGTATCGCCCACGAGAGCTTCGACGGCGCCCTGGTGGTCAAGACGATGGGCCGGGAAGCCCAGGAGACCGCCCGGTTCGCGGGCCGCGCCGGCGAGCTGCGTGACTCGTTGATCGCGGTCGGTCGGCTGCGCGGCGTCTTCGACCCACTGCTGGAGACGTTGCCCAGCCTCGGCACCCTCGCCGTGCTGGTGGTCGGGGCGTTCCGGCTGCGCCAGGGCGCGATCAGCGTGACCGAGCTGGTCAGCGTGGCGTTCCTCTTCACCGTGCTGGCCTTTCCGGTGCGTGCCATCGGGTGGGTGCTGGCCGAGCTGCCGCGCAGCGTCGCCGGCTGGGACCGGGTCCGCCGGGTGCTGGACGCCACCGGCGAGATGCCGTACGGGCAGCGCGTGCTCGACCCGGCCGGCTCCGGCCCGGCCACCCTCACCTTCAGCGACGTGCACTACTCCTACCCGCCGGCCGAGGCGCACCCGCCCGGCGCGCAGGTCCTCGGCGAGGTCGGCTTCACGGTGCCGTCCGGTCGGACGGTGGCCCTGGTGGGGCCGACCGGCGCCGGCAAGTCCACCATCGCCTCGCTGGCGGTGCGCCTCGTCGACCCCGACTCCGGCACGGTGAGCCTGGACGGGGTGGACGTGCGCGAGCTGACCGCCGCGTCGCTGGCCGGCACGGTGGCCCTGGTCGCCCAGGTTCCCTTCATCTTCGACGACACGGTCCGCGCCAACATCGCCCTCGACCGGCCCGGTGTCGACGACGAGGTGGTCTGGGCGGCGCTGCGGCTGGCCGAGGCGGACGGCTTCGTCGCGGCGCTGCCCGATGGTCTGGACACCATGGTCGGCGAGCGGGGCACCTCGCTCTCCGGCGGTCAGCGGCAGCGACTCACCCTGGCCCGCGCGCTGGCCGGTCGGCCGCGCCTGTTGGTGCTCGACGACGCGACCAGCGCGGTCGATCCTCGAGTCGAGGCGGCCATCCTGGCGGGGCTGCGGTCGTCCACCGCCGAGGCGGGGGTGCCGGCCGCGTCGATCCTGGTGGTGGCGTACCGCCGGGCCACCATCGCGCTCGCCGACGAGGTGATCTACGTGGAGCAGGGACGGGTGGTCGCCCGGGGCACCCACACCGAGTTGTTGGCCACCGTGCCCGGCTACGTCGATCTGGTCACCGCGTACGAGCAGGCCGAGGTCGACCGCGCGCAGGAGAGCCCGTACGGCGACGACGTGGCGCCGTTGCCGTCGGGCCTGGAAATCGAGGTGGACCGGTGAGCGCGACTACGGAAACGAGTGACACGCGGGAGGCCCGGGAGGAGACGACCTGGCAGACCCTGCGACGGGGTCTGGCGCTCTCGCCGGAGCTGCGGACCGGTCTCGCCGGCACGTTGGCCCTGGCATTGGTCTACATGGTCGGTCGGGTCGCCGTGCCGGTCGCCGTGCAGCAGGGCATCGACCGGGGCATCGTCGGCGGTCTGAATCTGAACGTGGTCTGGTCGGTCGTGGCGATCACCGCGGTGATCCTGACGATCACCACGATCTGCGGCTACCTGATGATGCGCCGGCTGTTCACGGTCAGCGAGACGGCGCTGGCCAACGTCCGGACGCGGGCGTTCCGACACGTGCACGACCTGTCGATGTTGCACCAGCAGTCCGAGCGGCGCGGTTCGCTGGTCTCGCGGGTGACCAGCGACGTCGACCAGATCACCCAGTTCCTCCAGTGGGGCGGGGTGATCCTGCTGGTCAACCTCGGGCAGTTGGTGGTCACCACCGCCGTCATGCTGGCGTACTCCTGGCAGTTGACCCTGGTGGTGTTGGCCGCGTTCCTGCCGGCGGTGTTCGTCATCCGGCAGTTGCAACGCCGCCTCGGCTCGGCGTACGCGACGGTGCGCCAACGCACCGGGACGTTGCTCGGCGCGATCGGTGAGAGCGTGGTCGGCGCGCCGGTGATCCGGGCGTACGGAATCGCCGGGCGCACCGAGCGGCGGCTGGACGAGGCGATCGACCGGCAGCGGCTGGCGCAGCAGCGGGCGATCCGGATCAGCATCGTGGGCAGCTCGGTCGGGGAGTTGGCGGCGGGGCTGGCGCTGGCCGGCGTGGTGGTGCTGGGAGTGGTGTTGGGGGTGGACGGCACGCTGTCGATCGGGCAGCTGACCGCGTTCCTCTTCCTGGTGACGCTCTTCATCCAGCCGGTGCAGATCGCCACCGAGGTGCTCAACGAGGCGCAGAACGCGATCGCCGGCTGGCGTCGGGTGCTGGACGTGCTGGACGTCGCCCCGGACGTGGCCGACCCGGGGGAGCAGGGGCGGCAGTTGCCGGGCGGGCCGCTGGACATCCGGTTTTCCGGGGTGCGGTTCGCCTATCCGGGTGGTCCGCCGGTGCTGCACGACATCGACCTGGAGATCCCGGCGAAGAGCCGGGTGGCGGTGGTCGGCGAGACCGGCAGCGGCAAGACCACGTTCGCCAAGTTGCTGACCCGGCTGATGGACCCGTCGGCCGGGGCGGTGCTGCTGTCCGGGGTGCCGCTGACCGACGTCCGATTCGACTCGCTGCGTTCCCGCGTGGTGATGGTGCCGCAGGACGGGTTCCTCTTCGACGCGACGGTGGGGGACAACGTCCGGTTCGCCCGGCCGGAGTTGACCGACGAGCAACTGAGCGCCGCCTTCACCGAGCTGGGCCTGTCGGACTGGCTGGAGGGTCTGCCGGCGGGCCTGGACACGCCCGTCGGGGAGCGGGGCGAGGCGCTCAGCGTCGGGGAGCGGCAGTTGGTCGCGTTGGCCCGCGCGTACGTGGCTGATCCGGACCTGCTGGTGCTCGACGAGGCGACCAGCGCGGTGGACCCGGCGACCGAGGTGCGGTTGCAACGCACGCTGGACGCGGTCACTCGAGGTCGGACCACCCTCGCGATCGCGCACCGGCTCTCCACGGCGCAGGCCGCCGACGAGGTGATCGTGGTGGACCGGGGTCGGGTGGTGCAGCGCGGGCCGCACGACGAGTTGGTCCGCGACGCCGACTCGGTCTACGGCCTGCTCTACGCCTCCTGGCTGGAGCAGACCCGGTGAGGTGCGGCGGTGTGGTGGACGTCGCGGGGCAGGTGCTCTAGGCTCCAGGTTAGGTAAGCCTAACCTTTGAAGGAGGTCGCGCCCATGCGGCCCAATCCCGCCGAGATCGTTCGTACCCTCGTCGCCGGCCGGCTACCCGGTCTCGTGCACCTGGCCCACCGGCCAGGCCCGCACCATGCCCGGCACGTCACCGACGCGGATGGGCGGGTGCTGCTGCTGGTGCCGGTGGCCAGCCACCTGGCCGCCGCCCTGCAACCGGCCACCGGGGGTAGCGACGTGGCGGTGGTCCTCGACGTGCTCGACCTGCCGCCGGCCGCCGGTGCACCCGGCCTGGGTCGTGCCTGGGTCTCCGGCTGGGCGGCCGAACTGCGCGGCGACGAGGCCCGCCACGCGGCGGTCGACTTCGCCGCGGTGGAGCCGACCGGCGACCTGCTCGACCTGGGTACCCGGTTCCGGCTGTTCCGCTTCGAGGTGGTCGAGGTCCGCTGGGAGCGGGCCGGCGTCGTGCACCGGGTCGACCCGGGGGGGTACGCCGAGGCCGAGCCGGACCCGGTGCACCCGGTGGAGGCGCGCCTGCTGGCCGACCTCGCTGAGTGTCATGGCGCCCAGGTGACCGAGTACCTGCGCCGGCAGCTCGGGTTGACCGAGCAGACCCCGGACGGGCCGCCCCGGGTGGTGCGCATCGACCGCTACGGGCTGGTGGTCGCCCTCGGCCGACCTGGCGCCCGGCGTCGGATCCGGCTGGCCTTCCCCGGCCCGGTAACGGACCCGGCCGACCTGCCGCGGCTGCTCCCCCCACTACGACTCCCGGCCAACGCCCGCCCGCCCCGCTAAGCCCTCCGCCCCGCGCCCCCCGCCCCCCGCCCCCGCCCCCGCCGATCTTGCACTTGCTGTCGTCGATATGCGTGACAGATCCCTTAAGTCGGGACAGAAAGTGCAAGATCGCGAGGGGGTGGGCGGGGTTGGGGTCAGCTCGGCAGCGGGCCGGTGAGGTAACGCTGGATCGTGGGGCCGATCGTGGCCACCAGGGTTTCCGGGTCCGCCGAGGCGACCGGCTCCAGGCGCACCACGTGCCGCATCATGGCCAGGCCGATCATCTGAGTGGCCACCAGGGAGCCCCGCAGCGGTAGCTCGGCCGGATCGACGTCCAGGTTTTCGAGCACCCGGCGCAGTACCTGGGTGGTGACGAACTCACGCAGCAGTCGCGCGGTCCACTCATTGCTCACCGCGGAGCGCAGCAGCGCCAGTGCGGCGCTGCCGACCGGGGAGTCCCAGATGCCGAGGAACGTGCGCACCATCCGTTCACCGAGGGCGTCCCGGTCGCCGGCGAGCACCTTCGGCACCAACTGAGCCGGGTCGACCGGGAAGTTCATCGCGGCCAGGAAGAGCTGATCCTTGCTGCCGAAGTAGTGGTGCACCAGCGCCGGGTCGACCTCCGCCGTCCCGGCGATGGCCCGGATCGAGGCGGCGTCGAAGCCACGTTCGGCGAACGCCGTCCGCGCCGCGTCGAGAATCGCCTCCCGGGTGCCCGGCTTGCCGGGTCGCCGGCCGGTTCGCCGCGTCATCGCCACCCTTCGTTCGTCCGCCTGGGCCCGTCGTGGGCCGACCCGGCCCACGACGGGGTCAGCTGCCGCGCCGGCCGCCGCCCGGCGCTGGCGGTCAGCCGCTGCGTCGGCGCAGGGTGGCCGCCGCGAGCACCAGCGCCAGCACCACCGCGGCGAGCACCACCACCACGTCGCGCCACATCCGGCCGGTCGGCTCGGCGTGGGCGCCGACCTCCTGCAACGCCTCGATGGCGTACGACAGGGGGAAGGCGTCACTGAGCGCCTGGAGCCAGCCGGCCATCTGGTCGCGGGCCACGAACAGCCCGCAGAGCAGCAGTTGGGGGACCACCACGACTGGCAGGAACTGTACTGCCTGGAACTCGGTGCGCGCGAAAGCGCTGCACAGCAGCCCGAGGGCGACGCCGAGCACGGCGTCGAGCACGGCGATCCCGATCACTAGCCCGATGCTGCCGGCGGTTTCCAGACCGAAGATCCAGTACGCCACGGTGGCGGCCACGGCGGCCTGCACGGCGGCGGCCAGCCCGAACGCGATGCCGTATCCGAAGAGCAGGTCGAGCTTGCCCAACGGTGTGGTGAGCAGCCGCTCCAGCGTGCCGGAGGTGCGTTCCCGGAGCATGGCGATGCTGGTGACCAGAAACATGATCACGAAGGGGAAGATGCCGAGCATCACCAGCGCGATCCGGTCGAACGTGCTCGGCTGGCCGGGCGGGGTCGGCTGGTCGGCGTACATGAAGTAGACCAGGGTGAGCAGGACGGCCGGCACCACCACGAGCAGCGCGATGGTCCGCCGGTCGTGTCGGAGCTGGCGCAGGATGCGACCGGTGGTGGCGGCGAGGATTCGCGGGTTCATGCTGTCTCCCGTGCGGCTGTCGCGTCGGTGCTGGTGGAGGCGGCCTCGCCGGCCCGGATAAGGCGCAGGAACGCCTCGTCGAGGTCGTCCACGCCGGCGGCGGCGCGGATCGCGGCGGGGCTGTCGTCGGCGATCAACCGCCCCTGGCGGATCAGCAGCAGTCGGTCGCAGCGCGCCGCCTCGTCCATCACGTGGCTGGACACCAGCAGGGTGGTGCCAGCGGCGGCCATCGCGTGGAACCGAGCCCACAGGTCGGCCCGCAGCACCGGGTCCTGACCGACGGTCGGTTCGTCGAGGATGACCAGCTCCGGCTCCCCGACCAGGGCGCAGGCCAGCGAGGCGCGGCTGCGTTGGCCGCCGGAGAGGGTGGCGACCAGTTGACCGGCCGCCTCGGCCAGCCCGACATCGCTGACCGCCCGGTCGGCCTCGACGCGCCCGCGCCCGTACAGGGCTGCGAAGTAGCGGGCGTTCTCCCGGACGGTCAGGTCGGCGTAGACGCTCGGCGCCTGGGTCAGGTAGCCCACCCGGCGCCGCAGCGCGGGGGTGCCCGCGGGTTGGCCGAGCACGGTGACCGTCCCGGCTCTGACCACCTGCACCCCGACCACCGCTCGCATGAACGTGGTCTTGCCGCTGCCACTGGGGCCGAGCAGCCCGGTCACCGCGCCGCGCGGTACCCGGCAGCTGATGCCGTCCAGCACCCGCCGCCCGCCCCGGTCGACGACCAGGTCGCGGACGGCTATCGCATCGTCCATCACGCACCTTTACAAAACTCATCATCTGTTGAACTCAACGGTAGATGAAATACCGTTCCGGGCGCAACGGCGGCGAGCGGGGCGCCACCGTCAACCGTCGCACGGGGTGCAAGAACGGGCAGTAGGCTCCGGACCGGACACGAAGTCCGCCAACGGGCATTGCGCACCGATCGGACGTGCGGCACGATTGCGCGGTGGGTCACGCTCCGTTACCGGATAGCGGTTTTCTTGCGGATTGGGCCGCGCGGTTGCGGCAGGCCGCCGAGCGGCCGGTCGTCGGCATCCTGTTGCGCGGCAGCCACGCCCGCCGCGCCGCCACCGCGCACAGCGACGTCGACCTCGACGTGTTGGTCGGCGGCGCCCCGTACGCGGCCCGGCGGGCGTACCTGGCCGAGTCGGCGGGCCAGGTCACCCACGTCTCGGTGGCCGCCCGCGATGTCCGCTCCTGGGTGCACCGGCTCGGCGAACCGGCCGACTGGGCGTTCGGGCTGCCGGTCACCGCGCCGGCCCGGCTGCTGTGGGCCGACCCGCACTGGCGCCCCCGGATCGACCTGCCGGTGCTCTGCCAGCCTGCCGAACCACCTCGACTGGAAGAGATGATCGCCACGCTGGGTAAGGCCGCCGCCGCCCGGGCTGCCAACGACCGCCTCGGGGTCCGGCTCGCCGTCGCCGACCTGGCCCGGCTCTGCCCCTCGGTGCTGCGCCCGGCCAACCCGTCCGTACGGGTCTACTCCCGCCGGGCGGCCTTCGCGGCGGCCCTGGACCTGCCGGTGGCCCCACCCGGCTACCGGACGGACATGCTGCTCTGCCTCGGGCTGCGTCCGGGCGCCACCGGGCAGCTGTGGGCCGCCGCCGTACGGCTGGTCGCCGGCACGTTGCCGTTGATCCGGCCGTACGCCGAGGAGATCGCCGACACGGCCGGCGCGGACCTGGCCGCCGCCCTGGTCGACGGCCGGCTGGATCGCTACGTCGCTCAGTTGGCCCGGCCGGCCCGGCCTTCGCCGCGTCCCCGGCCGTCGGGGCCTCCGCCGCAGACCCGGCTGCCGGGGCCTCCGCCGCAGCCCCGGCGGGAGCGGTCGGCGGTGCCCGCGCCGCGTGCGGGAGAATTGGTGACTGTGCCCGTACCTGACCCGCCGGTGACCGGCGTCCCCAGCAATCCGAACGAGCTGGCCGCGTCCGCGCCCGCGCCGGCCCGCCCGTCCCGGCTCGATCCGGCCATCGCGGCCCGGCTGCGCCGCACCGCCGACGGCCTGGTCGCCGCCGTGGTCCGCGCGCACGACTCCGGTGAGGTGTTGATGGTCGCCTGGATGGACGACGAGGCGTTGCACCGCACCCTCACCACCGGCCGGGCCACCTACTGGTCGCGCAGCCGCCGCGAATACTGGGTCAAGGGCGCCACCTCCGGGCACCACCAGTACGTCCGGTCGGTCGCCCTGGACTGCGACGGCGACGCGCTGCTGGTGAGCGTGGACCAGGTCGGCGCCGCCTGCCACACCGGCCACCGGACCTGCTTCTTCACCGAACTGCCCGTCACCGGGACGGAGGCACGGTGAGCGCGAGGAGTGCAGCGAAGCGGAGCCCCGCAGTCGCGAGCGAGAGGCAGGCACGGTGAGCGCGAGGAGTGCAGCGAAGCGGAGCCCCGCAGTCGCGAGCGAGAGGCAGGCACGGCCATGACCGATGGCGTCCTCAGCCCCGACCTGGCCACCTTCACCGAGCTGGCGGCCGACTGGCGGGTGGTGCCGGTGACCCGGCGGCTGCTGGCCGACGCGGAGACTCCGGTCGGGGTCTACCGGAAGCTGGCCGGTGGGCCGGGCACGTTCCTGCTGGAGTCGGCCGAGCAGGGCGTCGGCTCGGCCGGCATGGCCTGGTCGCGGTATTCGTTCATCGGCGTACGCAGCAGCGCCACCCTCATCGAGCGCGACGGCGTGGCGACCTGGCTCGGCCAGCCGCCGACCGGGCTGCCGACCGAGGGTGACCCGGTGCGGATGCTGCGGGAGACGGTGGCGGCGCTGGCCGGCCCGGTCGGGGACCCGTCCGCCGGTCTACCGCCGTTGACCGGGGGGATGGTCGGTTTCCTCGGCTACGACCTGATCCGGCGCTTCGAGCGGTTGCCGGACCTGACCGAGGACGACCTGGGCGTCCCGGAGCTGGGCATGATGCTCGCCACCGATCTGGTGGTGCTCGACCACTACGACGGCTCGGCGATCCTGGTCGCCAACGCGGTGCTGCCGCCGATGGACGCGCCGGACCGCGCGGCGCAGGTCGCCGCCGCGTATCACCACGCGGTGGGCCGGTTGGACGCGATGACCACGGCGTTGTCCCGGCCCATCCCGCCGATGATCTCCACCGTCGAGCGTCCGCCGGCGGGCGAGGTGCTCTGCCGTACGCCCGAGGGTGGCTATCCGAAGGCGGTGGAGGCGGCCAAGGAGGCGATCCGGGCCGGTGAGTGCTTCCAGATCGTGTTGTCCCAGCGCTTCGAGCGGTCGACCCACGCCGACCCGCTGGACGTCTATCGGGTGCTGCGTACGAGCAATCCCAGCCCGTACATGTACCTGCTGCGCTTCGACGGGTTCGACATCGTCGGCTCGTCACCGGAGGCGCACCTGAAGGTCACCGGGGCAGCGGACGGGCGGCGCCGGGCGTTGCTGCACCCGATCGCCGGCACCCGGCCGCGGGGTGGCACCCCGGCCGCCGACGCCGCGCTCGCCGCCGAGCTGCTCGCCGACCCGAAGGAACGGGCCGAGCACGTGATGCTGGTCGACCTCGGCCGCAACGACCTGGGTCGGGTCTGTCAGCCGGGCAGCGTGGAGGTGCCCGAGTTCGCTACCATCGAGCGGTACAGCCACGTCATGCACATCGTCTCCACCGTCACCGGCACGCTGCGTGACGACCAGACCGCCTTCGACGCGCTCGCCGCGACCTTCCCGGCCGGCACGCTCTCCGGCGCGCCCAAGGTGCGCGCCATGGAGATCATCGAGGAGTTGGAGCCGGTCCGTCGTGGCCTCTACGGCGGCACGGTCGGCTACTTCGGTTTCGGCGGCGACCTGGACATGGCGATCGCCATCCGGACCGCGCTCATCCGCGACGGCCGCGCGTACGTGCAGGCCGGGGCGGGGGTGGTCGCCGACTCGGACCCGGCCGCGGAGGACCAGGAGACGCGGAACAAGGCCGCCGCTGTGCTGGCCGCGATCGCGGCGGCCGAAACACTCCGGGCGGCTCGGTGAGCGCGAGGAGTGCAGCGCAGCGGAGCCCCGCAGTCGCGAACGAAGGGCGGGCTCGGTGAGCGCGAGGAGCGCAGCGCAGCGGAGCCCCGCAGTCGCGAACGAAGGGCGGGCTCGGTGAGCGCGAGGAGCGCAGCGCAGCGGAGCCCCGCAGTCGCGTACGAAGGGTGTGCTCGTTGAGGGGCGGGGAGCGGTCTGTCGTGGGTCGGCGCGCGTTGGCGTACGCCGTGGTGCTCTGCCTGGCTGGTGCGGGTCTGGCGCTGTGGGCGGCGACGCGCACCTGGTCGGTGGAGCTGACGGTACGTCCGTCGCCGCTGCCGCCGGTGCGTGACGCCCGCAGCGGCGCGAGCCTGCTGCCCTGGCTGCCGGCGTTGGCCCTGGTGACCTTGGCCGGGGGTGGCGCGGTGTTGGCGACCCGGGGGCGACTGCGGCGGGTGCTCGGTGTGCTGCTCGGCGCGCTCGGTCTGGTCGTGGCGGCTGGTGGCGGGTATGGGTTGGTCGCCGACGTGGGTGGCCCGGTGAGCCGGCAGTGGCCGGCGTTGTGCCTGCTCGGCGGCCTGCTGGGCGCGGTGGGCGGCGGGTGGACGGCGTGGCGCGGCGGTGACTGGCCGGCGATGGGCGCGCGGTACGAACGTCCGGCACGGACCGCTCCGGAGGCCGCCTCGGCGCAGGGTGGCCCGGCCGGGCCGCCGACGCCGCTGGCGGGGCGGCGGACCACGGAGGCGTGGGACGCGCTGGATCGGGGCGAGGACCCGACGGCCGACTGACGCGATTGTTGCGGCCGGCGGGGTGTGTCAGCCGACCGGCTGGCGTTCCCGCTGGGCGCGGCGACTCGCGGCGCGGGCGGCGGTCAGCTCGGCGACCAGGCGGTTCAGCTCGGCGCGCTGGTCGGCGCGGGCCCGGTCGGCGCAGACGGCCTCCCAGGCGTTGCCCCGTGCGGTCCGCATCCGTCCCTCACCCACCACGGCCCGTTCCACGGTGTGCACCACCCCGACGGCGAGCGAGGCCACCGTCCGCGAGATGGTGGTCAGTCCGATGGTCGGGTGCGGCTCGGAAATGCTCATGGTCACCTCGCACGAGGAGTTGCGACGGTCGGGGCAGGCGCGCCATCGAGTCTGCCCGAGGACGATGCTGGCCGGCCGACGTTTCGCCGCGGTGACCGCCCGGTCAACTGTCTCGCCTCGGCCGTGACCAGGGACCGTCCGTTCGGCCTTGAGCTTGCTCACAACATCGACCGGCGTCGCTGGCGTCGGGCGCGGACCGGCAACTGGTGGCATGATCGATGGATCGGCTCGGTCTGACCGTGGCCGTCAGGCTCGTACCGCGTGACGGTGGTCGATACCGGAGGTGGCGCTGCGTGACAACCCGTTCACGGCAAGTCGGCCATTATGCCGCAGCCCTTTTCGTGAGCAGCGCCATACCCCCGGCATTCGGCGTCGGTCGGCTGCCCCTAGCATCGGCCCATGACGCCCGGAGAGGGGAGTCCGTTGGTGACTGCTGAGCATGCGCACGCGGAGGGGGACGACGCCGGCCAGGCAGCGTCCGTAAGCGTGCTCGACGAGATCCTGGCTGGCGTACGTGAGGACGTCGCCCGACGCCAGGAGCAGGTTCCGCTGGAGCGGATCCGTGAACTGGCAGCGGCGGCGCCGCCGCCGTTGGACGCGTACGCGGCGCTGCGCAAGCCCGGCGTGGCTGTCATCGCCGAGGTGAAGCGTTCGTCGCCGTCCAAGGGGCGGCTGGCCGAGATCGCCGACCCGGCCGATCTGGCGGTCGACTACGCGGCCGGTGGGGCGCGGGCGATCAGCGTGCTGACCGAGGGGCGCTGGTTCGGCGGTTCGCTGGACGACCTGGCGGCCGTCCGTGCCGCGGTCACCGTGCCGGTGCTGCGCAAGGACTTCGTGGTCTCCAGCTACCAGATCCACGAGGCGCGCGCGCACGGGGCCGACCTGGTTCTGCTGATCGTCGCCGCACTCGAACAGAACGTCCTGATGGGCTTGCTGGAGCGGATCGAGTCGCTGGGCATGACCGCTCTGGTCGAGGTGCACGACGAGGAAGAGGCCGACCGCGCTCTGGAGGCCGGCGCGCAGGTGATCGGGGTCAACGCCCGTGACCTGCGTACCCTGGAGGTCGACCGGTCGGTGTTCGAGCGGATCGCGCCCGGCCTGCCCAGCAGCGTCGTCAAGATCGCCGAGTCGGGCGTTCGTGGTCCGCACGACCTGATCCGGTACGCCTCCGCGGGCGCCGACGCGGTCCTCGTGGGCGAGGGCCTGGTCACCCAGAAGAGCCCCCGCGAGGCGGTCGCCGAACTGGTCAACGCCGGCAACCACCCGGCAACGCCCCGGCCGGTGCGCTGACTCCGCGCCGGTCCGACGTCCCACTGAGAGGATTCCCGATGAGCGCCGACGCGCTGGCCCCGGTGGCGGGCCCGCAGCCCGACTCCGCCGGCCACTTCGGCCGCTTCGGCGGTCGGTTCGTTCCTGAGGCCCTGGTGGCCGCGCTGGACGAGCTCGACGGGGCGTGGCGCACCGCGATGACGGACGAATCCTTCCGGGTCGAGTTCGGTGCGCTGCTGCGCGACTACGCCGGCACGCCGTCGTTGCTCTACGAGGCCCGACGGTTCTCCGCGAAGGTCGGGGCCCGGGTGCTGCTCAAGCGGGAGGACCTCAACCACACGGGTGCGCACAAGGTGCGCAACGTGCTCGGCCAGGCGTTGCTCACCAAGCGGATGGGCAAGACCCGGGTGATCGCCGAGACCGGCGCCGGCCAGCACGGCGTGGCCACCGCGACCGCCGCCGCCCTGTTCGACCTGGAGTGCGTGGTCTACATGGGCCAGGTCGACACCGAGCGGCAGGCGCTCAACGTGGCCCGGATGCGGATGCTGGGCGCCACCGTCATTCCGGTCACCAACGGTTCGCGCACCCTCAAGGACGCGATGAACGAGGCGATGCGCGACTGGGTGGCCAACGTCGACGAGACGCACTACCTGATCGGCACCGCCGCCGGCCCGCACCCGTTCCCGGCAATGGTCCGCGACTTCGTCCGGGGCATCGGCGACGAGGCTCGCCAGCAGTGCCTGGACCTCACCGGCGCGCTGCCGGACGCCGTCACCGCCTGCGTCGGCGGCGGCTCCAACGCGCTCGGCATCTTCCACGCGTTCGTGGGCGACGAGGCCGTGCGGCTGTACGGCTTCGAGGCCGGCGGTGACGGGGTGGCCACCGGTCGGCACGCGGCGAGCATCACCGGCGGTTCCGCCGGGGTGCTGCACGGCACCCGCACCTTCGTGTTGCAGGACGCCGACGGGCAGACCCTGGAGTCGCACTCGATCTCCGCCGGCCTGGACTACCCGGGCGTCGGACCGGAGCACGCGTGGCTGCACGACACCGGCCGGGCGAGCTACCTGCCGGTCACCGACGACGAGGCGATGGCCGCCTTCGAGCTGCTCTGCCGCACCGAGGGCATCATTCCGGCGATCGAGAGCGCACACGCGCTCGCCGGCACCGTAGCGCTGGCTCCGAAGCTCGCTGCGGAGCTGGGCCGGGAGCCCACCATCGTGGTCAACCTCTCCGGGCGGGGCGACAAGGACGTGCACACCGCCGGCGACTACTTCGGCATCCTCGACAAGGAGCGGTGAGATGAGCCGGATCGGGGTGGCCTTCGACAAGGCCCGCGCCGACGGACGGGCACTGCTGGTCGGCTGCATGCCGGCCGGTTTCCCCACCGTCGAGGGCAGCATCGCCGCGATGACCGCCATGGTCGAGGCCGGCGTCGACGTCATCGAGGTGGAAATCCCCTACTCCGACCCGGTGATGGACGGGCCGGTGATCCAACAGGCCAGTGACATCGCGCTGGCCGGGGGCGTCCGCACCGCGGACACGATGCGCATCATCGAGGCAGTGGCGGCCACCGGCGCGCCGGTGGTCACCATGACCTACTGGAACCCGGTCGAGCGGTACGGCGTGGACGTCTTCGCCCGTGACCTCGCCTCCGCCGGTGGTACCGGTCTGATCACCCCGGACCTCATTCCGGACGAGGCCGACGAGTGGCTGGCCGCCTCGGACGCGCACGGGCTGGACCGCACGTTCCTGGTCTCGCCGTCGTCCACCGACGCCCGGCTGGCGATGACGGTGCAGCACTGCCGTGGCTTCGTCTACGCGACCGCGGTGATGGGGGTGACCGGTGCCCGGGCGCGTACCTCCGACGCCGCCCCGACGCTGGTCTCCCGGGCCCGCGCGGTCACCGACCTGCCGATCGGTGTGGGCCTCGGGGTGGGCACCGGCGCGCAGGCCGGTACCGTCGCCGGTTACGCCGACGGGGTGATCGTGGGCAGTGCGCTGGTCCGGTGCGTGCTCGACGCGTCCACCGAGGCCGAAGGGCTGGCCGCGCTGCGCACGCTCAGCGCCGAATTGGCCGAGGGCGTCCGTAACCCCACCCGCTGAGCCCGGCCCTGCGGAGCTCTCGGCGCGCGCATCGTCGCGGCGGGCCGACCGCGTCGGCGCAGCGCGCGGGGCATGTTCGGATGTGGACTGACGGCGGCGAGGGTGTCCGCGGCCACGTGGCGGACCTCGGGGCGGTGACGGCTTGTCAGGGGTGCAGGGACGGGTTCGCGGCCTCGCCGCGTTGCTCCGGTGGCTGCCCTGCCCCCGGATGCGCGTCCTGGCTGGTGCCGGGCCGCTGCCCGTCCTGGCTGGTCCGCGGCCGCTGCGTGTCCTGGTCGGCTGCCGGCCGGCCCTCCCCGGCTGGGCGAGCCGCCGGCAGTGGCGCGGAGGTGACGCCGCCGGGCATGCAGGGGACCGCACGGAGCACTCCCGAGTGACCGGCGGTCGCGTCGGTGACGGCGGCCCGGGTGAGCGGGGTGACCGCATCGGGCAGCGCGTCGGGGGAGTGCCAGGACAGCCGGCAGCCCGGCGGTGGGTCGGCGGCGGGTCGAACCCCGGCCGCGCGGGCCCGGAACACGTGCACGAGCACGTCGGGCAGCGGCCCGGCGCGTCCGGCCGGGGCTTCCCCCGGCGGGCCGGTCAGATGGTAGACGCCGACCAGGTCGACCACCTCGATGTCCCAGCCGGTCTCCGCGCGGATGTCCCGTAGGGCCGCCTGCACCGGGCTCTCGGCCGGGCGCAGCCGCCCACCGGGCAACGCGTACCGGCGCGCACCCCGGCCCTGCTGGCAGAGCAGCACCCGACCGGAGTCGTCGGTGACGACGGCGGCGACCGCCCAGGTGAGCGCGCTCATGGACAAAGAGCCTACGGCGGTGCAAACCAGAAGTCATCGAGATGCGGACTCCAGCGGCCCGGGGTGCCGCTGCGGGGGTGTGCAGCGGTAGCGTGTGCACCCGTGACCCTCGCCTCGCTGTCCCCCCAGGCGGCCCTGCCCAGTCCCAGCACCGCGGTCTGGCAGCTCGGGCCGGTGCCGATCCGGGCGTACGCGCTCTGCATCATCGCCGGCATCGTGCTGGCCTGCCTGGTGACGGAGCGCCGGCTGCGGCAACGCGGCGTCGCGCCCGGCGCGACGCTCGACATCGCCGTCTGGGCGGTGCCCGCGGGCATCATCGGCGCCCGGATCTATCACGTGGTGACCTCGCCGGAGAAATACTTCGGCGCTGGCGGGGACCCGATGAAGGCGTTCGCGATCTGGGAGGGCGGTCTCGGCATCTGGGGCGCGGTCGCCGGCGGCGCGGTCGGCGCCTGGATCGCGGCTCGACAGCTCGGCATCCCGTTGAGCGTGGTGGCCGATGCGCTGGCCCCCGGGCTGCCGCTGGCCCAGGCGGTCGGTCGGATCGGCAACTGGTTCAACAACGAGCTCTTCGGTGGCCGGACCACCCTGCCGTGGGGTCTGGAGATCCACCGGATGGACCCGGACAACCCCGGGCACGCGCTCCGCGACGACGCCGGGCAGCCGATCCTCGAACCGGGTCTCTACCAGCCAACGTTCCTCTACGAGGCGCTGTGGAACCTCGGTGTCGTCGCCCTGGTCCTCCTCCTCGACCGCCGACTCAAACTGGGCCGGGGCCGGGCGTTCGCGCTCTACGTGATGGGCTACACCGCCGGCCGGTTCTGGATCGAGCTGATGCGCACCGACGACGCCAACCAGATCCTCGGCGTCCGGCTCAACGTCTGGACCGCCGCCCTGGTCTTCCTCGGCGCGCTGATCTACTTCGTGCGGGTGCGCGGCCCTCGGGACTACCTGATCCCGCTCGGCGCGGCGGCGACGACGACCCCGCCCCCCACGTCCGACCTGTCCCAGGTCGACCTCTCCGAGCGGGAGACCCCCACGCGGGCGGCCGCCCCGGAGGGCTACCGGGTGGTGAGCGAGGAGCAGTACGCCGCCTGGCAGGACACCGGTGTCGTACCGCCGGAGCCGGCGACCAACGACGACTCCCGGCCGGATGACGGCGAGCGGTCCGAGGACGCGGCTCCCGTCGACCTCGCGTCGAGCGACGACGACGAGCCGGCGGAGCAGGCATCCGCCTCCCGCACCGACCGGGCCGACGCCACGGGCGCGCGGCCCGCCGACCGGGACAGCTGAGCGGGGGCGGCACCGATGCGAAGCGCGGTGGTGGTCGGCGCAGGGGTCGGTGGCCTCGCGGTGGCCGGCGCGCTGGCCGGGTCCGGCTGGCAGGTCACCCTGTTGGAACGGGCCGAACGGGTCCGCCCCGAGCCGACCGCGGTGGTGCTCTGGCCCAACGGCGTCCGCGCGTTACAGGCCCTCGGCCTCGGCGCGGGCCTGGCCGCCATCGCCACCCCGCTGCCCGACGGCGGGGTCCGCCGCCCGGACGGGCACTGGCTCGTACAGCCCCGTCCCGTTCCGGCCGACCGGATGCCCGTGGTGGTGCACCGCGAGGATCTGCACGACGCGCTGATCGCCGGCCTCGGCGACCGGGTCGAACTGCGTACCGGAGTCACCGTGCGACACGTCCGCGTCGAGCCGGGCGAGCGACCGGGGGTCAGCGACGGACGGCACACCATCGAGGCCGATCTGGTGGTCGCGGCCGACGGCACGGACAGCGGCATCCGCCGCCAACTCGCGCCGGAGTCCCGGGTGGTCAGCTCCGGGTGCGCCGCCTGGCGGGCCGTCATTCCCTGGTACCAGGCGCCTCGACTACCGGACGACCAGCCGCTGGCCGGCGAGATTCTCGGCGCGGGTTACCGGTTCGTGGCCGCGTCGCTGGGCGAGCGCGGGTCCTCGGGTGGGTCCACTCGGGGCGGCATCTACTGGGTGGCCACCGCGGCCGGCGCGCCACGCCCGGAACCACCGGAGACCCAGCTCGCCCTGCTGCGCCGCTGGTACGCGGGCTGGCCCTCGCCGATCGCCGCGCTGCTCGACGCCACCGACCCGGCCGACCTGGTCCAACAGGAGGTTCGCGAGCTGCGCCCGCTGCCCCGCGCGTACGGCTTTCCGGTCGGACCCGGCGGGGTGGTGCTGCTCGGCGACGCGGCGCACGCCATGCCGCCGCACCTCGGGCAGGGCGCCTGCCTCGCGTTCGAGGACGCCGCCACGCTCGCGTCTCTGCTCCGGGAGGCCCGGCTGCCCGACGCCGTCCAGGCGTACGACCGGGTGCGCCGCCCCCGGGCCGCGACCGTGGTCCGGCAGACCCGGCGGATGTCGGCGGTGCTGCAGACCCGGGGCCGGCTGGCGCTGCGTGCCCGGGACGCCGCACTGGGCACGATCAACTCGCGACTGCTCTCCAGCGCCGCCGCCTCCGCCGCGCAGTGGCGTCCCCCAGCCTGACCCCACCCCCGCGCCCACCCTCCGCGCCCGCCCCACCCGCCCACCGCGTCGATCATGGACTTGTGGTGGTGATCGAAGCGTGACAAACCCGTCCTAAACCGGCACCACGACTCCATGATCGACGCGGGAGGAGGGTGGGGTGGGGTGGGCGCGGGGGCTGGGGGGCGGGGGAGGGTGGGGCTAGGGGATCAGGGCTGCGGGTTCGGCGATGCAGGCGGTGCCGATTCGGCGGAAGCCGACCCGCAGGTAGACCCGGGCGATCTCCTCGCTGCCGGCGGACAGGAAGACCAGGTCGGTGCCGGCGGCCAACAGTTCCCGGGCGAGGGCGGCGGTGAGCGCGGCGCCCAGCCCTCGACGCCGGGCGGACGGCAGCGTGGCCACCCCGGCGATCTCGGCGACGTCGTCCACCCGCATTGCCATGCCGCTGGCCAGCGCGCCCTCGGTCGGCGTGCCGGCCAGCGCGGAGATCCGCCGACCATCGGCGATCCGGGCGCGCTCCTCGTCCAACGCGGCCAGTTCGAGTTCGGTGACGGCGGCGTCGCGTTCGGCGGGGCCGGCCTCGCCGGGCGCGGTGCCCGGGGCGGCGAACGACACCGCTGCCACCGCCCGCCGGGCGGCGACGTCGGCGGCGAAGTCGGGAGAGTCCGCCGCCAGCACCCGCACCGCCGCGTCGGAGAGCGTCGCCGGGCTGGGCAGCGCGGTCGGGTCGAGCACCATCAGCGGTGCTTCCAGCACGTTCAGCCCCGCGGAACGGGCCACCGCCAGCAGCTCGGGAGTGGTCTCGTGCACCCACTCGAAGGCTTCCGGCAGGCCCAGCTTCCGCTGCCGCTCGCGCACCGAGGTCACGTCGGCCAGCGACGGCGGCTCGGTGGCGTCGATCCGGGGGCGGGCGTAGAACGGCCAGCCGGCGCCCTCGCGGACGAACAGCACCAGGCCGCCATGGTCCTCCGCAGCGGCGACGTCACGGGGCACCGCGTCGTAGAAACGTTCCAACCGGTCGAAGATGTCCTTGTGTAGCGGATCCACCGCGCGAGACTACACGTCCCAGCCTGTGGACGGTGTGATCAATCTCGGGTGGCCGGGCGACCGCAGCCCTAACGTAGACTCAATAGACCCACGGGCCGACGTCGTCCCCACCATGATTCAACCTGAGTGACGACAGGAGGCCCGGTGGCTCAGCCGTACGCGGACACAGCACGGCCGCACCCGCACAGCCCACAGGCGTCCCCGACGCCCGACCCCCGCCCGTCCGCCCAGGGCCTCTACGACCCCGCGCAGGAGCACGATGCCTGCGGCGTGGCCTTCGTGGCGGACCTGTACGGTCGGCGTTCACACTCGGTCGTCGCCAACGGGCTCGGCGCACTCTGTCGACTGGACCACCGGGGCGCCCGCGGCGCGGAGCCGAACACCGGCGACGGCGCGGGCATCATGATCCAGGTGCCGGACGCGTTCCTGCGCGCGGTGGCCGACGTCGCGCTTCCCCCGGCGGGCGAGTACGCCACCGGGCTGGTCTTCCTTCCCGACGACGACGCCGCCGAGGCGCGTGCCCGCCGGGTGGTCGAGAAGTACGCGCTGGTCGAGGGCGCCGACCTGCTCGGTTGGCGGGACGTGCCGATCGACCCCAGTGACCTCGGCGAGACCGCCCTGGCGGCGATGCCCCGGGTCCGCCAGCTCTTCCTGGCCGCGCACCGGCTCACCGACGCGCCCGAAGGCCCGGCCGGCTCCCCGCTGCGCGGCGTCGAGCTGGACCGGGTGGCGTTCTGTCTCCGTAAGCAGGCCGAACGGGAGACCGCCGAGCGGGGCGTGCCGGCGTACTTCCCGTCGCTGTCCAGCCGCACCATGATCTACAAGGGCATGCTCACGCCCGACCAGCTGCCGGCGTTCTACCCGGACCTGCGCGACGAGCGGGTGGACAGCGCGATCGCGCTGGTGCACTCGCGCTTCTCCACCAACACCTTCCCGTCCTGGCCGTTGGCGCACCCGTACCGGTTCATCGCCCACAACGGCGAGATCAACACGATCCGGGGCAACCGCAACTGGATGCAGGCCCGCGAGGCGCTGCTGCGTTCGCCGAACGTGCCGGGCAACATCCGGCGGGTCTTCCCGGTCTGCACTCCCGGCGCCTCCGACTCGGCGAACTTCGACGAGGTCCTGGAGTTGCTGCACCTGGCCGGGCGGAGCCTGCCACACGCGGTGCTCATGATGATCCCCGAGGCGTGGGAGAACGACCCCGCCATGGATCCGGCCAAGCGTGCCTTCTACCGCTTCCACGCCAGTCTCATGGAGCCGTGGGACGGTCCGGCGTCGGTGGCCTTCACCGACGGCGAGATCGTCGGCGCGGTGCTGGACCGCAACGGGCTGCGCCCGGGGCGCTGGTGGCAGACCGACGACGGGCTCGTGGTGCTCGGCTCCGAGGCGGGCGTGCTCGACCTCGACCCGGCCCGCGTGGTCGCGAAGGGGCGGCTCCAGCCGGGCAAGATGTTCCTGGTCGACACCGTCGCCGGCCGGATCGTGCACGACGAGGAGATCAAGTCCGAGTTGGCCGCCGCCCAGCCGTACGGCGAGTGGCTGCACGCCGGGCTGATCGAGCTGAACGACCTGCCAGCGCGCGAGCACATCGTCTACACGCACGACTCGGTGCGCCGCCGGCAGCAGACCTTCGGCTACACCGAGGAAGAGCTGAAGATCCTGCTCGCGCCGATGGCCCGTACCGGCGCTGAGCCGCTCGGCTCGATGGGCACGGACACCCCGATCTCGCCGCTGTCCACCCGGCCGCGGCTGCTCTACGACTACTTCCACCAGCTCTTCGCCCAGGTCACCAACCCGCCGCTGGACGCCATCCGGGAGGAGCTGGTGACCAGCCTGGCGTCGACCATCGGCCCGGAGGGCAACCTGCTCGACCCGGGTGCCGCGAGCTGTCGACAGATCGTGCTGCCGCACCCGATCATCGACAACGACGAGCTGGCGAAGATCCTCTCCATCGACGAGGACGGCGACCTGCCCGGCTTCAAGGCGGTCCGGGTCTCCGGGCTGTACCGGATCCGGGAGGGCGCCGCCGGGATCAAGGCGCGGCTGACCGAGATCTGCCGGCACGTCTCCGAGGCGATCGAGGACGGCGTCCGCATCCTGGTGCTCTCCGACCGGGACTCCAACGCCGACCTGGCGCCGATCCCGTCGCTGCTGCTCACCGCCGCCGTGCACCAGCACCTGGTGCGCGAGCAGACGCGTACCCAGGCCGCGCTGATCGTCGAGTCCGGCGACTGCCGGGAGGTGCACCACGCGGCGGTGCTGATCGGCTACGGCGCGGCGGCGGTCAACCCGTACCTGGCGTTCGAGTCGGTGGAGGACATGGTCTCCACGGGCGCGCTGACCGGGGTGGACCGGGCCGCCGCGGTACGCAACTACGCGAAGGCGCTCGGCAAGGGCGTCCTGAAGATCATGTCCAAGATGGGCATCTCGACGGTCTCCTCGTACTGCGGGGCGCAGGTCTTCGAGGCGGTCGGCCTGGACACCCGGCTGGTCGAGCGCTACTTCCGGGGCACCCCCAGCCGGATCGGCGGGGTGGGTCTCGCGGGCGTGCACACCGAGGTGGCCGCCCGGCACGCGCTGGCCTGGCCCCCGGCCGGCACCGCCAGCTCCGACCGGCTGGAGGTCGGTGGCGAGTACCAGTGGCGCCGCGAGGGTGAGCTGCACCTGTTCAACCCGGAGACGGTCTTCCTGCTGCAACACGCCACCCGCAGTCGGCAGTACGACGTCTTCCGGCAGTACACCGCCAAGGTCGACGCGCTCGCCGCGCAGGCCGGTTCGCTGCGCGGGCTGTTCACGCTGCGCACCGGGCTTCGCCCGGCGGTGCCGATCGACGAGGTCGAGCCGGCCACCGAGATCGTCAAGCGGTTCGCCACCGGCGCCATGTCGTACGGGTCGATTTCGGCGGAAGCGCACGAGACGCTGGCCATCGCCATGAACCGTCTCGGCGGCAAGTCCAACACCGGCGAGGGTGGCGAGGACGTCGAGCGGCTGCACGATCCCGCTCGCCGCTCGGCGGTCAAGCAGATCGCCAGCGGCCGGTTCGGTGTGACCAGCGAATACCTGGTCAACGCCGACGACCTCCAGATCAAGATGGCCCAGGGCGCCAAGCCGGGCGAGGGCGGTCAGCTGCCCGGCAACAAGGTCTGGCCGTGGATCGCCCGGACCCGGCACGCCACCCCCGGCGTGGGTCTGATCTCGCCGCCGCCGCACCACGACATCTACTCCATCGAGGACCTCGCCCAGCTGGTGCACGACCTGAAGTGCGTCAACCCGGCGGCCCGGGTGCACGTCAAGCTGGTCAGCGAGGTCGGCGTCGGCACGGTCGCCGCCGGGGTGGCGAAGCTCAAGGCGGACGTCATCCTGATCTCCGGCCACGACGGCGGCACGGGCGCCTCCCCGATGAACTCGCTCAAGCACGCCGGCACCCCGTGGGAGCTGGGGCTGGCCGAGGCGCAGCAGACACTGTTGCTCAACAAGCTGCGCGACCGGGTCACCGTGCAGGTCGACGGTCAGCTCAAGACCGGCCGGGACGTGCTGATCGCGGCGCTGCTCGGCGCGGAGGAGTTCGGCTTCGCGACCGCGCCGCTGATCGTCGAGGGCTGCGTGATGATGCGGGTCTGCCACCTGGACACCTGCCCGGTCGGCATCGCCACCCAGAATCCGGTGCTGCGCGAGCGCTTCACCGGCAAGCCGGAGTTCGTGGAGAACTTCTTCCTCTTCCTCGCCGAGGAGGTCCGGGGCTACCTGGCCGAGCTGGGTTTCCGGTCCATCGAGGAGGCGATCGGGCAGTCCGAGCTGCTCGACGTCGCCCCGGCGGTGACGCACTGGAAGGCGCACGGGTTGGACCTGGCACCCGTCCTGCACCTGCCGGAGCTGCCCGCCGGTGCGGCCCGACGCGGGGTGCGCGCGCAGGATCACGGCCTGGAGCAGGCCCTGGACAACGAGCTGATCGCGCTGGCCCGTCCGGCGCTGGCCGACGGGGCGCCGGTGCGGGTCGAGGTGGCGGTGCGCAACGAGCACCGCAGCGTCGGCGCGATGCTCGGCGGCGAGGTGACCCGTCGCTTCGGCGGCGCCGGCCTGCCCGAGGACACCATCGAGTTCGTGCTGCACGGCACGGCTGGGCAGTCGTTCGGCGCGTTCCTGCCGCGCGGGGTGACGCTGCGGCTACACGGCGACGCCAACGACTACGTCGGCAAGGGCCTCTCCGGTGGGCGGCTCATCGTCCGTCCGGACGCCGCCGCGCCGTTCCTCGACCCCGACGCCGAGCCGGGGCAGCGAGCCGAGGATCAGATCATCGCCGGCAACACCATCCTCTACGGGGCCACGGCCGGCGAGGTCTTCCTGCGCGGCCGGGTGGGGGAGCGGTTCGCGGTCCGCAACTCCGGCGCGGTCGCCGTGGTCGAGGGCGTCGGTGACCATGGCTGTGAGTACATGACCGGCGGCACGGTGGTGGTGCTCGGCGCGACCGGCCGGAACTTCGCGGCCGGCATGTCCGGTGGCACGGCGTTCGTGCACCACCTGGACCGGGGCCGGGTCAACACGGAGCTGGTCGACCTGATGCCGCTGGGCGAGCAGGAGCAGTCGCTGCTGCACGAGTTGGTCCAACGGCACGTGGCCGAGACCGGCTCGGCGGTCGCCGAGGAACTGCTCAAGCGCTGGCCGGAGGCGGTGGCCGAGTTCACCGCGGTGGTGCCCCGCGACTACCGCCGGGTGCTGGAGATCATGCGGGCCGCCGAAGCAGCCGGCCGCGACGTCGATGACGCGGTCATGAAAGAACTGACCGCACCCGCTGTGCCGGCGATGCCGGTGCCGCCCGCCCCGCGGGTGGCTGCCCAGGAGGTGGCACGTGCCTGACCCGAACGGTTTCCTGCGCTACGACCGGCGGCTGCCGGCCCGCCGCCCGGTGCCGGTGCGGATCAGCGACTGGCGCGAGGTGTACCCGCCGGCCGGCGAGGAGCTCATCCGTGAACAGGCCACCCGATGCATGGACTGCGGCATCCCGTTCTGCCATGACGGCTGCCCGCTGGGCAACCGCATCCCGGACTGGAACGACCTGGTGCGGACCGGCAACTGGGATGCGGCGGTGGAGTCGCTGCACGCCACCAACAACTTCCCGGAGTTCACCGGCCGGCTCTGCCCGGCGCCCTGCGAGGCGGCCTGCGTGCTCGGCATCTCCGGCGGTCAGCCGGTGACGATCAAGCAGGTCGAGGTGGAGATCGCCGACGCCGCCGCGGCGCGTGGGTTCATCCCCCGTCCGGTGCCGGCGCCGTCGGGCCGGTCGGTCGCCGTCGTCGGCTCCGGGCCCGCCGGGCTCGCCGCCGCCCAGCAGCTGGCCCGCGCCGGTCATGCGGTGACGGTGTACGAGCGCGACGACGCGATCGGTGGTCTGCTCCGGTACGGCATCCCTGACTTCAAGTTGGAGAAGCGGCACATCGACGCCCGGTTGGCCCAGCTCGCCGCCGAGGGGGTGCGCTTCCGCACCGGCGTGAACGTCGGGGTGGACGTCACCGCCGAGCAGTTGCGCGCCGAGCACGACGCGGTGCTGTTGGCCTGTGGGGCGTTGCAGGGCCGGGACACCCCGGAGACCCCGGGGCGGGCGCTTCGGGGCGTACACCAGGCGATGGCCCACCTGGTCGCGGCGAACCGCGCGGTCGCCACCGCGGCCACCGATCAGGCCGGCGTGGTGGCCACCGGCGAGCGGCGGCTGGCACCGGCGGTGTTGCCGGACGGCACCCCGATCGACGCGGCCGGCAAGCACGTCGTGATCATCGGTGGTGGTGACACGGCGGCCGACTGCCTCGGCGTCGCGCACCGCCAGGGCGCGGCAGGCGTGCACCAGCTCGACCTGTACCCGCGGCCGCCGCAGCAGCGTGACGAGGCCCGGGACCCGTGGCCGACCTGGCCGTGGATCCTGCGCAGCTACCCGGCGCACGAGGAGGGTGGCGAGCGGGTCTTCGCCGTGGCGGTGCAGGAGTTCGTGGACGACGGCACCGGCCAGGTGCGGGCGGTGCGGATCGCCGAGGTGACCGTGGAGAAGCGCGACGGCCGGCGGGTCGTCACCGTGGTGCCGGGTTCCGAGCGGGAGTTGCCGGCCGATCTGGTGCTGCTGGCGATCGGCTTCGAGGGCACCGAGCAGCAGCCGCTGCTGGCCCAGTTCGGCGTGACCCGCAACCCTCGGGGCGCCATCGACGCCCGCGACGACTGGCAGACCGACGCCGACGGGGTGTTCGTGGCCGGTGACATGCACCGGGGCGCCTCGCTGATCGTCTGGGCCATCGCCGAGGGGCGGGCGGCCGCCGCCGCCATCCACGGATATCTGGGCGGTGTCGGTGCGTTGCCGGCCCCGGTGGGCCCGGCCGCGCAGGCTCTCGCCGCTCGCTGAGCTGAGGGCGTCCGGTCGGTGCGGCGGGTTGCTGCCGCACCGACCGGACGTTCCCGCTGGTGAAGCCGCTCACACAGGTGGGCAAATAGGTTTAAGGCGGCAAGACTTGTCGGCTGCCGAACCGCCCCGCGATCGGCGTGAATGATCATGCTGCCGATCGCTGGAGGTTCGTCGTGGCCACGGGTGCCACCTTCGCCGCACTGCGCCACCGCAACTACCGGATCTGGGCGCTGGCCGGCTTCGTCTCCGTCATCGGCACCTGGATGCAGGTTCTCGGAGTCAACTGGTACGTCCTGAAGGAGACCGGCTCGGCGACGTCCATGGGCTTCGCCGTGCTGCTCCAGGCGGCGCCCACCCTGCTGCTCAGTGTCTGGGGCGGTGTGCTGGCCGACCGGCTGCCGGCCCGCCCGCTGCTGATCGCCGCCCAGGTGGCCCACGCGGCGCTCGCCGCCGCACTGGCGGCGGTCGCCCTGACCGGTGCCGGCGGCCTGCCGGTGATCTTCGCGATCTCGCTGGCCACCGGGGCCGTCTCGGCCGTCGAAGGCCCGGTGATGGGGCGCTGGGCCGCCAGCCTCGTCGACCGGGAGACGCTGGGCAACGCCCTGGCACTCGGCTCGCTCAGCAACTCCGCCGGCCGCATCCTCGGCATGAGCCTCGGTGCCGTGGTGGTGGCCGCCGTCGGCCCCGCCCTGCTGTTCGGCATCAACGCGGCCAGCTTCGCCGCCGTGGTGGTGGCGCTGTTCGCCGTACGCCCGGGAGTCGCGCCCGGCCTCGCGGTGCCGGACGCCGGCCGGACCCGTGGCGGTGTCCGCGCCGGGTTCGCCTACCTGCGCGGGCAGCCGGTGCTGCTCCTCGCGCTCGCCCTGTCGTTCGTGCTCGGCAGCCTGGGCCGCAACTACCAGGTGACCATGGCCGCGATGAGCGACGGACCGCTGGACAGCGGCGCCTCCGGGTACGGGCTCCTGTCCACCGTGTTCGCGGTCGGGACGGTGCTGGGTGCGCTCGTCGCGGCCCGTCGACGTTCGCTGGGGTACCGGACGCTGGTGGTCGCGGGCCTGTTGGCCAGCGGGTTGCAGATCGTCGCCGGTCTCGCACCGGGCACCTGGAGCTTCGCCGCGGTGATCCTGCCGATCGCCGCCGCCGCGGTCGTCATCGACACCACCGTCGGCACCCGCGCCCAACTCGACACCGACGGCGCGATGCGGGGCCGGGTGCTCGCCGCGTTGGCGGTCACCGGCTCGGTCTCCGCGGCGGTCGGCGCCCCACTGCTCGGCTGGCTCGCCGAACACGCCGGGCCACGCCAGACGCTCGTCCTCGCCGGGACCGCCGCGGCGATCGCCACGGCCGCGGCGGCCGTCGCCCTGGACCGGCAGCACGGCCGCGCGGCGGCCCTCGCGCTCGTCGTGCCGCGGCCTCGCCATCCGGTACGACGAGTGGCGTGGACGGCGGCACGCCTGGTCCGACCCGCCGGGGCGGTCTGTGTCATCGCGCCGGCCGGCCGCGCCGCGGAGCCGATCCGGCTGGGGGAGTTGGCCCTCACCGGACAGGCCACACGCCGCTGAGACAACCGTCACCGTCTGCGGGACCAGGCGGGGGCCGCTGCGTGACCCGCTGCGTGACCCGCATCGGGGCGTGCCCGCCGCTCTGGTTCGCCTACCGGCACATCCGCGCGGTCGAGGCGACAGGTGGCTCAGCGGTTCCGTGAGTGGGTAGCGGTAGGCGGGCGGGATCGGTGAGTAATTCCCCAACAGCGCCTGTCGAGCTGCCCCAGATGTGGGCCGACGACCGTGGGCGTTCGCGTCGAGCGTGCGGCGGGCCGCCAGGTGCCGTCATCGTCGTCCCACCTGTGGGGCAGCTCGACAGGACGCGTACCGCACGGGCGGCTGACCCTCGCGGCCGGAGGCACCCGCGTGAGCGACGGGTGCCTCCGACGGCCCGCCACACCTGGTGTCGACCATCGGCCTCTGGCGCACCTTGTACCGCAAGGTCACACTGTGTGGATCGGAGGTGACGCGTGCGGCGGTCCGAGGTACCCAAGCGGGAGTTGATCGGTCAGCGGCAGTCGTCCGGCGGTCGGGAGCGACTGCCGGCCGGCGGGTTGGAGTTCTTCACGCTGGTCGCCCGGTTGCTACGGCGACCCCGCCGCGGCGACCGCCGGCTGCCGCTGCTGTGGTTGGTCCGCTCCGAGGCCGCGGATCTGATGGTGCCGCTGCGCCGGTTCCTCGGCCAGGGCCCCGGCGGCGGGTCCCACACGCCGTGTTGGACGCCGACGTACCGCCCGGTGCCGGGGACGTGCCGGCGTTGCTGCGCGAGCTGCACCGGCAGCTCTCCCTGGAGGCGTTCGGCGCCGCCCGACTGCGCTTTCGGCACTATCCGCTCGCCGACTGGCTGATGCACCAGAGCCTGAGCTTCGGCACCGACGCCGACGACAGCCGCGCCGCCCTGGTCCGCCGGCTGCGCGACCGCCGGGGCCCGCAGACGCCGGAGGCGTTGCCCTCCGGTGGCGACGCGGTCAGCATCGTCTCGCAGGTGCTGCTCTGGCTGGTCCGCCGCGCCGTGCCGGGGGTGGTCTTCCGGGCCGCCGTCTCCGGCCGGGTGCCGGTGCTGGGCCGGCACTACAACTGGTTCATGCGCCAGCAGTACCTGGCGCCGCGGCAGTCGGTCACCTTCCTCGGCTTCGCCGAGCGCCTCACCGCGGGCTGGCGTGACGGGGAGCAACCCGACCAGGTCAACAAGCTGCTGCTGCACGCGTTCCTGGAGGACCTGCGGCAGGCGTACCGGCGTCGGCCGTGGCGCCCGTCGGACTGGCGGCGCACCGCCTACCCGGCGCTGCTGCTCGATCACGTCGCGCCCGGCAACGTGGGCGGGGAGCTGGTCCGCCTGATCGGCGACGTCCGCACCGAGACCGGCCGCAACGACCCGCTGCTCATCGTCGCGTCCGGCGGGCAACCCCCACCGGACCTGCCCGAACCGCACCCGCTCACCGAGGCCGACGAGGCGTACGACGAGTGGGCCGAGGCACTGCCGGAGATGCGACGGCTGCGCCGCCCGGCCACCTGGCTGGTGGCGCTGCGCCCCGACGAGACCGACACCGGCCCACCGTCACGTGGCGGGCTGCGGCCGTTCTCCGCGCCCGACCCGCCGTGGTGGTCGCGGCGCTTCCTGCCGGCGGCGCTGTGTCTGGTGCTGGTGGCGGCGCTCGGGGTGTGGGTGGCCAGTCGGTGGGGGCCGGGCTGCCACCCCTCGCTCACCGGCCAGGTCTCGGTCGAGGTGGCCGCCAGCGGCGAGTGTGTCGGCTACAGCGACAGTGCCGCCCAGGTGTTCAACAACGACCCCGGCCAGGACCGGCTGCGCACCGTCCAACGACGCATCTTCGCGCAGAACCGCGCCGCCGAGGAGGTCTGGCAACGCAGCGACAAACGTCGACCCTTCCTCACCCTGGTCTACCTGGGCACGCTGACCGGCAACCGGACCCGCGCGGACGAGGAGTCGTACGTCTCCGAGCGGGAGGAGCTCGAAGGCATGGCCACCGCCCAGTACGCGTTGCTGAAGGAGTCGGCGGGCGCCGACGGCGCCGCGCTGCTGCGGATCGTGGTGGCCAACGGTGGCCGGCAGATGATCTACGCCGACCGGGCCGTGGCGATGCTGGCCGAGCTGGCCCGCGACGACCCCACGGTGCTCGGGGTGGTCGGGCTGGTGGAGAGCCGGACCAGCACCGCCCGCGCGCTGCGTGAGCTGAACCAGGTCGGGCTGCCGGTGCTGGCGCCCACCCTCTCCGCCGACAAGATGGACGCCAACTCCCGCCTCTACCTGCAGATCTCCGCGGCGAACAAGGATCAGGTGAAGCTGGTCGACGCGTACGCCCAGCAGGTGCTGAAGGTCGACGAGGCGCACGTCTTCTACACCACCCTGGAGGGCAGCTCGCTCACCGAGGACCTCTACGTGGGCACCCTCGTCGACGGGCTCCGACAACGGTTCGGGACCCGGATCACCCGCCTCGACGAGTGGCGCACCGGGCAGCGGCTGACCGACGAGTGCGGCTACCCCGGCCTGCTCTTCTACGCGGGTCGATGGTCGGAGTTCGACGGTTTCCTGCGGGCGCTGCGCGAGTGCGGCGGCAACCCGCCCCGACACCTCGTCGCCGACGATTCGGCCAACCGGTACATGGCCAATCCGGGGCTGCGCGCCGCCGCGCCCGGCAACCTGCCCGTCACGTACGTCTCGAAGGCGTCCCTGGCCACCTGCGCGGCGCTGCGGGCCGCCCAGGACCGGCGCGACGACGACGCGCGGGCCAGCTTCCTGTCCTGGATCCAGGCCGACGACCTGCTCGACCCACCGCGCTGCCGGCCGGGCTCCGAGGAGCAGGTCGGCGAGCGGGTCAGCCTCGCCTACGACGCCGCGATGATGCTGGTCCGGGCGGTGGAGAGCCTCGCCGCCCGACTGCACCACGCCGACCCACGGCAACGCTGGGAGCCGGATTCGGTCAACCCGGTCGGCGTGCACGCGGAGGTGCTGCGGCAGAACGCCGGTCAGGGCTACCCGGGGGTGGCCGGGCTGATTCGGTTCACGCCCGACTCCGGGGAGCCGGTCGACAAGCGGCTGGCCCTGATGCGGGTGGAGCAGGTGCCCGACGTGGCGAGGGCACCGGTGGAGGTGTTCCGCTGCGGGGTGGCCGACGCGTCCAGCCCGGCGGCGTGCGGCCCCGCCTGACCGGGCCGACGTGACACGTCCTCGCAGGACTGTCCGGGCGCCACCGGTGTCCGTTAGGGTTCCTGGGACCAGGCGGCCGTCGGCGTTGGGGGCAGAGGGTGGGCAGGCTCGCGTCGGCGTACGGGCAGGCGGTCAACTCCCACCGGGCGGCTCGGGCGCATCTGGACACTGCCCGCAGCGTCCTGGGCGCGGCACCGGCCGCCACCGCGCCGGTCGGCGGCGACGACCTGGTGGCCCGCCTCGCCCGCCTGGGCGGCGCCCTGGCCACCCCCGCTCCGGGCGTCACGCCGCTGACCGACGAGCCGGCCGCGGTGCGGATCGGCGAGGCGTCCACCTCGGACGGTGGCTTCCCCGTGCTGGTCCCGCTCGGCGGTGGCCACCACCTGGCCCTGGACGCCGATGCCCGGGATCCGCAGGTCGCCGGCCTGCTGCGGGCGCTGGTGCTGCGGCTGGTCGCCACCGCGCCGCCCGGTCAGGTCCGCGTCGCCGGCATCGACACCGCCGCGCTCGGCGCGACCTTCGGCCCGTTGCGCCCACTGCTCGACGCCGGTGTGCTCGACCCGCCGGCCGCCGGTGAGGCCGAGGTGGCCGCGCTGCTGGACGCCGCCGAACAGCACGCCCGCGCCGCGCAGCAGGCCCTGCCCGCCGCCCGACGGCTGCTGGTGGTGGTGGCCACCGCCGCGCCGCCGCCGCGTGAGCTGGCCCGGCTCGCCGCGCTCACCCACGCCGGCCCGGCCGCCGCCGTGTGCGTGCTGCTCGCCGGCCACCCGTCCCGGCTGCCCGGCGAGACCCCGCCGCCGCTGGGCGGCACCACCGCGCTGCGGCTCAACCAGGGGTACGCGCACGTCGGTGACCCGCCCGGCACCCCGTTCAGCGCCGACGGCAGCGGGCTCGCCGCACCCGTGCTGCTCGACGGCGACCCGCCGCCCGCCTCGGTCCGCGCGCTCGCCGAGCATCTCGGCACCGTCACCCGGCGCGCGGACGCGCTGCCCTTCACCGACCTGCTGCCCGAGCGGCGCTGGGCCGAGTCCGCCGGCAACGGTCTGCGCACGGTGATCGGTCGGGCCGGCGGCGTCGGGTCGACCTCCGCCCTCGACTCCGTGGTGACGCTCGCCTTCGACGACGCCACCCCGCACTGGCTGGTCGGCGGGCGCACCGGCGCCGGCAAGACCGTCTTCCTCCTCGACGTTCTCTACGGGCTGGCCGCCCGCTACTCGCCGGCCGAGTTGCAGCTCTACCTGCTCGACTTCAAGGAGGGCGTGAGCTTCACCGAGTTCGTGCCCACCGGCCGGGACCCGTCCTGGCTGCCGCACGCCCGCGCCGTCGGCATCGAGTCCGACCGCGAGTACGGTCTCGCGGTGCTGCGTGAGTTGCGCCGCGAGGCGCAGCGGCGGGCCACCGCGCTCAAACGGCACGGCGTCACCAAGCTCGCCGACCTGCCGCGGGACAATCCGCTGCCGCGCATCGTGACGGTCATCGACGAGTTCCACGTGCTGCTCGCCGGCAACGACACGCTGGCCCGCGAGTCCGTCGACCTACTGGAGGAGTTGGCCCGCAAGGGCCGCTCGTACGGCATCCACCTGGTGCTCGCCAGCCAGAGCATGACCGGCATCGAAGCGCTCTACGGACGGGCCGAGGCGATCTTCGGGCAGTTCGCGTTGCGGGTGGCGCTGCCCGGCGGTGGCGGGGTGCTCGATCAGCTCAACGACGCCGCGGCGGCCCTGCCGGTCGGCTGCGCCGTCGTCAACACCGCCGCCGGCGCGGTCGGCGCCGACACCGTGCTGCGCTTCCCCGACGCGCACGCCGCCGCGGCGGACCTCGCCGCGTTACGCCACGAGCTGTGGCAGGCCCGCCCGTCGGGCTCGCGGGCACCCGCGGTCTTCAAGGGGTACGAAGCCGCCCGGATCGAGGACGACCCCACCTTCGCCGGGTTGCGCCCCGGCGGTCGACGCCCGATGGCCCTGGTCGGCCGAACCGTCGACGTGCACGGCACCACCGCCCTGTTCCTGATGGACACCACCCCCGGCCGGCACCTCGCCGTGGTGGGCACCGCACCGACCGGCGCGGACGTGCTGCGCGCCGCGACGCTCAGCCTGGCCCGCCAGCACACCCCCGGTGACGCCGTCTTCCAACTGGCCTGCCTGGTCACCGTCGCCGACCCGGTCGCCGACGACACCGAGACGACGCTGCGGGCCGCCGGCCACCCGGTGCGGCGCCTCGACGCGGCCGGGCTGCGCGACCGGATCGCCGCGCTGGCCGCCGAGCCGAACGGCCGCGAATACCTGGTGGTGTTCGGCATGGACGCCGCCGCGCCGATCCTCGGGGCCGCCGACCCCGGCACGTTCCGCTCCGGCCTGGACGACCTGCGCACCGTCCTGCGGCAGGGCCCCGGGCAGGGCGTGCACCTGCTCGCTTGGTGGCGCGGGCTCCGCCGGCTCGCCGACGACCTCGGCGGCACCCAGAACCGCGACGACGTCGCCTGCCTGGTCGCGCTCAACGTGCCCGGTGCCGAGCTTGCCCTGCACCTCGGAGCGCACGACCTGACCTACACGCCCCGCGCCGACCGGGCGCTGCTGATCGACCGGCACGACCAGCGCAGCCGGCTGATCGTCCCGTTCGTCGGCGACGGGCACGAGCCGGACGGGGAGCGCTGACAGTGTCCTTCGAGGAGTACGCGGCGCTGGCCCGGCAACTCTCCGACCAGCGCCGCGCCGGGGAACAGCGCGCCGCCGCCGAGTCCGCGCGCCGCCGCGACCTACACGCCGCCGTCGACTACCTCCAGCAGCGACTGGCCGCCCAGGGGCAGCGCCTCGACCAGCTCGGCCGAGCCATCGGCATCGACCAGCCAGCCGCCACCCCCACGCCTCCTCCCACCGCGCCCGGAACCGGGGACGGCGAACCCGCCGGCGCAGCCGGCGCGCCGGGGCAGGCGGGGGTCGGGGCGTACCCCCAGTTGCCGGCGGGGGAGGCGCGGCTGGCGCTGCCGACGGCGGTGAGCCCGGCGGGCGGCGGGGTGCCGGCGCAGCGCGCGGCGGCGGCCGACCCGGCGGTGGAGCTGGAGTTGGCCCGGCGGATGGCCGACGAGGCCGACCGGCACGGACAGCAGGCGGAGCTGCTGGCCCAGCGGCCGGCGCTGCTGCCGACGTGGTCGCCGCTGGCCCGCGCGGTCGCGGTCTACGCCGCGTGCGGGGCCGCCGCCGGGGTGCTCGTGCTGATCCTGGTGCTCGCCTCCGGGGTCGGTCTGGTGGACGGCTTCACCCTTGGCGCGTGGATCTGCGCGGGGCTGCCGGCGGTGGCGTTCTTCGGTGGGTACCTGGTGTTGGGCCGGTGGGGGAGACCCGTGATGGTCGCCGGCACGCCGCCGCGTTACCTGCCGCTCGGGTTCCTGATCTGCTTCCTGCTGGTGCCGATGGCCTACTGCGCCTACCTGCTGCTGGTGCGCGGCCTGCGCTGACGGTCCTCGTGTCGATCTTCCGCCTTCCGTTGGCTCGTCACGGGAACTGTCCAAGATCTAGGTTGCCGTCCATTCCAGTCGACGTCTTGCGGACAGACTCCGGCAGAGTCGCTCGCTTGGGGCGACCGCCGTCTGCGCGGTGACGCGGGAGCTAGCTGCCGGTCGCGCTGGGTGCGCGGATCTCGTACGCTCCCAGGTGGTCTCCGCCGGCGCGGTGGTGGAGGCGATGGTCGATCACGGGGAGGTGCGCGTGAGCGCAGCACAGATCATCGCGAGGTTGGCGGCGGCGTCGCAGAAGCTGGACGAGGCGAAGGCCAAGACCGCAGCGGCAGCACAGGACGCAGCAGAGGCGCGGGCACTCGTGGCCGGTGCGCTGGAGGGCGTGGCCGCCGGTCCACTGGTTGGCATGATCGACTCGTACCGTCAGGCGCTCGCGCAGGCTTCCCAGGGTGGCGACCCGGCCAAGCAGCACGTGCAGGAGACAATTGCCAAGGTTCGAGCGCTGGGAAACTGACCACGGGTGGTGGCAGCGCAATCCACCGGTCTGCCGAGGCGTCGCTGACCTCGGCCCGGAGCCAGTGATCAGGTGATGAAAAGTAGGTCAGAACCGTCCCTGACACCTACTTTTCATCACCTGATCATCGATCACCCCGTCGTCGGCGTACGGCGGTGGCTGGTCGCGCTGCTAGCGGCTGATGCGGAACGTCTGTTCGAAGGTCGGGTAGTCGCAGACGTCCTGGCTGCAGAGTTCGAATCCTCCGCTGATCAGCGCCACACCCTTGTGGAGCACCAGCCCGCCGCCCTCGACCCATGCTCGCCCGGTCACGGCCTGCGGCTCGCCCGTGCAGCTGTTGAGGGGCGCCCAGCCGCTGGCGTAGGCGACCCGGTCGCCCGACCGCTGCCGCACGATCAGTTCGGTCGCGCCGGACAGGCCGGTCGGGCAGGTCACGGTGAGGGTGATGTCCACGGCGACGCCGCGCGCGACCAGGGTCGCGGACGTGACGTCGACGGTGCTGGCCGCGCTCGCCGGGGTCGGCGCCAGCACGATGGAGAGCGACAGCCCGAGTAGTGCGATGGTGGTGATGATGCGGCGCACGACGGTGCTCCTTGCCGGAGTGGGTGCATACCTACGGTCACCCTAGCCCCCTCCGGCGGTGAGAGATATCAATCGCGTTCGATGACGACGACCGGGATCTCGCGGTCGGTCTCCTTCGCGTAGCGGGCGTACGTCGGGAAGACCTTCGTCATCACCGGCCACAGCCGGACGCGCTCCTCGCCGGTCGCGGTCCGGGCCCGGCCGGCGATGCGCTCCGCGCCGACCTGGATCTCCACGGTTGGGTCGGCGGTCAGGTTCAGGTACCAGGCGGGGTGCGTGGCCGCGCCACCGTTGGAGGCCACCAACAGGTAGGTGTCGCCGTCGCGCCCGTACATCAGGGCGGTGCGGCGCAGCTTGCCCGATCGGCGTCCGCGGGTGGTGAGCAGCAGCGAGGGTACGCCGTGGAAGGTGCCCCCGTCGGCGCCGTCGGTTTGTACGTAGCGCTGGATGTGGCTGGCGACCCAGCCGACCGGGCTGTCCTCGACTGCTTCGTGCTGCTCGTGGGTGGTCACGCCATCGCCTCCATCGTCGAGTCCGGACGGTCGAGCCGGGTGTCGATCCTACGCGGCGGGGGAGGGTCAGCCGCGCGAGCGCGGCAGGCAGCACTTCTTGTACTTGGTGCCGGACCCGCACCAGCAGGTGTCGTTGCGGCCGGGTGGCCAGGCGGTCACGCCGGCCTCGTCGAGGCTGTCGGCGTACTCGTCGAGGGTTTCTGCGTCGGTGGGGTCGCTGCCCGTGTCCCGCGCGAAGGCCGCGAGACCGTCGACGGTGCCGGTGACCAGGCCCAGGTCGGCGCCACCCATCCCGGAGGCCTCGACCAACGCGCGTTCGAGGTTGGCGCGGTGCTCCTCCCAGGCGGGCGGGTAGCTGTCGGCCAACGCCGGCCAGCGCACCAGCATCGCGTCGAACTCGCCCTTTGGCCAGAACAGCAGCGTCGCCGGGCCGTCGTCGAGGGCGTCGAGCGCGTGGGTGCTCGCGGCGCGCAGCCGGTCGGCGAGGTTGTCGTATTCGTCGTGCGGTAGACCCTGCTCTTCGCGCAGGTCGTGCCGTTGTTGGGCCAGGCCGTAGATCATGACGGCGGCCTCGTCCTGGGCGTCCTCGGACGCGTGCTGCTGGGTGCGGGTCCGTTCCAGGATCGCGTCCAGCGCCCCGGTGAGCCATTCCAGTGCCAGCTCGGCGTGGCCGGATTCGGCAAGTTCATCGACCACGTACGTGGCGTCGGGGTCGGTCTCCAGCAGCGGACGCAGGGCGGTCAACTCGGCCATGCCCTCGTCGGAACGGTCGAGGCGCAGCAGCAGGCCGCCGCGCACCGCTCGGGCGTACGCGTTGTCGTCGGGCTGTTCGGCGATGGCGCGGGTGGCCAGGGCGAGCGCGTCGGCCAGGTCGCCGGCCTGCTCCAGGATGTCCGCGGCGACCAGCAGGGCGTACCCGGTGTCGTCGGGGTCCGCGACCCGCCCCTCGTCGACGGCCCCCACCAGTTCGGCGACCAGCGCGGCCGGATTCGGGCTGGCGGGGCCCAAGGCGCCGATCTCGTCGATGCGGTCGGCGGTCAGCAACTCGGACATGAAGGCATCCTGAAGACGACGGAGGGTGGGTGGGGAAGTGGCCAGCGTACTCCGGAACGCACTGGAGCCCGGGCGGCGAACCGCCCGGGCTCCAGCGTGCGTCAGCGGGTCGCGGGCATGGTGGCGAACTCGCCGGCTAGCTCGGACTCGACGATCGTCGCGGCGGACGGCCGGCGACCGGCCGACGCCCGCCGGGCGGACGGGACGGCGAGGGCCGCGAGCGCGGCGGCCAGCGCGATCCCGGTGAGGACGAGAAACCCCATCGTGAAGCCGGCCTCCCGGGGCAGGCCGTTGGCCTGCGGGTGCGCGGTGATCACGCCGCTGACCACGGCCGCGCCGATCGCGCCGCCGATGGTGCGGATGTTGGCGTTCATGCCGGTCGCCACGCCGGTCTGGCTGGCCGGCACGCTGGCCACGATCAGGTTGGCCATCGACGCGAAGGCCAGGCCGATGCCGAGGCCGACCAGGCCACCGGCGATGGCGACCTCCCAGCGGGTGTCGTGCGCGGCGGCGAGCATCGCGGAGGCGGCCACGTTGAACGCGGCACCGGTGGCGAGCTGCGCCTTGGCGCTGAAGACGGCCTGGAGTCGCCCGGCGACGAGGCCGGCGACGAACATCGCGACCAGCATCGGCAGCATGAGCAGACCGGCCTGGCTGATGCTCGCCCCGAAGCCGTAACCGGCGGCGGTCGGGGTCTGCACGAACTGGGGGAGGAACGCGTACACGGAGAACATGGACGCGCCGTAGAGCAGGGCGACCAGGTTGGTGGTCCAGACGCCGGGCAGGCGCATCATCCGCATGTCGATCAGTGGGTTGCTGGACCGCAGTTCGGCGACCAGCCAGCCGACCAGCAGCACCACGGCGAGCGCCAGCAGACCGAGCACCCGGCCGGAGGTCCAGCCCCAGGCCGCGCCCTGGCTGATCGGCAGCAGCAGCGCGACCAGCCAGCCGGAGAGCAGCAGGGTGGCACGCCAGTCGATGCGTCCGGGGGTACGGACCGGCGACTCGGGGATGAACAGGTGAGCGGCCACGGCGGTCAGCCCGACCACGACCATCGGGATCCAGAACAGCCAGCGGTAGTCCAGCGTGCTGACGATCGGGCCGGCCAGCACGATGCCCAGGCCGCCGCCGACCGCGACGATCGCCGAGATGGCGGCCACGGCGGTGGAGACCCGCGCGGCCGGGAACTCGTCGCGGATGATGCCGAACGACAGCGGGAAGACCGCGCCGCCGATGCCCTGGACGACCCGGGCGAGGATGAGCACGCCGATGTTCGGCGCGATGGCGGCCAGCAGGCAGCCGAGTGCGAGGGCGGCGAGCGAGACGACCAGCATCCGCTCCTTGCCGACCATGTCGCCGACCCGCCCGAGGATCGGCGTGAAGATCGACGCGCTGAGCAGATAGGCGGTCAGGACCCAGGTCACGGTGTTCTGGGAGGTGTGCAGGTCCTGCTGGATGGTCGGCAGCACCGGGGTGATCAGCGACTGAAGCATCGCGAAGAACCCGGCACCGGCCGCGAGCACGGTGAAGGTGAGCCGACGCGAGCCGCGTCGGGAGGTCACTGCCACGAGAGAGAACTCCCTGATTACGTACGGGAAGAGGCTTGTCGCCCGTCATCCGTGACGGGTGGTTTGTCGGGTCCGGGCGATCGGGGTGGCCAGGCGGCGATCGGGCGGGTCCCGAGGTAAGCTAACCGGAGGCAGGCCTCCGGGATTCCGGAGGGGTGCCTCCACTAAGCTAGCGGAGGGTTCCCTCCGGATGCAACCAGGGTGAGGTGACGCACGTCATGACCAGCGCAGGGCAGGCGCCCGAGGTCTTCGCCCAGCGGCCCAAGCGGGCCGACGCGCGGCGTAACTACGACGCCCTGATCACGGCGGCGCGCGAGGCGTTCGCCGAGAACGGGGCCGCTGCCTCGCTGGAGGACGTGGCCCGGCGGGCCGGGGTGGGCATCGGCACGCTCTACCGCAACTTCCCGAGTCGCCGGCATCTTTTCGAGGCCGTCTACGTCGAGGAGGTCCGGGCGCTGTGCCACTCCGCGGAGGATCTGGCCGAGCTGCCACCCTGGGACGCGCTCGTCGCCTGGCTGCACCGCTTCGTCGCGTACGTCGCCACCAAGCGGGCGCTCGCCGAGCAGTTGCTGCACGACTCCGAGATCTTCACCAGTTGCCGGGCGGAGATCTTCTCCGCCGGTGAGCCGCTGATGCGTCGTGCCCAGGCCGCCGGTGCGGTCCGTGACGACATCGGCTTCGACGACGTGGTGCGGCTGATCAGCGGCCTCACCATGGCCCAGTTCCCGTCACCCGAGCAGCGCGACCGGGTGCTGGGCGTGGCCCTGGACGGCCTTCGTCCACCGGCCGCGCCGCGCTGACGGCCGCTCACCCGCGGGCCCTCAGCGGTCGACCAGCACCAGCCACTCGTCGTCGAGGCGTTCCACCGTCGTGCCCGCCGGCCAGGCGTGCCCGTCGCCGGCCGCCGCCCGCGCCTGGTCGACCTGCGGCGGCTGGCTGAACTCGGCACCGTCGAACCTGACCGCACCCTGGAACCGGGCCCGGCCGAAGTTTGCCGCGCCCTCGAAGCGGGTCTGCTCGAAGCACGCGTCGGCGGCGAACGCGGTCCATCGGAAGAG
Source organism: Micromonospora sp. NPDC050276 (assembly GCF_044459545.1). Lineage (NCBI taxonomy): Bacteria > Bacillati > Actinomycetota > Actinomycetes > Micromonosporales > Micromonosporaceae > Micromonospora > Micromonospora sp. NPDC050276. Next base: position 63,510 of record NZ_JBITJA010000005.1, on the reverse strand, counting down.
CGCCATGTCCGCGAAGCGGACCGAGCGGAACCCGGCGTACCCGGCGAAATCGGTGTGCTCCATCGACAGGCCGCTGCGGAAGATGGCTTCCCGGAACCGGGCCCCGTCACCGAAGTGGGTCGCGTCGAAGCTGGTCGGCTGGTCGAAGACCGCCCGGCGAAATGACGTCGGACCGGTGAAGCGCGACCGCCGGCAGGACAGGCCGCCGGCGAACCCGGCTCCGTCGAAGCTGGCCTGGCCCTCGAAGCGGGCGCCGTCCAGGACGACCTCCGCCTCGGCGGTGAAATCGTCGAAGACCACGTCGCCGAAGGCCGCCGCGCCGAGCCGGAGACGCCCCCGTGCCGTCGCGCCCGCGAAGGTGGTCGTGCCGACGAACACCGCCTCGGTGAAGGTCGCGTCGACGAGCGTGCAGCCGGCGGCGTCGAAGTCGATCAGCGTGGCGCCGGTCAGATCGAGGGTCAGCTCCGGCCAGTGGGCCGGGTCGTCCGCGCGCAGGTGCCGGGTGAGCACGCGCTGCGCGGTGCGCCGAACCTCCGTCTCGCGCGGCTCGCCGGTGGGTGCCGGCATCCGCAGGTACGCGCAGAGCACCGCCGCGATCGTCGGGCGCTGCCCCGGGTTGTCCTGGCCGAGGCGCTCCAGGGCGTGCAGGCCGCCGAGGCGTACCGCCGCGCTGTCGTTGCCGAGCAGCTCGACCGCCCGGGTGTAGAGCTCGGTCAGTCGACGCTCCGCCGCGTCGTGCTCAACGGCGCCGGACTGCCGATCCTGGTGGCGCTGCGCGGCCTCGGCCACCGCCTCGGCGTGCGCCTGCACCCGGTCGCGGTGCGCCTGGTCCCGCGCGGCGACCGCCTCCTGGTGCCGCTGCGCGCGTTCGGCGATCCACTGACGACGGGCGGCCAGCAGCAGCGCGAGCCCGCCGCCGGTGCCGGCGACGACGGTCAGGCCGGTGCGGATCGCATCGATGCGCAGGGTGGCGCGGGTGTCCGGTTGGCTCGCGCGGTCGGCCTCGGTGAGCAGCAGATCCAGCACCAGCCAACCGAGGGCGATGGCGGCCAGCAAGCCGATGAGGACCAACCACCACGGCATGACCCGCAGCTCGCGCTCGCTGGGTTCGTCGACAGCCACGGCCACAGCATGCCAGTCACCGGTCGGCGTCCGATATGGAGCGTGGCGGTATGCCGGTTTGCGCCCCCGCCGGAACAACGGGTTACCGGCGCGTAACAAGTCATTGACGTTTCCGAATTGTTGCGGGCATCATCGTCGCACGGTCGACCGGACACCCCCACCCACCTGCCCGGTTCGCCGGGTGCCTCCCCCCGGAGGTGCAGCGATGCTGCTCCGAAAGACCGCCCTCGTCCTGGCCCTCGCCACCGCCGCCCTGCTCGCGTCCGCCGCCACGGCGACCGCAGCCCCCGCCGATCCCGCCCCGGCGACCGCCACCCCCGCGGCCTTCGCCGCCGCCGCGGCCAACCCCGTCATCGTGGTCGGCGGGCTCAGCGGCGTCGCCGTCGCGTACGAGCCGATCGCCGCCCGGCTGCGCGCCGACGGCTACCGCACCTTCATCTACCAGCTGCCCGGCCTGGGCCTCGGTGACATCCCCACCTCGGCCCGCGCGTTCGCCGGCTACGTCAACCAGGTACGCGCCAGCACCGGCGCGGCGACGGTGGACGTCGTCGCCCACTCCGAAGGGGGCCTGGTCAGCAGGTACTACGTCAAGCGGCTCGGTGGCACCGGCGCCGTCGGCCGGTACGTCAGCCTGGGCACACCCCAGTACGGCACGTACGTCGCCAACATCGTGGCGTTCCTGGGCCTGGGCAGTTGTGCGGGCGTCGTGGCCTGCCAGCAGATGACCATCGGTTCGGCGTTCCTCGCCGACCTCAACGCCGGCGACGACACCCCGGGCGCGGTGCGCTACACCACCATCCGCACCCTGCAGGACGAGTTGGTCCGACCGACCGGGAACGCCGCCGTGAACGACGGCGCGACGAACGTGCTGATCCAGGCGTACTGCCCGCTGCGGGTGGTGGGGCACCTCGGCCTGGTGCTCGACGGTACGGCGTACACCATCGTGCGTGGCGCCCTGGTCGACGGCCCGGTGCGACCCAACTGCCTCGCGCTCTGACCGGCACGGCGAGGTGGTCCCGCCGGGCACCGCCTCGCCGGGCCGGCGACGGTGAGTGTCGGTTGCGCGACGATCCCGCGAAACGGTATGGCAGACATCAGACGTCCTCGATAACCTGCTCCGGCTGTCCATTCCCGACAGACGCCGCCGGCTGAACCGGCGGCGTCCGGACCTCCGGGTCAGCTCGCCTTGGCGAGCGCCTCGAACTCGTCGTCGGTGAGCCGCACGTCGGCCGCGCCCACGTTCTCCTCCAGATGTGCCACCGAGGACGTGCCGGGGATCGGCAGCATCACCGGCGAGCGGCGCAGCAGCCAGGCCAGCGCGAGCTGCGCGGGCGACGCGCCGTGCGCGGCGGAGATGGCGTCCAGTGGGCCGCCCGGGCGGGCCAGCTCACCGGTCGCGATCGGGAACCACGGGATGAACGCGAGGTCGTTGCGCTCGCAGTACTCCAGCACGTCCTCGGCGCTGCGGTTGGCCAGGTTGTAGAGGTTCTGCACCGACACGATGTCGGTGATCGCCCGGGACTCCTCGATCTGCGCGACGCTCACCTCGGACAGTCCGATGTGCCGGATCTTGCCCTCCTCCCGCAGCAGGGCCAGCTCACCGAGCTGATCGGCGAGCGGCACCTGCGGGTCGATCCGGTGCAGCTGGTACAGCGGGATGCTGTCCAGGCCGAGGTGGCGCAGGCTGAGCTCACACTGCTGGCGCAGATACTCCGGGCGGCCCAGCGCACGCCAGTCGCCGGGGCCGGAGCGGCTCAGCCCGGCCTTGGTCGCGATGACCAGGTCATCGGCGTACGGGTGCAGGGCTTCCCGGATCAGCAACTCCGAGACGAACGGCCCGTACGAGTCGGCGGTGTCGATGAACGTCACGCCCAGTTCGATCGCGCGGCGCAGCACGCGTACCGCCTCGGCCGGGTCCTTCGGGTCACCCCAGACACCCGGGCCGGTGAGCTGCATCGCCCCGTAGCCGAGCCGGTTGACGGTGACGTCGCCACCGATCCGGTACGTGCCGGACGCCTTCGCGGGCTGCTCACTGATATTTGTCGCCATTGCCCGATCCCCAATCGTCTTGTCCTGGCGGGCGTGTACAGCGCGGGCGTGAAACGCCCACCCGCCACCGATAGATCATCCCCCGGAACCGGACCGGCATGCCGCCGGACGGCCGACTGTGGGCGCGGACACGCCGTCGGGCGCGCCGAGGCGAGTTGCCGGGAAGCACCCGGTACGACCCGCGTGCCGTGCGACGCTGGCCGGAGCCGGTGCGTTCCGGCGCGACGGCGGAGGGAGCACCCATGGGAGTGCCGCAGGTCAACTTCGCGCTCGACACGTACGAGTGCATCGTGATCTATCCCGGCGCGGCCGGGCGGGCCCTGCCCGCCGAGACCGTGCAGCGGTTGCAGGCGGAGCACGCCGAGCACATGCAGGCGTTGCAGCGACGCGGCATCATCCTGGTCGCCGGCTCGGTGGACGGGCCGGCGCGCGAGCCGGAGCCGCCGATCGGCTTCGGACTGGCCCGTACCGGCAGCGTCGAGGACGTCCGCAGCGTGCTGGAGGCGGACCCGGCGGTGCAGGCCGGGCTCTACCGCATCGACGTGCTGACCTTTCTCTGCCCGGCCGGTTCCCTGGAGTTCCCCCTGGTCAAAGCGGGCAGCTGAGCGGCCCGTCCAGCGGTGGCTGTCGTGATGATGACGGCGCTCGACCGCCCGCCGGTGCTACGGTCGCGCCCAGCGCGGGCTGCCGCCGGGGCGTACCCGGTGTCGTGGGTCGGCCCCGGTCGAGGAGTCGCCATGATCTCCGCCGCCACCCCCGATGCCGCGTCGGCCGCCACCCGACTGCGCGCCCTGCTCGGCGACCGGCTGTACGAGCCGGGCGATCCCGGTTTCACCACCACCACCCGGCTCTGGAACGGTGCGGTGGCCCGCACGCCCGCGCTGGTCGCCCAGTGCCGCGACGCCGGCGAGGTGGCCGAGGCGGTTCGCGTCGCCGCCCGGTGTCACCTGCCCGTCTCGGTCCGCTCCGGGGGGCACGACTGGGCCGGTCGGGCGCTGCGCGACGGCGCTCTGGTGCTCGACCTGACCGGGCTGCGCGCCGTCCGGGTCGACCCGGACGCGGCCACGGTGACCATCGGCGGTGGCACCACGGCGGCCGAACTGCTCGCCGCCGCCCGCCCGTACGACCTGGTGGTGCCCACCGGCACCGTCGGCGGTGTGGGCATGGCCGGGCTCACCCTCGCCGGCGGGTACGGCCCGCTGTGCGGACGGTTCGGCCTGTCCCTGGACAGCCTGCTCGGCGCGGAGGTGGTTCTCGCCGACGGCCGCCGGGTCACCGCCGACCCCCGGCACGACGCCGAGCTGTACTGGGCGCTGCGCGGCGGCGGTGGGAACCTCGGGATCGTCACCGAGCTGCGCTTCCGCGCGCACCGGCTGGCCGGCGTGCTGGCCGGCATGATCATGTTCGCACTGGCCGAGGCGCCGGCCGTGCTGCTCGGCTACGGTGCGCTCGTCGCCGAGGCCCCGGACGAGCTGACCGTGATGGCCGGCTTCCTGCCCGGCCCGGCCGGCGAGCCGGTGATCTTCGTCTGCCCGTTCTACAGCGGCCCCGACCTGGACGCCGGGTTGCCGTGGATGGATCGGCTGCGCGCGCTGGGCACCCCGCTGGTCGACCAGATCGGCCCGATGCCGTACGCGGACGCGCTGCGCATGTTCGACGGCGGGATGGTCGACGGCAACCACTATCTGCTGCGTACCCGATGGTTGCCCGCGCTCAACGACCGCGCGGTGGCCCCGATCGTCGAGGCGGCGCGGCAGGTCAGCTCACCGTTCACCGCGCTGGCCATCCACCACTTCCACGGCGCGGCCACCCGGGTCGGACCCGCCGAGACGGCGTTCGGGCTCCGCACCGACCACCTGTTGACCGAGATCATCGCGGTGTGGCCGCCCGGTGATCCGGCCGGCCCGCACCGGGAGTGGGCCGAGCGGACCTCGGCGGCGCTCGCCCCGCACGCCCTGCCGGGTGGTTACCCCAACCTGCTCGCCCCGGAGGAGACCGACCGGGTCCGGCTCGCCTACGGCGCGAACTGGGCGCGGCTGCGGCAGGCCAAGCGCCGCTACGACCCCCGCGACCTGCTCCACGCGGTGCCCACCCTGCCGCCCTCGGGGCACCCGGAATGAGCCGCCGCCTGCCGCCCGCGGGACACCCGCGGTGAGCTACCGCCGGGAGCACCCCGACAGCGCACGCCACCGGAGGCGTACGATTCCCGGCGCGCGGTCGCTGATGCCCGTCGCCACAACGTTCCCGGTGCGGTTTTACCCGCCGGCCCGACGCGCGCCGCGCGTCGTTGGACACCTGTTCCGCTGCCTGCAAGGGGTCGGCCCCGAGTCCGACCTGAAGGAGAGACTAGCCTGATGGGCGTGACACGCCGCGCGAAGATCGTCTGCACTCTTGGTCCCGCCACCTCGTCCCCGGAGCGCATCCGGGGTCTCGTCGAGGCCGGCATGAACGTGGCGAGGCTCAACTTCAGCCACGGCAGCCACGCCGACCACGAGGCGGTCTACCGACTGGTCCGGGAGGCGTCCGAGGCAGCAGGTAAGCCCGTCGCCGTCCTCGCCGACCTGCAGGGCCCCAAGATCCGGCTTGGTCGGTTCGCCGACGGCCCCCACGAGTGGCGTACCGGTGACTCGGTCGTGATCACCGGCGACGACATCGTGGGCAGCAAGGAGCGGGTCTCCTGCACCTACCGCAAGCTGCCGCAGGAGGTGAAGCCCGGTGACCGACTGCTGATCGACGACGGTCGGGTCGCCGTCGAGGTCACCGACGTCACCGGCAACGACATCCGCTGCCTCGTCACCGAGGGCGGCCCGGTCTCCAACAACAAGGGCGTGTCGCTGCCCAACGTCGCGGTCAGCGTGCCCGCCATGTCGGACAAGGACGCCGAGGACCTGCGCTTCTCCCTCGGGCTGGGCGTCGACCTGGTGGCGCTCTCCTTCGTCCGCTCGGCCGAGGACATCAAGCTCGTGCACGGCATCATGGCCGAGGAGGGCGTGTTCCGGCCGGTGCTGGCCAAGGTCGAGAAGCCGGAGGCGGTGGAGCACCTGGAGGCCATCGTGCTGGCCTTCGACGGCGTCATGGTCGCCCGTGGTGACCTCGGCGTCGAGATGCCGCTGGACGAGGTCCCGCTGGTGCAGAAGCGTGCCGTGCAGCTGTGCCGGGAGAACGCCAAGCCGGTCATCGTGGCCACCCAGATGCTCGACTCCATGATCGAGAATTCCCGCCCCACCCGGGCTGAGGCGTCCGACGTCGCCAACGCGGTGCTCGACGGCGCGGACGCGGTGATGCTCTCCGGCGAGACCAGCGTCGGCAAGTATCCGGTGCTCACCGTCAGCACCATGGCCAAGATCGTGACGACCACCGAGGCGGGTTCGATCGGCGTGCCGCGGCTGCAGCACGACCCGCGTACCCACGGTGGCGCCCTCACCGTCGCCGCCTCGTCGATCGCCCGGGCCATCAACGCCAAGGCGCTCGTCGCCTTCTCGCAGACCGGTGACACCGTGCGACGGCTGTCCCGCCTGCACTGCGACCTGCCGCTGCTGGCCTTCACGCCGGTCCCCGAGGTGCGCGACCAGCTCGCCCTCACCTGGGGCGTGGAGACCTTCCTGATGCCGTTCGTGCAACACACCGACGACATGTTCCGCCAGGTCGACCAGGCACTGCTCGGCCTCGACCGGGCCAACCCCGGTGACTACGTGGTGATCGTGGCGGGCAGCCCGCCCGGCACCCCCGGCTCGACCAACACGCTGCGCGTACACCAGCTCGGCTCGTTGGTCGACGCCGCGTCGGCGCGGGCGCTGCAGTGAGCGACGGTCGGGTCGCGGTCGGCGAGGCGGCAGTAGACCAGCTGCTGGAAGTGCTGGACCTCGACCCGACCGGGGAGATGACCTTCCGGGGGATGAGCCCCCCGGTCGGTCCGCAACGGGTGTACGGCGGCCAGGTCGCCGGCCAGGCCCTGGTCGCCGCCGGCCGCACGGTCGACCCGGAGCGGTTCGTGCACTCGCTGCACGGCTACTTCGTCCGCCCCGGCGACCCGGTCGAACCGATCGCCTACCAGGTGGAGAACATCCGCGACGGCCGGTCCTTCTCGGTCCGCCGCTCGGTCGCCCTCCAGCACGACAAGCCGATCTTCTTCATGTCGGCGTCGTTCCAGCGGGCCGAGGAGGGGCTGGACCACCAGGCCCCGACCCCGCTGGACGTACCCCCGCCGCAGGACGTGCCGACGATGACCGACCGGCTGTCCCGCTACCCGGAGCGGCTGGGCATCTGGGGCCAGATCCCGCGGCCCATCGACGTGCGCTACGTGGGCGAGCCCGGCTGGGTCCGCCCCGGCGACCGGCCCGCCGACCCGCACCAGCGCGTCTGGATGCGCATCGACGGCAAACTGCCCGACGATCCGCTGCTGCACGCCTGCGCGCTCACCTACGCCTCGGACCTCACCCTGCTGGACTCGGTGCTCTCCGCGCACGGCGAGGTGTGGGGGCCGGGTGGGCTGGTCGGTGCGAGCCTGGACCACGCCCTGTGGTTCCACCGACCGTTCCGGGCCGACGAGTGGTTCCTCTACGACTGCCTGAGCCCGTCGGCGTCCGGCGCGCGTGGGCTCGCCACCGGCCGGATGTTCACCACGGACGGTCGGCAGATCGCCAGCGCCGTCCAGGAGGGTCTGCTGCGCCGCGTCGGCGCCTGACGTTGTCGCTCATCCCCGCCAGGCACCTGCTGGCGGGGATGACGTCGATCAGGCCTGGTAGATGGCTTCCCCGGCGATTTCGATCTGCACCGTCTTGCCGACCAGCACCCCGCCGCTCTCCAGCATCACATTCCAGAGCAGGCCGTAGTCCTCGCGGTTGATCTCGGCCGTCGCGCTGAATCCGAAGATGTTCTGCCCGTACGGATCACGACGGGCGCCACCGAAATTCACCTCCAGGTCGACCGCCCGGGTGATTCCCTTCACGGTCAACTCGCCGGTGAGGACGAATCGTCCGGGAATGCCGTCGGACTGCGGCGGGACAATGTGACTCCGGCCTCGTCCGCCCAGCCGATGGTTGCGCAACCGGGCCCACTGGAAAATGGGATCCTCGTGGCCCTGCCATCTAATGCCGGTGCTTCGATATTCGAGGGTGGGATGCCGCTCCACGTCGAGGAAGTCGGCGCTCTTCAGATGGGTGTCCCGGTCGACGCTCCCGGTGCTGATGCTGGCCGACATGATGGTGGCCGTCACCGACGATTGCAGCGGGTCCTCCGCCACGAAAATCTCCGCGGTGGCCTCGGCGAACTCGCCACGCACCGGGCTCACCATCATGTGCCGGGACAGGAAGCCGATCCGCTTGTGCGCCTGATCGAGCAGATAGGTGCCGGCGACCGGGATGGTCATGCCATCCCAGGTGCGTGTGGCGACATCGGTCATCGTGGTGCCTTCCCCCCGAGCACGCCCAGGTGTTTATCAATATGTTGCTGACGGCCGCGTAAAGGGCCGGACATTCGTACTCCCGCCCAGCATAGGGACGCCCCAGAACGGCATTCCGGCCGCCACCGTGCGGTGGATCATGACGTACCTGACGGTCCCGCGCGGCGTCCCGGCCCGGCGCGAACGGCACGACTTTTCGTCAATGCGCGCCCGATCGGCCGAGGGTCGGCCGCCCGCCCGGTTGACCAGCGACTAACCTTGCCGGCATGCGCCTCTCCGCCCGGGTCGACTACGCCCTCCGCGCGGCCGCCGAGCTTGCCGCGACGGCCAGCGGTCCGGGGCGTGGCCGGCCGGTCACGGCCGACCAGATCGCTCGTGCCCAGGAGATCCCGCCGAAGTTCCTGGAGAGCATCCTGCTCCAGCTGCGCCGGGGCGGCATCGTGCACGCCCAGCGTGGCCCGGAGGGCGGCTACTGGCTGGCCCGCCCCGCCGAGGAGATTTCCCTCGCCGAGGTGATCCGGGTGATCGACGGACCCCTCGCCCACGTACGCGGGCAGCGCCCCGAGCAACTCGGCTACCACGGCCCGGCTCGCTCGCTCCAGGAGGTCTGGATCGCGCTGCGGGCGAGCGAGCGGGAGATCCTGGAGCTGGTCAGCGTCGCCGACGTCGCCGCAGGCACCCTGCCCGCGCGGGTCACCGAGCTGGCCGCCGACCCGCGCGCCTGGATCTGACCGCTGGCTCGGCCTCCGGGCACATGGCCGGGCTTTTCCGGCCCGGCGTCGTCCGGCTGCTGACCCGGCCCGGCGCGCGCGGCGTCCCATCCACCGATCGGGGGCTTGACCCTGGCTGCCGCGTCCCGCATTGTCGACCAAGTCGATAGGAGATGCCGAAAAGTCAGGGGGCGCTCGTGCGCAAGCTGTTGGTCCTCGCTCTGGTCGGGCTCGTCGCGCAGTTGATCGATGGTTCGCTCGGCATGGCCTACGGGTTGACCTCGTCCACCCTGCTGTTGGTCGCCGGAGTCGCCCCGGCCGCCGCCTCGGCGTCGGTGCACCTGGCCGAGATCGGCACCACGCTCGCCGCCGGGGTCGCGCACTGGCGGTTCGGCAACGTCGACTGGCGGGTGGTGACCCGGATCGCCCTGCCCGGCGCGATCGGCGCCTTCGCCGGCGCCACCGTGCTCAGCTCGATCTCCACCGAGGCCGCCGCGCCGTGGATGGCCGGCATCCTCTTCACGCTCGGCGCGTACCTGCTGATCCGCTTCGCCCGACCGTTGCGCACCGATCGGGTCGGCGGGCGGCTCCGCGGTCGCTTCCTCGGCCCGTTGGGCCTGGTCGCCGGGTTCGTCGACGCGACCGGCGGCGGCGGATGGGGCCCGGTCGCCACCCCGGCGCTGCTGGTCTCGGGCCGGATGGAGCCCCGCAAGGTGATCGGCTCGGTGGACACCGCCGAGTTCGTCGTGGCCGGCGCGGCCAGCGTCGGTTTCCTGATCGGGCTGGGCGCGGAGGGATTCCTGCTCCCCACCGTCGCCGCGCTGCTCATCGGCGGGCTCATCGCCGCCCCGCTGGCCGCCTGGCTGGTGCGAATCGTGCCCGCCCAACTGCTCGGCGCGGCAGTCGGCGGCGTGATCGTGCTGACCAATGCCCGCACCCTGATCCGCAGCGCCGAACTGACCGGTCCGGCCCGCCCCGCCGTGTACGCCGTACTGGCCGCCGGCTGGCTGGTCGCCCTGGTGTTCGCAGTGGGCGCCCTCCGCCGTACCCGTCGGGCCCGCGCCCAGGCCGCCCAGGCCGCGAACGCTCCCCGCGCCGCCGCTGCCGCGCCCGCCGTCGTGGTCCCGGCCGATCTGGCCGCCACGGGTACGCCCACCCCACGCTGAACCCCCGTTCCCGCGCCTCCGCCAGCCAACGCGCAGGCACTGCGCCCCGCACCCGCGCGTGGTCGCACCCGCCCTGGTCCCCCTAGCGCTTCCCCGTGATCGATCATGGGGTTGTGGTGGGATGAATATCGCCGTTATTGCGATTTGTGCGGCACCACAACTCCCTGATCGACGCGAAGGTGGCGTCGCGCGGGGGGCTACCAAACCCGCGCGGTGATCGCGGCCTGGGACTTCCGCAACGGCACGCTGACCAAGCAGTGGACGTTCGACTCGAACTCCTCTGGCAACGGCGCCGCCGCCGGTCAGGGCAACCACCGGCTCTCCGTCGCCGACGTCGACGCCGACGGCCGCCAGGAGATCGTGTACGGCGCCGCCCCCATCGACGACAACGGTCGGCTGCTGCACTCGACGGGCAACGGCCACGGCGACGCCCTGCACGTCGGGGATCTGGACCCGGGCCGCGCCGGCCTGGAGGTGTTCAAGGTCGACGAGGATGCCAGCAAGCCCAGCTCGGCCGCAAGCCGTCCTCGGCCAACTTCCTCGCCTGGTGGGACGGCGACCCGGTGCGCGAGCTGCTCGACGCCACGAAGATCGACAAGTACGACACCGGCGGTGAGGCCCGGCTGCTCGACGGCAGCGGGGTGGCATCCAACAACGGCACCAAATCCACCCCGGCGCTCTCCGGCGACATCCTGGGCGATGGGCGTGAAGAGGCAACGGAATGGGCAACCCGCCCACGCCGGATATCTACCTGCGTTGATCCGACCCCTGGCGGTCCCGAGTGGGGTCGCCTAGGGTGGCAGGCACCGGGCCGCAGCCGCGGAATCCGCTCAGCTCCGGCCCGGTGCGCCACACCGCGGCATTCCCAACCCGTCCCGACCGGGAATGCCGTACCACCACCGGCACCAACATTAGGCACCGTCCGGGTCGGCGGGGTGACGCTGACGTGAAGATCGTGTTTCACGCGCTCCGGCGCAGACCGCCCGCCACCTGCTCGGCGATCAACTCGTACGACCGCACCCGGTCCTGCACGTCGTACACCAGCGTGGTCAGCATCAGCTCGTCCGCCCCGGTGCGCTCCAGCAGCTCGGTCAGCTGCCGGCGTACCGTCTCCGGCGAGCCCATCGCCTGACCGTCGCGGCGCGCCACGACGAACTCGCGCTCGATCTCCGAGTACGGGTACGCCGCCGCCTCGTCGGGCGTCGACAGCGGCTCCGGCCGCCCGGAGCGCAACTTCAGGAACGACAGGGCGCTCGGCCCGGCCAACCACTCGGCCCGCTCGTCGGTCTCCGCGCACACCGCGTTGACCGCCACCATCGCGTACGGCTTGTCCAGCCACTGCGACGGCCGGAAGTTCTGCCGGTACAGGGCCAACGCCGGCAGGGTGTTCGCCGAGCTGAAGTGATGCGCGAAGGAGAACGGCAGGCCGAGCAGGCCGGCGAGCTGGGCGCTGAAGCCACTGGAGCCCAGCAGCCACACGGCCGGCTGCTCACCACGACCCGGGGTGGCGACGATCTGCCCCGGCTTCTCCCCGCTGAAGTAGTTCATCAGGTCGGTCAGCTCGCGCGGGAAACCTTCCGCCGACAGGCCCTCCATGGTGCGCCGCAACGCCAGCGCGGTCACCTGGTCGGTGCCGGGCGCCCGGCCGATGCCCAGGTCGATCCGACCGGGGTGCAGGGCCTCCAGGGTGCCGAACTGCTCGGCCACCACCAGCGGCGCGTGGTTGGGCAGCATCACCCCGCCCGAGCCGAGACGGATCGTCGACGTGTTCGCCGCGAGGTGCGCCAGCAGCACCGCGGGGGCGGAGCTGGCGATGGCCGGCATGTTGTGGTGCTCGGCGACCCAGAACCGGTGGTAACCCAACTCCTCGGTGCGGCGGGCCAACTCGGTGGTGGCCTGCAGGGCCGCGCCAGCGGTGGTGCCCTTGGCGACCGGGGCAAGATCAAGAACAGACAACGGTACGGTGATCACACGCAGTGCCAACTCCCCGGCCTGCCGGTTCATTCCACCGCCGCTCAGCCCATCCCGCGCGCCTGCTCGAAGATCAGGCTGGTCTGCGTGTGCTGCACCACCGGGTCGACCGCCAGGTGATCCAGCACGAAGTCCCGCAACGCGTCGCCGGAGGCCGCCCGCACGTGCAGCACGTAGTCCTCCGCGCCGGCCACGTGGAACACCGACACCACCCCCGGCAGCCGCACCGACCGGGCCTGGAACGCGTCCACCGCGGCCCGCTCGTGCGCGGTCAACCGCACCGACACCAGCGCCTGCAACGGCAGACCCAGGGCCGCCGGATCCACCTCGGCGTGGAAACCGCGGATCGCACCGCGCTCGCGTAGCGCCCGGGTACGCGTCAGGCACGTCGACGGCGCCACGCCCACCCGCTCGGCGAGGGCGTTGTTCGGCAGGCGACCATCCGCGGCCAACTCGGTCAGGATCGCGCGATCCACCTCGTCCAGGGCCGGATACGGCCGCACATCATTCGGCTCAGGGGGCATCACACCATCCTCGCCCGAATCCGCTGTCGAAACCATCCCGCCTCGCAGAATGATCTGCCGATCTGTTGCCCACATGCCGGCAGATGTTCGACGCTACCGCCATGACAACGATGGACACCCGGGCCGTACACGCCGGCCGCGACGACCTGCGCGCCCTCGGCGTGCACGTACCACCCATCGACCTGTCCACCACCAACCCGCTGCCCTCCGTCGCCGACGGCGGCGCCGCCTACGAGCAACTCGCCACCGGCGGCACCCTGCCCACCGAGGGCGGCACCGTCTACCAACGGCTCTGGAACCCGACCGTCGCCCGCTTCGAAAGCGCCCTCGCCGAACTGGAAGGCACCACCCAGGCCGTCGCCTTCGCCAGCGGCATGGCCGCGCTGACCGCCACCCTGCTCGCGGCCGCCCGCGACGACCGCCGGCACGTCGTCGCCGTCCGACCCCTCTACGGCGGCACCGACCACGTCCTCGCCACCGGCCTGCTCGGCACCACCGTCAGCTGGACGCGCCCCGACGAGCTGGCCGCCGCCATCCGCCCCGACACCGCACTGGTCATCGTCGAGACACCCGCCAACCCCACCCTCGACCTGGTCGACATCGCCGACCTCGCCGCCGCAGCCGGCGACATCCCACTGCTGGTCGACAACACCGTCGCCACCCCCGTGCTGCAACAACCCGCCCGACACGGCGCCACCCTCGTCCTGCACAGCGCCACCAAGAGCATCGGTGGACACGGCGACGTGCTCGCCGGCGTCGTCGCCTGCGACGACGCCTGGGCCGTACGGCTACGCCAGGTCCGCGCGGTCACCGGCGCGATCCTGCACCCCCTCGGTGGCTATCTGCTGCACCGCGGTCTGCAAACCCTGCCGCTGCGGGTCCGCGCCCAGCAGGCCGCCGCCGAGAAACTCGCCGGCTGGCTCACCGACCACCCCGCCGTACACCGGGTGCACCACCCCTCGGTGCACGACCCGGCGGCGCTGGTCGGGCGGCAGATGGCCGGACCCGGCAGCCTGCTCGCCTTCGAGGTACGCGGCGGCGCGCCCGCCGCGGCAGCCGTCGCCGGCGCCTGTCGGCTCATCACCCACGCGGTGTCCCTCGGCGGCGTCGACACCCTCATTCAGCACCCCGCCTCGCTCACCCACCGGCCGGTCGAGGGCGACGCGAAACCCGCCGCCGCCCTGCTGCGCCTCTCGGTCGGCCTCGAAGACCCCGAGGACCTGCGCGCCGACCTCGCCCACGCCCTCGACGTGATCGCCTGACCGGTCAGCGAAGCTCGCGGTTGCCCAACACCCGGGCCGGCGAACCCTGCCGGGCCACCCGCAACATCGCGCGACCGATCCCGTCGGTCGTGGTGACCTGGTTCGGCAGCAACCAACCCTGACCGGACGAATCGGTCCGCTGCCCCGAAACGTAGACGAACGTGACCTACGGGCTCACCTGCGCCAACAACCGTGCCGCCGCCAGCGGGTAGTCGTAGCTGACGCGCGTGTACGCGGCCTCGTCCAGACCCAACGAGGACACACCGGCCACCCACCCGCGCCAGTCAGCCTCCGACGTCGGGGTGATCGCGCGGTAGCGGTCAGGACTTCGGGCCGACGTGCCGGTCCAACGTGACGACGGCGTCGCGCCGCGCCACCGACAGCGAGTTGGGCCGGTTCATCCGCCAGGCGACGCCGAGCAGGTCGAGGCCCCACTGGCAGAGCCCCATGATGTCGGCCGACTCGTTGACGAACATGTAGCGCGGGTAGACGTACGCCTTGCCGCGTACGGTCACCCGGTTGGCGAACCGACAGCCGTCGGAGTGGAACAGCCCCCGCAGGAAGTCGCCCGGGTGCGCCGCGACGAGGTCGCGCTGCCAGCTGGCCAGGATGATAGGCCGCTCGTGCTTCTTGCCGGGCCCATGCTGGGGGAGCAAGCAGGGCCAGTGCTTTCCGGAGCTCTGGACACTGACACCCAACCTGCTGCACGCGCTGCACCCTTGCGGCGAGTACTGCTCGCATGGCGGCGTCACACGCCTCGATCAGGCCTGGCCAGCTGTCGCTGCAGGCGATGCGCAGCACCGGGACCCGGGCGAAGGTGACGAGGTGACCGTCGCCCAGGTAGAGGCCGAGCAGGTATAGGTACGAAGACGGATCTGTCTCGATGTTGACATCGGGCCGGCAGCGGAAACACCGGGACTCGGTGCCCTGCTGGCGGGGCTCAGCCTGCTCCCTGCACCAGCCGCGAACGGTTGGATATGGAAGTCTCAGTCGTCGGGCGACCTCGGCGACCGTGCTGCCGGCGAGGTGCTGTCGCCGTGCTCGCAGACGCAGCTCAGGTGGGTGCACTGCCCGATTTTGAAACAGCCGTACGACAAGTTTGGTGCCCCCGGTGGGATTCGAACCCACACTATATGCAGTTTGAGTGCATCGTCTCTGCCATTGGACTACAGGGGCGTTCGGTTTCCCGGCCCCGATAGATTACCCACTACGCTGGGGGCGGTGACACCCGGCTGGGCGGGTGTCGGGTTCTGACTGGTGGGGGTAGGGCTGGTGGCTGAGATGCCGACGGATGCCGAGCGCAGGCGCGTACTGATCGCCGAGGACGAGGCGCTGATCCGGCTGGACCTCGCCGAGATGCTTGTCGAAGAGGGTTATGAGGTGGTGGGGGAGGCTGGTGACGGTGAGACAGCCGTCCGCCTCGCCGAGGAGTTGAAGCCCGATCTCGTCATCCTCGACATCAAGATGCCGATCATGGATGGGCTGGCCGCCGCCGAGCGGATCGCCGGTGCCCGGATCGCCCCGGTGATCATCCTGACCGCGTTCAGCCAGCGTGACCTGGTGGAGCGGGCGCGGGCGGCCGGCGCCATGGCGTACCTGGTGAAGCCCTTCCAGAAGAGCGACCTGGTCCCGGCGGTGGAGATCGCGCTGTCGCGGTACTCGGAGGTCGCGGCCCTGGAGGCGGAGGTCGCGAGCCTGACCGACCGCCTGGAGATCCGCAAGTCGGTGGAGCGGGCCAAGGGCGCGCTGATGACCACGTACGGGATGACCGAGCCGCAGGCGTTCAAGTGGATCCAGCGCACGGCGATGGACCACCGGATGACCATGAAGGAGGTCGCCGAGCGGATTCTCGCGGAGACCGCCGGCGGCGAGGTGTCGCAGCAGCCGACCGTCTGAGCACTGGTGCGGCTCGGCGGCGGGCGGTCGGATCGATAGCATCAACTGCGTGCCGGTCCGACGTGCGATCGCGGTGTTCGGGGTTGTCGTCACGCTGCTCGCCGGATGCCGGGCCGCCGAGAACGAGCGCCGTCCCGAACCGGTTCGTCCGCGGTGGGAGATGGCGGTTCTGCCGGTGCCGCCGGGCTCACCGGGTCGGCTGATCCTTCGCGATGTGACCGCCTGCGCGGGTCGGTGGTACGCGATCGGCGCGGTGGGTGCGCCGGACGGCGGGACCCGGCCGGCCGCCTGGCGGAGCGCGGACGGTCGAGATTGGACTCCGCTGTCGTTGCGCCCGATCAGTTACTACGGCGAACGCGCGGTCCTCTACGCCGTCGGCTGTCATGAGGGTCGGATCGCCGTCATCGGGGCGCGGGCGGGCGGCGCACACGGCAATCCGCGGGTGCGGACGTGGCGGCAGGACGCCGACGGCGGTCTGACCGAGGTGCCGGCGGAGTTCGAACTGTACGGCGGGCCGGAGGCGGTCAGCGCGAGCCGCATCGCGGGTGGCGCCGCCGGCTGGTTGATCGCGGGAGCCCGGACGGGCGGGGCGGCGGTCTGGCGTTCCCCGGACGCGACTGGCTTCGAGTTGGTTGACGGTGCCGCCGGGCTGGCCAGCGATGTGAGGTTGACGACGCTCGCCGTTGACGCGGCGGCGGTGCCCGGCGGCTGGTTGGTCGGTGGTGGGGGCAGACCGGCCGGTCAGACCGACCGTGATCCGTTTGTCTGGTCGTCGGGCGACGGCCGGGCCTGGACGCGGCTGGCATTGCCGGCCACCAGCGCGGACGAGATCGTGCAGCGTCTCCTGCGGGTCGGTGACGTGATCTACGCCGTGGGGGTGCGGGGCAGCGGGTTCCAGGCGTGGGTGTTCGAGCCCCGCGCCGGGTCGGCGGGGCAGTGGCGGGCGGCCGGGGGGTTCGGGACCACGGGCGCCGGTGCGGTGGCGGGGGCGGAGGCCGTTGCCGGCGACGGTGGTGCCGTGTTGGCGATGACCGTGGCGGCTGACGGGCATCGGCTGTGGCGGTCCGCCGCGGGCGGCTCGTCGTGGCTGCCGGTGGCGCTTCCAACGGATGTTTCCGCAGGTGGGGACAGCTCCGCAGCGGTCACTATGTGGGACGGTCGGATGGTGGTCACACTCGACGACGGGGTGGCGGCGAGGGTGTGGTTCGCGCCGTTGGGGCCCGTCTGACGGGTTGTCGACGGCGTCGATGTGACATCTAAACGCGAGGTTCCCCGCCTCTGGTAACGGTTGAGTCAATGCCGCCTACGACACCTTACGGTGAGTAGTGCTTGTGGGATAACGTCCCGCCCCAGACCGGGTGAACGGTCCGGTCCGTGGCCGCCTTCGGCGTTCTGTCAGGCGACTTCGGGCTTCTGGACGGAGGAGGGTTCCAGCCTTGAGGCAAAACTTCGTGCGCGTCCTCGGCAGCGTCGCCATCGTGGCGCTCGTTGCCGGCGGCGCCAGCGCATGTAAGAAGGACGAGGGCACGTCGGGTGGTTCCGCCAGCAAGGCGTGCGACCTCAAGATCGGTTTCTTCGGTGCGCTCTCGGGCGCCGACGCCGGCCTGGTCACCCCGATGAAGCAGGGTGCCGACCTGGCCGTGGAGAAGTACAACGCGGCGAACGCGGACTGCAAGGTCACCGTTCAGGCGTTCGACTCGCAGGGCAAGGCCGACCTCGCGGGTGGTCTCGCGACCAGCGCGGTGGCCGACGCGAAGATCGTCGGCATGGTGGGCCCGGCGTTCTCCGGTGAGAGCGAGGTCGCGCTGCCGATCTTCGACACCGCAGGCCTTCCCAGCATCAGCCCGTCGGCCACGCGGCCGAGCCTGTCGGAGAAGGGCTGGAAGGTCTTCCACCGGGGCGTCGGCAACGACTTCTCCCAGGGCCCGGCGATCGCCAGCTACATCAAGAACGTGCTGAAGGCGCAGAAGGCGTTCGTCATTGACGACCAGTCGGCGTACGGCGCGGGTCTGGCCGACGAGGCCAAGAAGGGCCTCGGCCCGCTGGTCATCGGCACCGACAAGGTCGTGGACAACGCGCAGGAGTTCGGCGCGCAGATCTCCAAGGTGAAGACCAGCGGCGCGACGGTGCTGTTCTACGCGGGTTACACCGAGGAGGCGGCGCCGTTCCTCAAGCAGCTGCGCGCCGCGGGCTGGACCGGCACGTTCATCGGTGGCGACGGCATCAACGACGCCAACATGCTGTCGGTGGCTGGTCAGAAGGACGTCGAGGGCACCATCGCGACCTGCCCGTGTGGCCCGGCGACCGCTGCCAAGGGCACCTTCGTGGCCGACTTCAAGGCGAAGTACAGCGTGGACCCGGGCGTGTACGCGGACGTGGCGTTCGACCTGGCCAACATCTACCTTGAGGCGATCAAGGCCGGCAAGACCACCCGCGCCGACATCCAGTCCTTCCTCTCCACCTACAACAAGGCCGGCTCCGCTTCGGGCGTGACCTACAAGTGGGAGCCGAACGGCGAGCTGGACCCGGCCCAGGTCAAGGTGTGGGCCTTCAAGGCGACCGCCGGTGCGTGGGCTCCGGACGTGGAGATCCCGAAGGCCTGATCCCGTTGGGGGTCACAGGTTTGAGGGCGTGACGAACAGAGTTGTTTCGATGCGGTCGGGGTGCGTAACCCCGGCCGCATCGGCTCAACGCAACACCCTTCGGAGCATCGGTGGACTTTGCAGAACTCGTCCGGGGCTTCCCGGAACTGACCACAACCGGGTTGGTGCAGGGTGCGATCTACGCGCTCATCGCCCTCGGCTACACCCTCGTCTACGGCGTTCTTCGCCTGATCAACTTTGCGCACTCCGAGGTCTTCATGATCGGCACGTTCGGTGCCATCTGGACCTGGGCGGCCTTCGGGCTCAATAGCAACAGTGGTGCACCCTCGGTGGGTCGTGCGCTGCTCCTGATCGCCCTCGCGATCGTGGCGGCCGCGTTGCTGTCCGGCAGCGTCGCGCTGCTGATCGAGGTCACCGCCTACCGGCCACTGCGGCGCCGCAACGCGCCGCCGCTGGCCTTCCTGATCACCGCCATCGGCGCGTCGTACGCCCTGATGGAGCTGATGGGGACGTTGACCCAGCGTCGGCAGGTCGGCTCGCCGGCCCTGCTGCCGGCCGACACGTTGTTCAGCATCGGCGGCTGGAGCATCACGCCCGTGCAGATGCTGACGCTGAGCGTGGCCATCATCATGATGGTCGGGCTCGACTGGTTCGTTAACCGCACCCGTTTCGGCAAGGGCATCCGCGCGGTCGCGCAGGACGCCAACACCGCCGCGCTGATGGGCGTCAACAAGAGCCGCGTGATCGCACTGGTCTTCGTCCTGGGTGGCCTGATGGCCGGCGTGGCCGCTGTCTTCAGTGACATGAAGAGCGGAAACACCCGGTACAACATCGGCTTCCTGCTCGGGCTCAAGGCGTTCTCCGCCGCGGTGCTGGGTGGTATCGGCAACCTGCGGGGCGCGGCGATCGGCGGCGTGCTGCTGGGTCTGGTCGAGAATTACGGGTCGGCGCTGTTCGGCTCGCAGTGGCGGGACCTCATCGCGTTCGTCGTGCTGATCGTCCTGCTGATGTTCCGGCCGACCGGTCTGCTGGGCGAGTCGTTGGGGAGGGCGCGGGCATGACCGCTCTGCGAGAGCGCTGGCACTCCGCTTCGAGTGCCATCGGTCGGCGGGTCGACGGGCTGCCGAAGTCCGCCCGGATCACCGGGTTGCTGGCCTTCATCGCCTTCCTCTACGTCCTGCCGAACAAGTGGTTCTACGAGTACCTGAACATTCCGGGTCTGTGGATCCCGCTGTACACCACGCGCAACGACATGGCGGCGGTGCTGTTCTACTGCGCGTGGATCGTGCTGCTGTCGCTCGGTCTCAACGTGGTGGTGGGTTACGCCGGCCTGTTGGACCTGGGGTTCTTCGGTTTCTTCGCCGTCGGCGCGTACACGGTGGCGTTGTTGACGTCGCCGGAGAGCAAGCTCATCACCGAGTACAACTGGCTGGAGAGCCCGTGGCCGTGGCTGGTGACGATTCCGATCGCCATCGCCCTGGCGCTGCTGTCCGGTGTGCTGATCGGTGCGCCGACGCTGCGGCTGCGCGGTGACTACCTGGCGATCGTGACGCTCGGCTTCGCGGAGATGATCCGGATCATCGCCAAGAACCAGGACTGGATCCTCAACGGTGACCGCGGCATCCCGCAGGTGGCCCACCCGCCGGGCAAGTACCCGGACGGGACGGCCATCTTCCAGTTCGAGTTCAAGCCGTACTACTGGCTGCTGCTCACCGTGATCATCGGCGTGGTCTTCCTGATTCGTAACCTGGCCAACAGCCGGGTGGGTCGGGCGTGGGTCGCGATCCGTGAGGACGAGGACGCGGCGGAGCTGATGGGCGTTCCGACGTTCCGGTTCAAGCTGTGGGCGTTCGCGATCGGTGCGGCGGTCGGTGGTCTGTCCGGCACGCTGTGGGCCGGTCAGGCGAACTTCGTCAACTCCTCGACGTTCTCCCTGGAGAACTCGATCCTGGTGTTGGCGGCGGTGCTGCTCGGCGGTGCCGGCAGCATCGGCGGCGCGATCCTCGGTGGCTTCCTGGTCATCTACATTCCGGAGTGGCTACGGTCGGTGGGTGACGTGTTCGGCCTGCCGGAGACGGCCACCGTCTTCGGTAACGACTTCGACGTCAGCCCGACGTCGTTGCGCTACTTCATCTTCGGGGTTCTGCTGATCATCGTGATGATCTTCAGACCCCAGGGTCTCTGGCCGAACCGGCGGCGGGCCGCCGAGCTCAAGGACCGGCAGAAGGAGGTGGCTGTCGTTGAGTGAGCCACGGATGGGTAGCGAGCGCGACGTCAGCAGCGAGCGCGACATGGCGATCGACGCGCGGACGACGGTGGGTAGCCCGCCGGAGACGTCGTCGACGCCGGACGAGGCCGTCAGCGAGCCGGCTCCGCCGACCGATGGTCGTAAGCCGCTGCTGGAGGTCGACCACGTCACGCTGCGGTTCGGCGGCGTGGTGGCCCTCAACGACGTCAACTTCACCCTCTACGAGGGGGAGATCCTCGGGCTGATCGGCCCGAACGGCGCGGGCAAGACCACCTGCTTCAACGCGATGACGGGCGTGTACACCCCGACCACCGGGCAGATCCGGTTCCAGGGTGAGAAGGTCAGCGGTCGCAAGCGGTTCCAGATCACCAAGCTGGGCATCGCGCGTACCTTCCAGAACATCCGGCTCTTCCCGGAGATGACGGCACTGGAGAACGTGCAGGTCGGCGCGGACGCCAACCACAAGACCAGCGTCCCGAGCGCCCTGCTGCGGCTGCCGCGGCACTGGCGCGAGGAGCGGCAGGGCAAGGAGAAGGCCCACGAGCTGCTGGAGTTCGTGGGTATCCAGGGTCGCTCCGGCGACCTGGCCCGCAACCTGTCGTACGGTGACCAGCGCCGACTGGAGATCGCCCGGGCGCTGGCCACTGACCCGAAGCTGCTCTGCCTCGACGAGCCGGCCGCCGGCTTCAACCCGGCGGAGAAGGTGGCGCTGCTCCAGCTGATCCGCAAGATCCGCGACTCGGGCGTCACCGTTCTGCTGATCGAGCACGACATGCGACTGGTCATGGGCGTGGTGGACCGGCTTGTGGTGCTGGAGTTCGGGCAGAAGATCGCCGAGGGGTCGCCGGCCGAGGTGCGCGACGACCCGAAGGTGATCGCGGCGTACCTGGGAGGTGTCGAGGATGCTGCTTGAGATCGACAACCTGAAGCTGCTCTACGGCCGGATCGAGGCGCTGCACGGCATCAGCCTGCACGTGGACCAGGGCGAGATCGTGGCGCTGATCGGTGCGAACGGTGCCGGCAAGACCACGACCATGAAGGCGATCTCGGGGCTGCACGCCATCTCCGGCGGCAGCATCAAGTTCGACGGTGTCGACGTCAGTCGGCTGCGTGCCGACCTGCGGGTGATCCGGGGGATCGGGCAGTCGCCCGAGGGTCGTGGTGTCTTCCCCGGCATGACCGTGCTGGAGAACCTGGAGATGGGGGCCTACACCCGCAAGGACAAGGCCGACATCGCCAAGGACCTGGCGATGGTGTTCGACCTGTTCCCACGGCTGCACGAGCGCCGCAAGCAGGCCGGCGGCACGCTCTCCGGCGGTGAGCAGCAGATGCTCGCGGTCGGTCGGGCGCTGATGACCCGTCCGAAGCTGCTGCTGCTGGACGAGCCGTCGATGGGTCTGGCACCGAAGTTGATCCAGCAGATCTTCGAGATCATCACCCGGATCAACGAGCAGGGCACCACGATCCTGCTGGTCGAGCAGAACGCCCAGCAGGCGCTTTCCCGGGCCCACCGGGGGTACGTGTTGGAGACCGGTCGGATCGTCAAGGAGGGCACCGGCCAGGAACTCCTGCACGACCCGGCGGTCAAGGAGGCGTACCTCGGCGTGGCCTGAGGTGTCGCACTGGTGAACCGGCCGGCAGGGAAACCTGCCGGCCGGTTCGTCGTCGTCGAGCCTGTGCGTCCGCTGCGGGCCCGGCCCCGCGCGAGGCGACGCACGGACATGTCGGTGCGACGGACTAGAGTCGCTGCCGTGACAGCTACGACACCGCGCCTGCTTCTCGTCGACGGACATTCCATGGCATACCGGGCGTTCTTCGCCCTGCCGGTGGAAAACTTCTCCACCACGACGGGGCAGCCGACCAATGCGGTGTACGGCTTCACCTCAATGCTGATCAACGTGCTGCGCGACGAGCAGCCCACCCACATCGTCGTGGCCTTCGACGTCTCCCGCCGGTCCTTCCGCACCGACAAGTACGCGGAGTACAAGGCCGGCCGCAGCGAGACCCCGACCGACTTCAAGGGCCAGGTCAGCCTGGTCAAGGAGGTCCTGGCCGCGCTGCGGATCCCGGTGGTGGAGAAGGAGGGCTTCGAGGCCGACGACGTCATCGCCACGCTCGCCTGCCAGGCCCGCGACCAGGGCATGTCGGTGCTGATCAGCAGCGGCGACCGCGACGCCTTCCAGTTGGTCGACGACCAGATCACCGTGCTCTACCCGCGCAAGGGTGTCTCCGACCTGGCGCGGATGGACCCGGCGGCGATCGAGGCGAAGTACGGTGTTCCGCCCCAGCAGTACCGGGACCTCGCCGCGCTGGTCGGCGAGAGCAGCGACAACCTGCCCGGCATTCCGGGCGTCGGTCCGAAGACCGCCGCCAAGTGGATCACCACGTACGGCGGGGTGGAGGGCGTGATCGCCCGCGCCGACGAGATCAAGGGCAAGGCCGGCGACAGCCTGCGGGAGCGGCTCGCCGACGTGATCCGCAACTATGAGATCAACTGCCTCGTCTCCGACCTGGAGCTGCCGCTGCGCCCGGAGGACGCCCGCTGGGCCGGTTGGGACCGGGAGGCGGTGCACCAGGTCTTCGACACCCTGGAGTTCCGCATCCTGCGCGACCGTCTCTACCAGTACCTGGAGGCGGTCGAGCCGGAGGCCGAGTCCGGCTTCGACCTGGCCGGCGAGGTGCTCACCGGGCCCGGCGCGCTGGCCGGGTGGCTGACCACGCACGCACCGACCGGCACCCCGGTCGGGTTGGCGGTCAAGCTCGACACCGGGCCCAACCGTCGGCACACCGCCTCGATCACCGGTCTCGCGCTGGCCACCGCCGGCGGCGCGGCCGCCTGGGTCGACCCGGCCCGGCTCGACCCGACCGATGAGGGCGCCCTCGCCAGCTGGTTGGCCGACGCGCAGCGTCCCAAGGTGCTGCACGACAGCAAGCCGGCCGTGCTGGCCTGCGCCGCGCACGGCTGGCAGCTCGACGGCATCGTGCGGGACACCCAGATCGCCGCGTACCTGGCCCGCCCCGATCAGCGGTCCTACGACCTGACCGACCTGGCGCTGCGCTACCTGCACCGGGAGCTGCGGGTGGACGTCCCGGAGTCCGGCCAGCTCACCCTCGACGGCCTCGGTGACGAGGGCGTGATCGAGCAGAACCTGATGCTCCAGGCCCGGGCCACCCTCGACCTGGCCGACGCGATCGACGCCGAGTTGTCCCGCGACGGCGAGCAGTCCGCCCGGCTGATGGCCGGCGTGGAGCTGCCGTTGATGCGGGTGCTGGCCAGCATGGAGAGCACCGGCATCGCCGCCGACACGCACTACCTGTCCGAGCTGGAGGCACACTTCGCCGCCGAGGTGAAGGCCGCCGCGCAGGGCGCGTACGAGGCGGTGGGTCGGGAGTTCAACCTGGGCTCGCCCAAGCAGCTGCAGGAGATCCTCTTCACCGAGTTGGGCCTGCCGAAGACCAAGAAGATCAAGACGGGCTACACCACCGACGCTGACGCCCTGCAGTGGCTCTACGCCCAGCAGCCGCACCCGGTGCTGGGCCACCTGCTGCGGCACCGGGACGTGGCCAAGCTCAAGTCGACAGTCGACGGGCTGCTCAAGTCGGTCTCCGACGACGGCCGGATCCACACCACCTTCAACCAGACCGTGGCGGCCACCGGTCGGCTCTCCTCCACCGAGCCCAACCTGCAGAACATCCCGATCCGCACCGAGGAGGGCCGGCGGATCCGCCGCGCCTTCGTCGTGGGGGAGGGCTACGAGAGTCTGCTCACCGCCGACTACAGCCAGATCGAGATGCGCATCATGGCGCACCTCAGCTCGGACGACGCGCTGATCGACGCGTTCAACTCCGGCGCCGACTTCCACGCTGCCACCGCCTCGTCGGTCTTCGGGGTGCCGCTCGACGAGGTCACCCCGGACCAGCGCCGCAAGATCAAGGCGATGAACTACGGCCTGGCGTACGGGCTCAGCGCGTTCGGCCTGTCCCAGCAGCTCAGCATCAGCACCGAAGAGGCGCGCGGGCTGATGGAGAACTACTTCGCCGGCTTCGGTGGGGTGCGCGACTACCTCCAGCAGGTGGTCGCCCGGGCCCGCCAGGACGGCTACACCTCGACCATCCTGGGCCGCCGCCGCTACCTGCCCGACCTGGTCAGCGACAACCGGCAGCGCCGCGACATCGCCGAGCGGATGGCGCTCAACGCCCCGATCCAGGGCTCCGCCGCGGACATCATCAAGGTGGCCATGCTGCACGTCGACGCCGCGCTCGGCACGGCCGGGCTGCGCTCGCGGATGCTGTTGCAGGTGCACGACGAGCTGGTCTTCGAGGTCGCTCCCGGGGAGCGGGAGGCGCTGGAGGCCCTGGTCCGGCGGGAGATGGGCGAGGCGTACCCGCTGTCGGTGCCACTGGAGGTGTCGGTCGGCTTGGGCCGGGACTGGAACAGCGCCGATCACTGATTGGGTTGCGGGGCGTCCTGGCCTGTCGCGGTGAGGGGGTTCCGGGGCAGCCCGACCCACTCCGGGCGGTCAGGCTTGATCCCTGCGTGGGTCGGGCTGCCCCGGAACCCTGACCTGGTCCCGCCAGTCGCGTCGCTGCCCGTCCCTAAAGCCGCACTCGATCGCTGGGCCGCGTCTCGTCCCGCTGGGTCGCGCCGTCTCCCCGCCGGGCACGAGCCTGATCCGCGCAACTTCGGGGAAAGTGCTAGGTCGTGGAGTTCTGAGGCACCAACTTCGCCGAAGTTGTGCGGATCTTGCGTCTCGGGAGCCCGTGAGGGCGGCCAGTTCGCTACTTCATCGGGTCGTGGCCCCAGTTCATCAGGGACCAGCGCCACTTGGTGTCGCGGACGTCGCCGGAGGGGCGCTGCGCCATGTGCCGGCGGACGTAGCCGAACAGGTTGCGCATGTGCTTGTAGTCGCCCTCGGACAGGTCGCCGCGTTTGCGGCGGAGCAGATTGATGATCTTCCGGCCGGACTCGTGTCCGACCGACTCGCCACCACCGGCGCGACCGCCCTTGTGCCAGCCGACCTGCTTCGACTCGTCAGTGTCCAGCCAGGTGGACAGCTCGCCGGGCTTCATGTTCACCGCCTCGGTGAACTCCCGGTAAGTGTCCCGGCCGTCATCACTTCTGCTCATGACGAAGCGCCTCGGGGCGGTGGGCCACGTCGCGGCCCGTGCCGTCACTGCGGACCCGGTACTGCGGGTCGTCGGGAGCCGCGTTCACGGCCCTCCCACGGATCCGGGTCCGCTCGGTGATCGTCCCCTGCACCACGCCGTACGCGCGGCTGCCGTGTGCCGACCAGGAGACATGGTCGCCCTTGTGGAATCTCTGTTCGGCCATGGCCCTCGGCTACCCGGCCCGACCGGGGCGAAACGGCTACGGCGTGATCTCGGCGACCGGCAGCTTGATGTCGAACGGCTCGGCCAGCTCGATCACGTCCGCACCGTCCGCGACCAGCTCGTACTGCCGCTCACCGCCCGGCCCCACCCGGTCACCGATCCGGTACGCGTAGACGTGCACCGGGTCCTGCTCGATCCGCCAGTAGAACGGGATGCCGGCGGCGGCGTACTCACCGGGCTTCGCGAACCGGTCGATCCGCCGCGTGCCGGGCGAAACGATCTCAACGGCGAGCACCACGTCCGCTGGCCGCAAGGTGGACTGGGAGGGAGCCACGCTGGCCCGCCGCAGGAGCACGTCCGGCTGCCGGCTGGTATTGGGACTCAGCCCGACTCCAACGGCCTGCACGACCCGGAGGTCGGCCGGCACGTGTTGCAGTAGCCAGTGCGCCAGCAACAGTGAGATGTCTTGATGGCCCAGGGTGGGGGAGGGTGTCACCTGGATAACTCCGTCGACGAGTTCGACGCGGGGGGCGTCGTCCGGCAGGGTGAGCAGGTCCTCCAGCGTGTAGTCGGCACGCTGCTGCCGCATCGGATCCGGACACCAGGGGCCAGGTGATGTCGGGATGGGCTCGGCGCTCATAAGGCGAGCCTACCGGCGATCGATGGGTCGCAGGTCGGACCGCGGGTGCGACGCGCTCACCCGGCGGGCTTCTCGGTGACGAAGATGGCGGTGCCGGGGAAGAGTCGTCCACGCAGCGGACTCCACTGCCCCCAGGTTCCCTCGTGTCCCTCCGGCCACTCCGGCTCCACCAGATCCAGCAGCCGGAACCCGGCGCCGACCAGCTCGCGGATCCGGTCGCCGAGGGTGCGGTGCTGCTCCACGTAGGTGGCCACGCCGGATTCGTCCTGCTCGACGTAGGGGGAGCGGTCGAAGTACGAGTGCACAGCGGTCAGCCCGCCCTCGCCGGGATCGTCGAGGAAGATCCAGCGCATCGGATGGGTCACCGAGAACACCCACCGGCCGCCCGGGCGCAGCACCCGGTGCACCTCGGCGAGCAGCGCCGCCGAGTCGTCCACGAACGGGATCGCGCCGAACGCCGTGCAGGCCGTGTCGAACGACTGGTCGGCGAACGGCAGGGCGAGCGCGTCGGCCTGCACCAGCGGTACGCGTACCCCGGTGCGGTCGGCGGCCTCGGCGGCGTGCCGCAACATGCCGGCGGACAGGTCGAAGGCGACCGGCCGGGCGCCCTGGGTGGCGAGCCAGCGGGCGGCGGCCGCGGCGCCGGCGCCCACCTCCAGCACCCGCCGCCCCGACACGTCGCCGAGCAGTCGGGCGTCGGCCTCGCGCAACCCCTCGGGGCACCACACGAAGTCCACGTCGCCGAGGAACGCGCCGTGTTCGGCCTGGTAGTCGTCGGCGTCGGTGTCCCACCAGCCGCGGTTGGCGCGCCGGGCCTCGGCGTCACCGACCCGGCGCCGGGTAACCCGGCTGTCGTCATCCACCCGCTCACGCTAGGCCCCACCCGCCCGGTTCGGTGCGGCGGCGCGTCCACGATCTGCGCGATCCCTCGCGCCGTGGCGCTTGATCGACTCGCTTTCACGGGAGGGCGCGGTGTCCGGGCGGGCGGGACGCGCCGCCATCCCCGCAAACCGCGTCGATCAAGATCGTCGCCGGATGGCACCGCTGGGGCTGCTGTGACGCAGGAGACAGCAGGGGTGGTTTCCGGGCGATTGTTCGGCTTTCGCAGGTCATCGCACGCAGAGAAGCTGGGAGGGCTTGCACGCTGTGGTAATGCGCACGGTAGGCTAGACGATGCGCTCGCGGATCGCGTTGCCTCGGCAGGGAGCAGGTGCGCGGTCGACGGAGCCACATCATGATCTCACTAGGCGATCGTTCGGTGTGCCCGGCGACGGATCCGCTGGCGCGAACAGGTCACTGCGACACACCAGCCTGCTGTGACAACCCACCGACCGGAGCAACCGCCCACATGACGAGCAGCATCGAGGCCCCCTCGAGCGCCACCCGGGTCACCCACGACGATCTCGGTTCCGAGGAGGCTTTCCTCGCCGCGATCGACG
This sequence comes from Micromonospora sp. NPDC050276, assembly GCF_044459545.1. Taxonomy (NCBI): domain Bacteria; kingdom Bacillati; phylum Actinomycetota; class Actinomycetes; order Micromonosporales; family Micromonosporaceae; genus Micromonospora; species Micromonospora sp. NPDC050276. The sequence continues at coordinate 35,148 of NZ_JBITJA010000005.1, read as the reverse complement.
AGACCATCAAGTACTTCAACGACGGCGACATTGTCGAAGGCACCGTCGTCAAGGTCGATCGGGACGAGGTCCTGCTCGACATCGGCTACAAGACCGAGGGTGTCATCCCCTCTCGGGAGTTGTCGATCAAGCACGACGTGGACCCCGCCGAGGTTGTGACGGTTGGTGACCACATCGAGGCCCTGGTCCTCCAGAAGGAGGACAAGGAGGGTCGTCTGATCCTCTCCAAGAAGCGGGCACAGTACGAGCGGGCCTGGGGCACGATCGAGAAGATCAAGGACGAGGACGGCGTCGTCCGCGGTTCGGTCATCGAGGTGGTCAAGGGCGGCCTCATCCTCGACATCGGGCTGCGCGGCTTCCTGCCCGCGTCCCTGGTCGAGATGCGGCGTGTGCGCGACCTGCAGCCGTACGTCGGGCGGGAGCTCGAGGCCAAGATCATCGAGCTGGACAAGAACCGCAACAACGTGGTCCTGTCCCGCCGGGCCTGGCTGGAGCAGACGCAGTCCGAGGTGCGCACCGAGTTCCTCAACAAGCTGCAGAAGGGCCAGGTCCGCAAGGGCGTCGTGTCCTCGATCGTCAACTTCGGCGCCTTCGTGGACCTCGGCGGCGTCGACGGTCTGGTGCACGTCTCCGAGCTGTCCTGGAAGCACATCGACCACCCGTCCGAGGTCGTCGAGGTTGGCCAGGAGGTCGAGGTCGAGGTCCTGGACGTCGACCTGGACCGCGAGCGCGTCTCGCTGTCGCTGAAGGCGACCCAGGAGGACCCGTGGCGGCAGTTCGCCCGCACCCACGCGATCCAGCAGATCGTGCCGGGTAAGGTCACCAAGCTGGTCCCGTTCGGTGCGTTCGTCCGGGTGGACGACGGCATCGAGGGCCTGGTCCACATCTCCGAGCTGGCCGAGCGCCACGTGGAGATCCCGGAGCAGGTCGTCCAGGTCGGCTCCGAGGTCATGGTCAAGGTCATCGACATCGACCTGGAGCGCCGTCGGATCTCGCTGTCGCTCAAGCAGGCCAACGAGGGCTTCGTCGAGGGCGAGGAGCACTTCGACCCGACCCTCTACGGCATGGCCGCGACGTACGACACCGAGGGCAACTACATCTACCCGGAGGGCTTCGACCCGGAGACGGGCGAGTGGCTCGAGGGGTACGACAAGCAGCGCGAGACCTGGGAGAACCAGTACGCCGAGGCTCGTCTGCGCTGGGAGGCCCACACCAAGCAGGTGCAGACCTCTCGGGCCGCCGACGCCGAGGCTGCCGCCAACCCGACTCCGGCCGTCCCGGCCGCTGCCGGCGGTGGCGGTGGCACCACCTCTTCGTCCAGCCCGGCCCCGAGCCGGCAGGCCGAGGAGCCGGCCGGCACCCTGGCCACCGACGAGGCGCTCGCCGCTCTGCGGGAGAAGCTCGCCGGCGGTAAGTGACCCGCTGAACGACGACGGGCCCCGTCCCCGCGATCTCCGGATCGCTGGGGGCGGGGCCCTCGCCGTACCCGGGCGAGCCGCGCCGGCCCGACGGCCGTGCGACTGCCGGCTGCCCGACCGCCGGGTGGTTTGGCGACGGGCTTCTGCATCCGGTTGACTGTTCGGGTGCTGAGGGTGGGGTTGACCGGCGGAATTGGGTCGGGCAAGAGCGCGGTGGCCGCGCGGCTCGTCGAGCGGGGCGCGGTGCTCATCGACGCCGACCGGGTGGCCCGGGAGGTGGTGGCGCCGGGTACCGATGGGCTGGCCGAGGTCGTGGCCGCCTTCTCCGACGCGGTGTTGGACGCCGACGGTGCGCTGGACCGGGCCGCGTTGGGAGCGGTGGTGTTCGCCGACGAGACCGCTCGTCGTCGGCTGGAGGCGATCACCCACCCGCGGGTCCGGGCCCGCACGGCGGAGCTGGCCGCCGCCGCGGCACCCGACGCGATCGTCGTCAACGACGTACCGCTGCTGGTCGAGGTGGGTCTCGCGCCCACGTACCACCTGGTGGTCGTGGTGCAGACGGCCGTGCCGACCCGACTGGAACGGCTGGCGCGCGACCGGGGGATGGGTCGCGCGGAGGCCGAACGGAGGATCGCCGCGCAGGCCGACGACGCCCGTCGCCGGGCGGCGGCGGACGTGGTGTTGACCAACGACGGGAGCCTGGCGGCGCTGCACGACGCCGTGGACGCGCTCTGGCGGCAGCGGTTGGTGCCCTACGAGGACAACGTGCGCCAGCGGCGGGTGGTCCCCGCGGACCGGGCCGACCTGGCCGGGGTCGACGCGAGTTGGCCGGAGCAGTACGCGCGGCTGGCCGCTCGGATCCAGCACACGCTCGGCTCGGACGCCCTGCGGATTGAGCACATCGGCTCGACGGCGGTGCCCGGCCTCGCCGCCCAGAACGTCATCGACGTGCAGGTGGCGGTGTCCAGCCTCGCCGATGCCGACGGGCCGCTGGCCGATCGGCTGGCCAACGCCGGGTTTCCCCGGCTGCCGGGGCAGTGGTGGGACGACCCGCGCCCGGCCGGCAGAGGCCGGTGGGAGAAGCGGCTGCACGGCAGCGCGGACCCGGCCCGCCCGGTTCGTCTGCACGTGCGGGTGGCCGATTCGCCGGGGTGGCGCTATGCGCTGCTGATGCGCGACCACCTGCGCGCCGACCCGGATCAGCGGGCCGCGTACCTGCTACTCAAGCGGGATCTGATCGACGCGGCCCCGGAGGCCGGCGACTCCGGCACGGCCCGGGATCCGTGGTTCGACGAGGAGTACCTGCGGGCCGAGCAGTGGGCCGCGCAGACCGACTGGCACCCCTGAGGGGCACGGTTCAGCGGGCACCGGGGCGAGGGGCGGAGGACCGCGGGGCGGTAGGGCGCGGGGCTGCGGGCCGAGGGGTGGTGGCCCACCGGGGCACGACGGCGGGGTCAAGATCCAGGTGTGCCCACGCGCCGGCGTCGGTCCGCAACTCCAGTCGGCGTAGCGAGCCGTCGCGGTCGATCCAGTAACGCAGCCGCGCGTCGGCCGGGCCGGACTCGATGACGTCCACGGTCCGTCCGGCGGCGACGTCCTCGCGTATCCGCACGGCTGCCCCGCGGTGCCCGACCGTCCCGGCGGACAGCGCGGCATCGACCAGCAGACTCAGATCGTCCGCGCCGGGTCGGGAGACCCGCCAGGCCCCCGCCGCCGCCGGCGGCAGCGGCGGCCGGACCGGCGCCTCGGCACTGCCGCCACCGGCGGAGGCCGCCGGCACGTCCGCCCGCGCCAGGCCGGCGGTGTCGCGCCGCAGCAGGGTCCGCCGATCCGGCACGCCCAGATCGGCGATCGAGAGGTACGCGGTCCGCGCGGTCCAGCTCAACCAGCCGGCGCCCCGCAGGTTCGTGGCCGTGCCCATCGGCGCGGTCAACGCCACGGTGGCACCGCCCTGGGCGCGGAGCCGGGCCGGCAGCCGGTCCAGCCGACGCTGCTCGGCGTCGGTCAGCGCGCGGGGCAGACCGGGCCGGCCGCCGAGCGCGTCCACCGGTTGCAGGGTCGGCCGGTCCGCCCGGTTGAAGATCATCGTGACCGGGCCGGCGTCGGGCAGCCGGGTCACCAGCTTGTGCAGCCGGGCGTCCTGGTCGAGCCAGTACCGGGTCTGTCCGTCCGGCGGGGCCGTCGCGGCGTTGCCCGGTGCCCCGTCGGCGGGTGCGGGGCTGGCGGCGGGTGCTGTGCGGGCGGGCAGTGGCGCCTGGATGACGTCCAACGGGCCGGCCGGCACGCTGTCCCGGGAGATCCAGCGCGCACCGCTGGCCGTCGCCGTCCGGGTCGGGTCCGGGCGGTCGGCGGCGAGATCGAGGAGCAGGTCGAGCACCGGCGCCAGGCGCGCCCCGGCGGCCAGGCGATGCAGCCGCCAACGGTCCGCCGGAGGCACCAGTGGTGGTGCGGCGGGAGTGGGCACCGCCGCCGGGTCGGGGCGGATCACCAGCACCGGCCCGCTCCTCTGCAGCAGCCCGCGCTCGGCACCCGCACCCGGCCCGCCCACGTCGAGGTAGAGCAGTGACCGGGACCAGTCCACCCAGCCCACCAGCTCCAGCCGGGTGGCGCCGGTGCCGGCGGTGACGCGTACGCCGGCGCGCAGGTCCCGCAGGTTGGTGACTCGTACGGCGGCCAGCCGCTCGCCCTCGGCGACGGTCAGCGGTCGGGCCGGCTCGGGCGGGTCGGGCGCCCAGCTCAACAGCCCGAGCACCAACGCTGTCGCGGACGTCACGGCGGTCAGACCGAGCAACAGCAGCACCGTACGTCTGCGGCGGCCGGCCGAGCTGCCAGGGCCGCCGCCGTCGCCACCGCTGTCGCCGCTGTCGGCACCGTCGCCGCCGGCGTCGGTGGCCTCGTCGATGTCATGCGGCCGGGGCGGGCCCGTGCGGGCGGTGGTGTCGGGTGCCGGGGTCGCAGAGGTGTCCACGGAGATGAAACGGGCGGGGAGGCACCGGGGTGACGAGCAGGGGCGCTCGCGGCGGCCGGTCTGCGCCTCGAGCGCGACCACACGGGTGCGCACGCCGGACCAGCCGGGTGCTGCGACCGCAGTGCCGAGGGTCGCCGGCCGTGATGACGGCCTGGCCACCGGCTCGGTCGGCCGCCGCGAGCGGCCTACATGAAGAGGGTAGTCCCGGTGACATGGGCCACACAATGGGAATATCGAAGCCGATCACGTACCTGGCGTGACGGCCGAACCTGTCGGACCTGCGGCGTACCGTTGATGACATGGCGCTCGACATTCCCCGGCTCGACAGCCGCTTCCAGGTCGTCAGTGATTTCCAGCCGGCCGGCGACCAACCGACCGCGATCGACGACCTTGAGCGTCGGGTTCGGCGTGGCGACCGCAACAGCGTGCTGCTCGGCGCGACCGGCACCGGCAAGAGCGCCACCACGGCGTGGCTGATCGAGCGGTTGCAACGCCCCACCCTGGTGCTCGCCCCGAACAAGACGCTCTGCGCGCAGCTGGCCAAGGAGTTCAGCGAGCTGCTGCCGCACAACGCGGTCGAATACTTCGTGTCGTACTACGACTACTACCAGCCCGAGGCCTACATCCCGCAGACCGACACCTACATCGAGAAGGACTCCTCGATCAACGAGGAGGTCGAGCGGCTGCGGCACTCGGCGACGATGTCGCTGCTCACCCGCCGCGACGTGATCGTGGTGGCGACCGTCTCGGCGATCTACGGTCTGGGCACCCCGGAGGAATACCTCGACCGGGCGGTGCGGGTGCAGGCCGGCCAGGAGCTCGACCGCGACCAGTTGCTGCGCCGGCTCGTCGACATCCAGTACACCCGCAACGACATGGCCTTCCAGCGGGGCACCTTCCGGGTCCGCGGTGACACCCTGGAGATCATCCCGGCGTACGAGGAGTTGGCCGTCCGCATCGAGCTGTTCGGTGACGAGGTGGAGAAGCTCTACTACCTCAACCCGTTGACCGGCGACGTGGTCCGCGAGGTCGACCAGCTGGTGATCTTCCCGGCCACGCACTACGCGGCGGGTCCGGAGCGGATGGAGCGGGCGATCCGGGACATCGAGGTGGAGCTGGCCGAGCGGCTCGCCGAGCTGGAGCGGCAGGGCAAGCTGCTGGAGGCGCAGCGGCTGCGGATGCGCACCACCTACGACATCGAGATGATGCGGCAGGTGGGCTTCTGCTCCGGCATCGAGAACTACTCGATGCACATGGACGGGCGGCTGCCCGGCAGCCCGCCGCACTGCCTGCTCGACTACTTCCCCGACGACTTCCTCACCGTGGTCGACGAGTCGCACGTGACCATCCCGCAGATCGGCGGCATGTACGAGGGCGACGCGTCGCGCAAGCGGATGCTCATCGACCACGGCTTCCGGCTGCCCAGCGCGGCCGACAACCGGCCGCTGCGCTTCGACGAGTTCCTGGAGCGGGTCGGCCAGATGGTCTTCCTCTCCGCGACCCCGGGCAGTTGGGAGATGGAGCAGGCCCAGGGCGAGTTCGTCGAGCAGGTCATCCGGCCCACCGGTCTGGTCGACCCGGAGGTCGTGATCAAGCCGACCAAGGGCCAGATCGACGACCTGATGCACGAGATCAAGCTGCGCACCGACCGGGACGAGCGGGTGCTGGTCACCACCCTGACCAAGAAGATGGCCGAGGACCTGTCCGACTACCTCCTGGAGAACGGCATCCGGGTGCGCTACCTGCACTCGGAGGTCGACACGCTGCGCCGGGTGGAGCTGCTGCGCGAGCTGCGCAAGGGCGACTACGACGTGCTCGTCGGCATCAACCTGCTCCGCGAAGGTCTGGACCTGCCCGAGGTGTCGCTGGTGGCGATCCTCGACGCCGACAAGGAGGGCTTCCTGCGCAGCGGCCGGTCGCTGATCCAGACCATCGGGCGGGCCGCCCGTAACGTCTCCGGACAGGTGCACATGTACGCCGACAAGATCACTCCGTCGATGGCGGCGGCGATCGACGAGACCGATCGGCGTCGGGCCAAGCAGATCGCGCACAACGAGGCCAACGGCATCAGCCCGGAGCCGCTGCGCAAGAAGATCCACGACATCCTGGACGACATCTACCGCGAGGCGGAGGACACCGAAAACTCCCGGGTCGGGGGTGCGGTGCGTCAGCTCTCCCGGGGCAAGGCGCCGGTCAAGGAGACCCGCAGCCGCAGCCGGTCCGCCGCCACCACCACCTCACGGGAGGGGATGGCCCGAGCCGACCTCGCCCAGCTCATCCAGGAGCTCAACGAGCAGATGCTGGCCGCCGCCCGCGAGCTGCAGTTCGAGCTGGCGGCCCGGATCCGCGACGAGGTCTCCGACCTGAAGAAGGAGCTGCGCGGCATGGACGCCGCTGGCGTGAAGTAGCGGTGCTGGCCATCGGGTCGCCCACGCCCGGCATTGCCCTGGGGTGTGGGCGAGCCGGGCACGCGAAGGGCGGGCGAGGGGTGACGGCGGTGGCACCGATCGACGAGCTGGGCCTCGGGCTGCCCGACGCCAGCCGCCCGTGACCTGGCCGGCAACGTCTGGTCCTTCGACACCTATCGACCCCGAGCTCGCCGCTGACCTGTGGAAACGGTACGTACAGGATCCGCCCGGATGCCGGCACCGAATGCCCTGATTGCGGTGCGCGAGCAAGCTATTGCACTGGGTGATCGTCCTGCGTAGTCTCCCTGCGTGGGGAGGCCGGGATGCCGCTGCCAACAAGTCCTGTCATTCGACGTGCACGTCTCGGCGCAGAACTGCGCCAGCTCCGTCGGCGCGAGTCGCTGACCCTGGAGCAGGTCTGCGACCGGTTGGGTTGGGCCTCGACGTCGAAGCTGTCCCGCATCGAGCTGGGTCAGAGTCGCCCGGACCTGGCCGACGTGCTCGATCTGCTGGACATCTACAAGGTGCCGCCGCCGGCCCGGGACGCGCTGATCGTGATCGCCCGGGACGCGGCGACCAGCCGAGGCTGGTGGAAGACGCTGGGCGAGATGAGCGAACGGCAGCGCACCTACGCCGAGTTGGAGGCCGGCGCCGCCGACATCGTCGAGTACCAGCCATCGGTCGTGCCGGGGCTGCTCCAGACACCCGCCTACGCCCGGGTGCTGGTCACGGCCGGCGCCCGGCTCACGCCCGAGGTCGACGTGGAGGCCGAGGTGCGCGCCCGGACGCTGCGGCAGGAGGTGCTGCGGCGGGCCTATCCGCCGCGCTACACGGCGGTGCTCGCCGAGGCCGTCTGCGACCCGGGCGACCTGCCGGTGGCGGTCTGGCGTGAACAGCTGCGGCACCTGGTCGCTGTGACCGGGCTGTCCCACGTCACGGTGCGACTGCTGCCGCGCGGAGTAGCCGGCGGCGGGCTGCATCCGCTCACGCCGTATTCCTGCTATGCCTTTCCCGACCCGGCGGACCCGCGCACGGTGATGATCGAGGCGTTGACCACCGACGTGCGGTTGGCCACCGTGCTCGACGTGGACCGCTACGAGCGGATGACCGAGGCGTTGCTGGCCGCCGCGCTGTCACCGGAGGAGACGGTCACCGTGCTGGCCCGCCGCGTCGGCGAGTGAGGCCGGTGGCGCCCAGGCGAGCGCGCCGCGCGGCCACCGGGCCCGGCGCCCCCGAGCCCGTCGGGACCGGCGGCCGGCGCGTGCGCACGGCACGATAACCGTGGGGTACGACAGCGGCGCTCAGGCCGGTACGTCGAGGAAGTGTTCGACCACGGGCGGCCCCGCGAAGTGTGGCCCGATCAGCGCCCGCCACTTCTCGAACCGCTCGGTGGCCCGGAAGTTCTGCTCGTGCGCCTCGACCGAGTCCCATTCGACGAGCAGCACGAAGCGGGTCGGAGACTCGATCCCCCGGGTCATCCGCACGGACCGGCAGCCGGTCGCCCCGGCGAGCACCGGGTGACCCTCGGCGTACGCGGCGGCGAACGCGTCCTCGTGTCCGGGTAGTACGTCGATCAAAGCGACCTCAAGCACCATGTCGGACAGCCTCCCACGGGGGCCGGGGCCGGCGGTGCCGCGGGGTCTGTTCCAGCGTCGACGGCGCACCTAGGGGGGCCTGGTGATCATTGGGCCTGGACGACCGAGCGGTTCCGGGCCGAGCTGGCGGAGTGCGGGGTGCCGGTGGTGGAGCTGACCGGGTCGCACGCCGAGCGGTTGGTCCGGGCGGTGCGGGCCTGCGACGACCTGCTCGCCGCGGGCTGGTCCCTCGCCGACCCGATCGCCGCAACCGACCTGCACTAGCCTCCTAGGAAGCCATAGGCGGTGTGGCGTCGAGCGGGGTGTCCGGAGCCACCGGCTGCCCGGGGTGTGATCACGCGGCGTGGTGGGCAACAATGGTCACCGAGGAGGGGAGTATTCCCCCGCAACGGAGTCGTCAGCACGGTCGATCGCCGGAACCACGGCGGCCCGACCCGGCCCCGTAGGTCGCCGCCCCTTTGCGGGGGTGACGGCGGAAGAGACCTCCGACAGTCACCAGAGTGAGCGACAGCGGCACACCGGCCCTCCCGGGGGCGTACGGTGTGCCCGACGCCGCGTGTCTGCCGGAGGAATGAACGTTGGACGTGTCCGGATTGGTGTGGGCGGGAACGCTTGTCGCACTGACTGCGGTCCTGCTCGTCGACCTATTGATCATCGGTCGACGCCCGCACGAGCCGAGTGTGCGAGAGTCGAGCCTCTGGGTCGGCTTCTACGTGGGGCTTGCCCTGATCTTCGGCGCGGGGGTCTGGTTGACATCCGGGGCCAGCGCGGCCGGGCAGTTCTACACCGGCTGGCTCACCGAGTACAGCCTCTCGGTGGACAACCTCTTCGTCTTCGTGATCATCATGGCCCGCTTCGGCGTGCCCCGGCAGTACCAGCAGAAGGTGCTGCTCGTCGGCATCGTGCTGGCCCTGGTGATGCGCGGTGGGTTCATCGCCGCCGGCGCGGCGCTGATCTCGCAGTTCTCCTGGGTCTTCTACATCTTCGGTGCGTTCCTGATCTACACCGCGGTGAACCTGGCCCGGCAGGGTGAGCCGGACGAGGACGAGTTCTCCGAGAACGTGCTGATCCGGTGGAGCCGCCGGGCGTTGCCGATCTCCAAGGGCTATGACGACGCGAAGCTGGTCACCCACGAGAACGGCCGGCGGCTGTTCACCCCGATGCTGATCGTGATGATCGCGATCGGCACCACCGATCTGATCTTCGCCCTGGACTCGATCCCGGCGATCTTCGGTATCACCCAGGAGCCGTACCTGGTCTTCACCGCGAACGTCTTCGCGCTGATGGGCCTTCGTCAGCTCTACTTCCTGCTCGGTGGCCTGCTGGACCGGTTGATCTACCTGAGCTACGGCCTGGCCGTCGTGCTCGGCTTCATCGGGGTCAAGTTGGTGCTGGAGGCGTTGGCCGACAACAACCTGCCGTTCATCAACGGTGGCGAGCACGTCGGCTGGGCGCCGCACATCCCGATCTGGTTGTCGCTGCTGGTCATCCTCGGCACCCTGGGCGCCGCCACCGCCGCCAGCCTGATCAAGTCCTCCCGGGACCGGCGTCGCGAGTTGGCCGACGCCCGTCGTTGACGGCTCGCCGGCCGGGTGCGGACACGCGCCCGGCCGGTCAGACCCGGTGGGCGCCGACCAAGGTGGCGGTCCGGTCGGCCGGCAGTGGCTCCTCGATGACCCGTCGCCGCCGGTAGCAGGCGTGCAGCATCCGGCGCTGGCCTCCGTCGCCGGGGGTGGCGGTGACGATGCCGATGTGGTGGATCTTGCGGCCGGGTCGGGCGAAGAAGTAGAGATCGCCGGGGCGTTCCGCGCCCAACGGCAGTGGGGTGGTGGCCACGGCCTGGTCGTCGGCGTCGCGGGGCAGCAGCACCCCGAACCGTCGCCAGGCCAGATGCACCAGGCCCGAGCAGTCGATGCCGTGCGCGGAGAGCCCGCCCCAGATGTAGACCACGTCCAGCAGTCGCTGGGCCACCGCGAGCGTCTGCTCGGCGGTCGGCGGTGCGGCCGGCGCGGGGGCCAGGTGGCCGTCGGGCAGCCAGAGCGGGGTGGTCCGGCCGGGGACGTGCACCGGCCGCCAGTCGTCGCGTGCGGCGCCGGCCGGAACGAGACGGGTGCCGACGACCACGCCGGGCAGCACCACCGGGCCGTTCGGGGTGGCGTGCAGCGCGGTCCTCGTGGCGTCCACCACCAGGGGGTGGTCGGTGGTGGTGTGGGCCGGGTCGACGGCGGCCAGTTGGTCGGCGGGGAGCCAGCCCGGGTAGCCGCGGGGGTCGAGCTTGGCGGCTGGTTGTTCGACGGCGACGACCCGGGCCCAGCCGTCCGGGCGTAGCTCGCTGACGAGGACCCGCTCGCCGAGCAGGAGTTGGCTCAGCACGCAGTCGCCGACCTGCTGGTCGGTGTCCATTCCGGACACCCAGGTCGGGATGTCGGCGCCGGCGGTCAGCGCTGGGCGGTCGACCGGGCGGACTGCCTCGGGGGAGGTCCACAGCGTTGCCACCGCGACCCGGACGACGGCCTCACGGCCCGGTTGCAACTCCACGTCAACCCCCAGATCGTCTCGTCTGTCCACGGAAACCCTATGAAGAAAACCAACGATCATCAACCACGGGCCTGCACCTTAGCTTCAGCCAGCCCGGAAATACCCAGGCCAGGGGCGTTCGGCAGCACCACGGACGCTCCGTCGTAGCGGATGCCGCCCTGCACCGGTGACCAGGCCAGCCACCAGGCGGCGTCCAGGTCGGCGACCGCGGTGGTGCCGTACGCGGCGACCAGACTCGCCGCCGCCCCGATGCCGACCTGGCTCTCCATCATCGAGCCGACCACCGTGCCGAGCCCGTGCGCGGTGGCCAGATCGAGGAGCGTCCGGGCCGGGTGCAGCCCGCCACACTTGGCCAGCTTGACGTTGACCAGGTCGGCGGCCCGGCGGCGGATCACCTCCACCAGGTCGCGGACCCCGAAGACCGCCTCGTCGGCCAGGATCGGCACGGACACCCGGTCGCTGACCCAGGCCAGCCCGTCCAGGTCCCAACGGACCACCGGCTGCTCGACCAACTCGACCTCGAGCCCGGCGTCCTCGATGCCGCGGATCACCCGGACCGCCTCCCGGGGCGTCCAGCCCTGGTTGGCGTCCAGCCGGATCCGGGTGCCGGGGCCGACCGCCGCGCGTACCGCGCGGACGCGGTCCAGGTCACTGGCCGCGTCGGTGCCGACCTTCAACTTGAGCACGTCGAAACCGTCGGCCTGCCGCTGCCGCGCCGCCGCCGCCAGGTCCACCGCGTCGCCCGCCGCCAGCGTGACGTCCGTCGGGACGCGCAGCCTGGTGCCGCCGAGCAACCGCACCAGGGGTACGCCCAGCCGTTGCGCGGCGAGGTCGTGCAGGGCGACGTCGACCGCCGCCTTCGCGGCCTCGTTGCCGACCACCGCGCGCTGCACCTCGGCGCAACGGGTCACCAGGTCGTCCGGGTCACGGCCGATCAGCTGTGGGCCGAGCAACTCGCGGACGCACGCCTGCGCGCCGGCGACCGACGCGCCGGTGACCTGCCACACCTGGGGCGCCTCGCCGAAGCCGGACCGGCCGTCGCTGTCGACGAGTTCGACGACCAGGGTGTCCACTGTGGTGGTACGACGCAGGGCGGTGACGAACGGGGTGTGTAAGGGGGCGGAAACCCGGTGGGTGCGTACCGCCGAGATCGTCATGTACGGCACCCTATACGCAGGTTGACGGCGGGAGGGGAGACCGGATGACCGGGCAGGGCTGGGAACTGGTGGGTGCACCGAACGCGCGTGACCTGGGCGGGCTAGTCGGCGCGGACGGGCGGCGGGTCCGGGTGGGTCAGCTGGTCCGTACCCCGGCGTTGGGACGGCTGACCGACGAGGACCTGCCGGTGCTGGCGAAGCTGGGGCCGGCGTGCGTGCTGGATCTGCGCGCCGCAACGGAGATCGCGGTGGCCCCGGCGGATCGGCTGGCCGGTGAGCCGCGGGTGGTGCGCCTGCCGGTGCACGATCCGGAGCACCCGGTCTTCACGTACGTGTCGGCGGTGCTGCTCGGTCACGACCTGGGCGCGTACGCGGAGCTGGCCCGGCAGGGCACGGTGGGGGCGATGGCGGCGATCTACCGTTGGTTCGTCACGGGTGAGTCGGCGCGGGTCGGTTTCGCCGAGGCGGTGCGGTTGGCGGCCCAGCCGGAGAACCTGCCGCTGCTCTACCACTGCTCGGCCGGCAAGGACCGCACCGGTTGGCTGACCGTCATCCTGTTGACGGCGCTCGGGGTGGACGACGCGGCGATCCGCGCCGACTACCTGCGCAACAACGAGCTGACCGACAGCCTGCGCGCGGTGATCGTCGAGGCGATGCGGCGGCGCAGTCCCGAGCTGGACGTCGAGGCGGTGCTGCCGGTGCTGGAGGTTCGCGCCGAGTACCTGGACGCCGGTTATGACGAGGTGCGTCGGGTGCACGGTTCGTTCGACGGGTACCTGCGTGACGGGCTGGGTCTCACCGACGCCGACCTCAGGGCACTGCGGGCGCAGCTGCTGGAGTGACCGGCGCGCCGGTGGGGGTGTCGGCGCGGCCGACGTCGGGCCGCCGGGTCAGAGTTGGTGGCGGGCGGCCCAGACCTGCGCCGAGATGTGCGCGATCAGCAGGCAGGCGTCGTCCTCCACCTGGTCGCCGCCGGCGGTGCCGTCGGCCGGGTCGGTGGTGGTGCAGACGGCGATCAGGTACGGCGGGGCGTCGTCGGGCAGCACCACGCCGACGCCGTGGCGGACGCCGCGTACCCAACCGTTCTTGTGCGCGACGCGGGTGCCCTCGGGCAGGCCGGCGGCCAGGTCCTCGCGGTGTTCCTGGGCGAACAGGACGTCCAGCATGGCGGTGCAGGCGCTCGGCGAGGCGAGCCGGCCGGGGGTGGTGGTCCCGGTGGCCAGCGCGCCGAGCAGGGCGGCCAGGTCGGCGGCGGTGACGGTGTTGGTGATGCCGGCCTCGCGGGCGGCGAAGTCTTCGATGCCGCGGCCGGTGACGCTGTTTCGGGCTCCGGCGCGTGCCCAGACGTCGGCGACCGCGGGCAGCCCGACGTGTCCGAGAACCAGGTTGGTGGCGAGGTTGCTGGAGCGCACGATCATCCGGTCGGCCAGCCAGCGCAGTGACGCGGTGTCGCCGAGCCGGTCCCAGACGGCGTCGTCGTTGTCGTAGGGCTGGGCGCAGCCGAAGCGGGGTGCGCCGGGTTGGGCGGAGTCGAAGTCGTTGACGACCGGGACCGGGGCGTCGAGCTCCAGGGTGCCGGCCTCGGCGGCGCGGTGCAGTGCGGCGAGCACCGCCACCTTCATGGTGCTCGCGGCGTAGTGGGTGGCGTCCGGGTGACGGGTCCAGGTGGGTGGCGCGTCCAGCCGGCCCACGTACGCCGAGACGGTGCCGGGCACCCGGTCCAGGTGGGCGTCGAGATCATCCCAGGTCATGCCGGTGACCGTAGCGGATCACGGGTGGGCGGGATCGCGTACCCGTGGCGGGAAACGGACGGGCGCGCCGGCCGCAAGCGGCCGACGCGCCCGTCGCCGGGTGCTGCGGTGGTCAGCCGGCGTGCTTGCGGCGGGCGGCGGCCCGGCCGCGCTGCTGCTGGTCGAGCACCACCTTGCGGATGCGCACCGCGGTCGGGGTGACCTCGACGCACTCGTCCTCGCGACAGAACTCCAGCGCCTGCTCCAGGGAGAGCTTGCGCGGCGGGATCAGCTTCTCCGTCTCGTCGGAGGTCGACGCCCGCATGTTGGTGAGCTTCTTCTCCTTGGTGATGTTGACGTCCATGTCGTCGGAGCGGGAGTTCTCTCCGACGATCATGCCCTCGTACACCTCGGTGGTGGGTTCGACGAAGAGCTGGCCGCGCTCCTGAAGGTTGATCATCGCGAAGGCGGTGACCGCGCCGGCCCGGTCGGCGACCAGCGACCCGTTGTTGCGGGTGCGCAGCTCGCCGAACCACGGCTCGTACGACTCGAAGACGTGGTGCAGGATGCCGGTGCCCCGGGTGTCGGTGAGGAACTCGGTGCGGAAGCCGATCAGGCCGCGCGCCGGGACCAGCCACTCCATCCGGATCCAGCCGGTGCCGTGGTTGACCAACTGCTCCATCCGGCCCTTGCGGGTGGCGAGGAGCTGGGTGATCGCGCCGAGGTACTCCTCGGGCGCGTCGATGGTCAGCCGCTCGACCGGCTCGCAGGTCTTGCCGTCGATCTCCTTGGTGACGACCTGCGGCTTGCCGACGGTCAGTTCGTAGCTCTCCCGGCGCATCTGCTCGACCAGGATGGCCAGCGCCAGCTCACCGCGGCCCTGCACCTCCCAGGCGTCCGGTCGCTCGGTGGGCAGCACCCGCAGCGACACGTTGCCGATCAGCTCCTTGTCGAGCCGGTCCTTGACCATCCGCGCGGTGACCTTGGAGCCCTTGACCCGGCCGACCAGCGGCGAGGTGTTGGTGCCGATGGTCATCGAGATGGCCGGCTCGTCGACGGTGATCAGCGGCAGCGGAACCGGGTTCTCGATGTCGGCCAGCGTCTCACCGATCATGATCTCCGGGATGCCGGCGACGGCGATGATGTCGCCGGGGCCGGCGGTCTCGGCCGGCTTGCGCTCCAGGCCCTCGGTCATCAGCATCTCGGAGATGCGGACCCGCTGGGTGCTGCCGTCGGTGCGGCACCAGGCCACCGTCTGGCCCTTGCTGATGGTGCCCTGGCGGACCCGGCACAGCGCCAGCCGGCCGAGGAACGGCGAGGCGTCGAGGTTGGTGACGTGCGCCTGCAACGGCGCGCCGTCCTCGAACGCGGGTGCCGGGATGGTGTCCAGCAGGGTGCGGAACAGCGGCTCCAGGGAGGTGCTGTCGTCGGGGACCGAGCCGTCGGCGGGCTGGGTCAGCGAGGCGATGCCGTCGCGGGCGCAGGCGTAGACGATCGGGAAGTCGATCTGCTCCTCGTCGGCGTCCAGGTCGAGGAAGAGCTCGTAGGTGTCGTCCACGACCTCCTTGATCCGGGCGTCGGGGCGGTCCACCTTGTTGATCACCAGGATGATCGGCATCCGGGCCCGCAGCGCCTTACGCAGCACGAAGCGGGTCTGCGGCAGCGGGCCCTCGCTGGCGTCGACGAGCAGCACCACGCCGTCGACCATGGTGAGGCCGCGCTCCACCTCGCCGCCGAAGTCGGCGTGGCCGGGGGTGTCGATGATGTTGATGGTGACCGGGTCGGAGCCGTCCGCCGGCAGGTACCGCACGCCGGTGTTCTTGGCCAGGATCGTGATGCCCTTTTCCCGCTCCAGGTCCCCGGAGTCCATCACCCGCTCGGTGTTCTCGCCGCGTGCGCCGTACGCGCCGGCCTGCCGCAACATGGCGTCGACCAGGGTGGTCTTGCCGTGGTCGACGTGAGCGATGATGGCGACGTTGCGGAGGTCGGTGCGAAGCTGCATACCCTCTATCCTTCCGCCTGCGCTCGCGCAGGCTGCGTCGGGGTCACCCCCAGGTGCCCCTGATCTATGGTGAAACCGCTGTGCCGGTGGTTCCCCCGGCTGGCATGCTGGCTCCCGTGTCCCGGGGGCCTGAGTGCACGACCTGCTGACCTGGGTGCAGGGTCTGCCCACCCAGTGGATCTACCTGGTCGCCGCGCTGATCGTGGCGGGCGAGACCGCGGTGATCTTCGGCCTGCTCGTGCCGGGTGAGGCTACCCTGCTGCTGGTCGGCTTCCTCACCTACAACGGTACCTTGCGGCTCGGGCCGGCGTTGCTCGTGATGATCGTCGCGGCGGTCCTCGGCGACGGGCTGGCCTTTCGCGCCGGGCGGCGGTACGGCCCCCGGCTGCGCGCCGGGCTGGGTCACCGGGTCGGGCCCGCGCGGTGGGCCCGGGCCGACGCCATGCTGGCCCGCCTCGGTGGTCGGGGGGTGTTCGCCGCCCGATGGGTGGCCTTCGCCCGGACCCTGGTGCCTCGGCTGGCCGGTGCGGCCGGCATGCCGTACCGGCGGTTCGGACTGTGGAACCTGGCCGGGGTGGTGACCTGGGTGGGCGGCTCGGTGCTGCTCGGTCACCTCGCCGGTGAGTCGTACGACACGGTCTCCCGGCTGCTCGGCCGGGCCACCGGCGTGGCGCTGCTGCTGCTGGCCGGTCTGGTGGGTGTGGTGCTCGTTGGGCGGTGGTTGGGTCGCAACCCCGACCCGGTACGCGCGCTGCTGTCCCGCGCGGGCGCGCTGCCCCCGGTGCGCTGGCTCACCGCCCGCTACGGGGTGCTGTTCTTCCTGGTCGCCATGCGGATCGGCCCGGCCTGGACGCTGCTGCTCAATCTGGCCGCCGGGCTGGTGCTGCTGTTCGCCGCCGGGCTCGCCATCGCCGGTCTGCTCGCCGTGGCGGTGCGCAACAGCGGGCTGGCCGCGCTGGACGGCGCCATCGCGGGGTGGTTCGCCGCCCGACGTACCCCGGATGCCGCCGAGGCCACCCTGGTCGTGGTGTCGGTGGTACGAGGGTCGGTGTTGATCCTGTTGGTGGCGCTGGTGGCGGCGGTGCTGGCGTGGCGCAACCGGCCCTGGCGGGCGGATCTGCTCGGCGTGGTCGGCACGGTTGGCGCGTTCGTGCCGCTCGTGGTGCTGGCCGTGGTGGCCGAGTTGACCGGCCCGAACGGGACGGCCCCGGGCGGCGGCGAGGTGGCCGCGCTGTCGACCCAGAACGCGGTGGTCGCGGCGAGCTTCTGCACCCTGGCCTGGCTGGTGTCGCGCAGCGCCCGGTGGCCGGTGGCGGTGGCCGCCTGGACCACCGCCGCGGCCGGGGTGCTCGGGATCGGCGGCGCGCGGCTCTATCTCGGTCTGGAGACGGCGAGTGGGACCGCCGCGGCGGTGCTGCTCGGGGTGCTCTGGACGGTGGTGTTCGTGGTGGCCTGGGCCACCCGGGACCGGGCGGTGGGGGACCGCGAGCCGCCGGTGGAGCAGGCCCGTCGGCCGTCGAAGGGGCACCGCCGGCCGGTCGAGCCTTGCTAGGGTGCGGCGACGGTCAAACGGGGGAGGCACGGGCATGGTGCGACAGACCGGTCGGCGGTGCGCCGCGGTGCTCGCCGGGCTCCTGCTGGCGAGCGCGCTGGTCGGCTGCGCCGCCAAGGGGGAGAGCCCGCAGGACCTGGCCGCGCCGGTCGCCGTCACCGACGCGCCGACGGATGCCCCGGCCGACGAGGTCAGCGGGGAGCCCAGCCCGTCGGTGAGCGCCGTGGAGTCGATGGGCGCCGCGCCGACGTCCCGGGCGACCCCGACGCCGACGGCGACGGCGGCGGCGGCGAAGAAGCCGACCCGCGTGGCGCCGAAACCGCGCGCGGTGGCGAAGCCGCCCACCGAGACCGAGGTCCCGCCAGCGCCGCCGAAGCCGGCGCCGACCTCCTGCAAGCCGAGCTACAAGGGCACCCAGGCGAGTCGGGCCGCGGTGAAGGCGGCGTTGACGAACGCGGCGGACCGCACCTACTGGCCGGTCTCCGCACCGGACATCAAGATCCCGCTGAACCTGCTCAAGGCCACCGCCTGGCAGGAGAGTGGCTGGCAGTCCAACATCTACGCCTGCGACGGCGGGGTCGGGCTGTTGCAGGTGATGCCGGCCACCGCGACCTGGATGAACCAGCGGTTCGAGAAGAGCTACGAGATCGACGCCTACCAGGACAACGCCTACCTCGGCGCCACCTACCTGGCCTGGGCGACCAAGTACATCGGTGACATGTACTTCGAGTCCGACTTCCGTCTCGACCCGGCCCTGTGCACCGCCGAGCTGAACTCCTGCCTGCTCAACGCGGTCATCGCCGCGTACAACTTCGGGCACGGGGCGGTGGCGCAGGAGGGAAAGCCGCTGACCATCCCCAACCCGTCGTACGTGCGCAACGTGCGGGCGCTGATGAGCGAGTGCGTCTGCCTGGACTACTGACCTCGACGGACCAGCAGGGTGTCGAGCAGGACACCGATGCAGACGATGATGGCGATCTGGGTCAACGTGATCAGCGGCAGCACACCGAGCACGGCGAAGACCGCGGCGAGCAGGACTCCGGCGCTGGTGATCACGCCGCCGGTGACCCGCAGGGCGGAGAGCATCCCGTCGCGGGTGCCGGCGCTGCGGGCGGGCAACTGGTCCGGTAGGCGCTGCACCTGGGTCGACTGCCACCGGGCGGACAGGCCGGTGGCGGAGACCGGTGCCGCGTTGTCCGGCTGGGGCGTGGCTGACCCCAGGTCTTTCGAAAGGCAAGTATCTTGATAGTCGAGATTATCGACGGCTGCTCTATGCTGCAACCCGGAACCGACGACGGGAAGAGCGGCACGAGGTGGCGACTCACGGCATGTACCGGCGGCGCGACACGCGCCGCGAGCAGCTGGTCGCGGAGATCACCAACAACCTGCGGCGGTACTCGGTGGACGCCCAGCAGGTCGGCCACGCCTTCGCCAACCTGCACGGCCTCAACCCCACCGACCTACAGGCTTTGATCGCGGTGACGGACGCCGAGCTGCTCGGTGAGCCGATCACCCCAGGCCGTCTCGGTGAACAGCTGAACCTCTCCTCGGGCTCGGTCACGGCCCTGATCGACCGCTTGGAACGGGCCGGGCACATCCGGCGCGACCGGGACACCGTCGACCGACGCAAGGTGCTGCTGCACTACGCCGACCAGGGCGCCGCCCTGGCCATGGAGTTCTTCCAGCCGCTGGGCGCCCGTACCGACACGGTGATGGCCCGCTTCGGCGAGGACGAGCTGGAGGTGGTGCACCGGTTCATGGCGGAGATGAGCGAGTCGCTGCGCGGGCACCGGGACGCGGTGCGCGCCGCCCGGCCCGAGCCACCCCGCCGCCCGACGGGCTGAGCGGTGCCGGACCGGCTCGTCGCCCGCCTCGCCAGCGCCGCGCTGCGCCTGGCACCGACCCGCCCCGGCCCGGTGCGGGTCACCCGCGACCGTGCGGTCCGGACCCGCGACGGTGTGCTGCTGCGCACCGATCACTACGCCCCGGGCGTCCAGGACGCGCCAACCGTGCTGATCCGCACCCCCTACGGCCGGGGTGGACCACTGCGGCTGCTCGGCCGGCTGCTCGCCGCACGGGGTCGACACGCGGTGATCCAATCGTGCCGGGGCACCGGCGGCTCCGGTGGGACGTTCGCCCCGCTCGTCCACGAGCGCGACGACGGTCTGGACACCCTGGACTGGCTGCGTCGCCAGCCCTGGTGGTCCGGCCAGCTGGGCATGTTCGGGGTCAGCTACCAGGGCTTCGCGCAGTGGGCGCTGGCCGCCGACGCCGACGAGGAGCTGCGCGCGATGGTCGCGGTGGTCACCGCCTCGGCCACCCGGGACTCGACGTACGCGGGGGAGTCCTTCGCCCTGGACACGGTGCTGACCTGGGCGGAGCTGCTGCACGCGCAGACCGTGCCGTGGCTGGCCCGGCAGTGGGAGCTCAAGCGCGGGCAGCCCCGGCTGGCCGCCGCGCTGGAGCATCTGCCGCTGACCGATGCCGACCGGGTGGCCACCGGCGTGACCATCCCGTTCTTTCAGGAGTGGCTGCGCCACCACACCCCGCAGGCCGCGTACTGGCGCACCCGGGTCTTCGCCGACCGGGTCGCCCGGGTGCGGGCGCCGGTGGTCATGGTCACCGGTTGGCACGACATCTTCCTGCCCGCCCAGCTCGACGACCACGCCGTGCTGCGCGCCGCCGGCACACCGCGGCGCCTGGTGATCGGCCCGTGGACGCACGGCAGCCCCGGACTGTTCGTGGCCGCGCTGCGCGAGGGGCTGACCTGGCTGGACGAGCACTTGCCGACCGGGCCACCGACGAGCGGGCGGTCACGGCCCGCCGTCGCGCCGGTTCGGCTGTACGTCAGTGGTGCCGGTGGCGGCTGGCGGGACCTGCCGGACTGGCCACCGCCGGCGGTCGAGACCGCCTGGCACCTGCATGCCGGCGGTGAGCTGGCGGTACGCCCCCCGGTCGCGTCGACGCCGGACGAGTTCCGCTACGATCCCGCCGACCCCACTCCGTCGGTGGGCGGGCCACTGCTCGTCGCCCAGCGGGCCGGCCCGGTGGACAACCGGCCCGTCGAGGCCCGTTCCGACGTGCTGACCTACACCAGCGCCCCGCTGACCGGGCCGCTCGAGGTGACCGGCCCGGTACGCGCCGAGATCCACGTCCGCAGCGAGTTGCCGCACCTGGACGTCTTCGTCCGGCTCTGCGATGTGGACCGTCGGGGTCGCTCGTGGAACGTCTGCGACGGTCTGGTGCGGGTCACACCCGAGCGCTTCCCGGCCGACCTCGCCGGGGTGCTGCGAATTCCGGTGCCGCTGTGGCCGACCGCCTACCGGTTCGCCACCGGGCACCGACTGCGTGTGCAGGTCTGCGGTGGCGCCCATCCGCGGTGGGCCCGAAACCCCGGCACGGGAGAACCCCTCGGCACGGCGGTGACGCTGCGTGCCGGTTGGCGGCAGGTTCTGCACGACCCGGCGTACCCCTCGGCGCTGGTGTTGCCGATCGTCCACTCTGCCCCGCCTGAGTATCCATTCTGAACGGACCCTTCCTGACCTGGGCGTTTGCCGGAAACGCGGGCTATGGTGGAGTCAACGCCCGGCGCCGTGCACCAGTAGGCCGGGCCCGTCCAAAGCCCAGCACCGCGTACGCGGTGTGATGTCGTGCCCGGCCCCCGTTCATCGGAAAGGGGGACCCCATGACCCGGGCCCCGGCTAATCTCCTGGCCGTCCGAAGCCTGCTCCTCACCCACCTCGACAACGCCCCTGGGCCCGACGACCTCGATCCGGGCGAGGTCGGCATCGTCGGCGACTCGGCCCACCGAGGCGGCTACCACTGTGGTTCGGACCGGGTGGTCCCCAACGACTACTCGGTGGTCGAGTCGCCCCGCGACCGGGCCGGGCTGACCCTCGACGCGGCGGCGCTGGACGTCGGCCAGTTCAATGTCCGCTCGGGTGGTCGTAACAACACCCTGCCCACCTTTTCGATCTGGTGCGTCGCGCAGTGCGCGGCGAACGCGGCCGACACCCGGGACATCCGCGAGATCATCTACAGCCCCGACGGCACCACGGTGAAGCGGTGGGACCGTCTCGGCAAGCGCACCACTGGTGACAGCTCGCACCGCTGGCACACCCATTTCAGCTTCTTCCGCGACGCCATCAAGGCGGGTCGCGACCAGCGGCCGTTGTTCCGCCGCTACCTCAGCTCCATCGGACTCCTGGAGGACGACATGACCCCCGAAGAACACAACTGGCTCGCGACCGTCCACAAGAACCTCACCGTGCTGGACGGCCGCAACCCGGTCGGGCAGATCTACACCCGGATGGCGATGGGTGAAGACGTCACCGTCCCGAACTACACCCCGGCGCACCCGACGCTGAAGTCGATCGCCGCGCAGGTGAGCGCCTTGCAGACCGCGCTGACCGCGTTCTCGAACCGGGACTTCACCGACGAGCCGGCGATCGTGCAGGGCGTCCTGGCCTCGCTGACGCCGGAGAAGATCGCCGCCGCCATCCCACCCACCATGGCCAAGCAGGTCGCCGACGAGTTGGCGCGCCGGTTGGCCGCCTGAGCGGGGGGGCGGCCCGTAGCCGCCGGGCCGCCCCCTCTTGGGCAACAGTTCTTATGCAATAGACGTTGCACAACGGCTGTTGCGAGTGCGATCCTGTCCGCATGGACACCCCCGACGTACGCCAGATCACCGATTCCCGGGTGCTGGCCGCCATGGCCCACCCGCTGCGTCGGCGGCTGATGGACGTGCTCAAGGTGCACGGGCCCGCCACCGTCGGCCTGCTCGCCGAGCGCACCGACCAGGCCCCCGCGAACGTCAGTCACCACCTCAAGGTGCTCGCCGCCGCGGACCTGGTCACCGAGGCGCCCGAGTTGGCCCGGGACCGACGCGAGCGGTGGTGGCGCCTGGTCACCCGAGGGCTGCGCTGGTCCAACGCCGACTTCGACGCCGACCCGGCCTCCCGAGCGGTCGCCGACGCCGCCACCTCGCTCAACCTGGACCGGCACGTCGCCCTCGCGCGGGCCTGGCACGCCGCCGACGAGACCATTCAGGCCACCTGGAACGACGCGCCCTTCTCCACCGACCACTGGCTGCACCTCACGCCCGAGGAGTTGGCCGAGCTGAGCCGCGAGATGATCGATCTCCTCGCGCGCTGGGCCGACCGTGACCTGCCCGACGACGACGCGGACCGTCGCCCGGTCTTCGTGTTCGTCCACGGCGTACCGGCCCGCCCGTGACCACCACCGCCACCCGCAGCGGCCCCACCGAAACCCGGCCGACCGGCGGGCTGCTGCGGCACCGTGACTTCCGGCTGCTCTGGGCCGGCCAGGCGGTCAGCAGCGTCGGCAGCAACGTCACCACGGTCGCATTGCCGCTGGTCGCGGTCGCCGTCCTCGACGCCGGCACCTTCCAGGTGGCGGTGCTCACCGCCGCGGCCTGGCTGCCCTGGTTGCTGATCGGCCTGCCGGCCGGCGCGTGGGTCGACCGACTACCCCGCCGACCGGTGATGGTGATCTGCGACCTGTTCTGCGCGGCGGCCTTCCTCAGCGTGCCGCTGGCCGCCCTGCTGGACTGGCTCACCGTCGGGCAACTGCTGGTGGTCGCCCTCAGCGCGGGCGCCGCGCGGGTCTTCTTCGAAACCGCCGACCAGGTCTACCTGCCGGTGCTGCTGCGAGCCGAGCAACTGCCGGAGGGCAACGCGAAGCTTCAGGCGACCCAGACCGTGAGCTACGTCGTCGGGCCCGGCCTCGCCGGCCTGATCGCCCAGCTCACCGGCGCCGTCGCCGCGCTGCTGCTGGACGCGCTCACGTTCCTGCTCTCCGCGGTCCTCCTGCTGCGGATCCGCACCCGCGAACCACGCGTACGCCGATCGAGCCGCTCCCGGTCGCTGCGCCGGGACATCACCGAGGGGCTGCGCTTCGTCATCCGGGACCCGTACCTGCGGGCGCTCACCGTCTTCGGCGCGGCCAGCAACATCGGGCTGACCGGCTACCAGGCCGTCCTGGTGGTCTTCCTGGTCCGCGAGCTGCGTCTCGAACCGGGTCTGGTCGGCGCGCTGGTCGGGGTGATGAGCGCCGGCGGGATCATCGGAGCACTCCTCGCCACCACGCTCGCCCGGCGTTGCGGCACCGCGCGGGCCCTGCTGATCGCGGCGCTGCTCACCGGCCCGCCCGCGCTGCTGATCCCGCTCGCCGCGCCCGGCATCGGGCTGACCTGGCCGGCTCTCGGTGGTCTGCTGATCGGCCTCGGGGTGGCCATCGGCAACGTTGTCAAAGGTGCCTTCCGGCAGACGTACACGCCGCACCACCTGCTGGGCCGGGTGACGGTCAGCATGCACCTGCTCAACTACGGCACGATCCCGCTGGCAGCCGTGCTGGCAGGCGCGATCGGCGCACGTTACGGCGCTGGGACAGCAATCGGAGTGATGACCGCCTGGCTGGCGCTCACTCCGTTGATTTTGTTGATCGGGCCAATCCGGAGGCGGCGGGACCTGCCCGCCGCCCCGGTGGCGTCTTGAGTGCACTGCGACGGCGGCCGCAGACCGGCCGCCGTCACCGGCACGGAGCTACATCGGGCGGACGTTGTCCGCCTGCGGACCCTTCTGCCCCTGGGTCACCTCGAACTCGACCTTCTGGCCCTCGTTGAGCTCCCGGTAGCCGCTCGTCGCGATGGCGGAGTAGTGGACGAACACGTCCGGACCCCCGCCGTCCTGCTCGATGAAGCCGAAGCCCTTTTCCGAGTTGAACCACTTAACCGTGCCGGTTGCCATGCATCTCTCCCTGTTCAAAGCGGCTGACCCTCGGCCTCTGGCCGATGATCGCCCGTACCTGTTCGACAGTAACGGGCAAAACCCCGATCCGCTGGCCGAAGTGCCGTAGGTCTTCGGGTGAAGTCGGGTGAACTCTGCGCGGCGGCATGCGAAACCCGCCCCGACCAACCGCCGCTGGGGCATGCTTGCGCCGATGACAGGTGCCGCAGCCGACGCGCTGACCGAGCTGGAACGCGAGATCGACGCGCCCGGCTCCGGTCTGGACCGGCTCCGGTTGACGCCCACCCCGTTCGTCCCCGAGGTGCGGCTGTACCTGGCCGAGGACGCCATCGTCTGGTGGTCTCGGATGGAAGCCGCCGCCGGGCACGCGTTGCCCGCGCCGTACTGGGCGTCCGCCTGGCCGGGAGGGCAGGCCCTGGCCCGACACCTGCTGGACCACCCGGAGTTGGCCGCCGGTCGCCGGGTGCTCGACCTCGCCGCCGGGTCCGGACTGGTGGCCATCGCCGCCGCGCTGGCCGGCGCCGCAGACGTGATCGCCAACGACATCGACCCGTACGCCGTCGCCGCCGTCACCCTGAACGCGCGGGCCAACCGTGTGGCCGTCGACGCCACCGGCGACGACCTGCTCGACGGCACCGAAACGAAAGCCGACCTGGTCCTCGCCGGTGACGTCTTCTACGACCGCGCGATGGCCGACCGGATGCTGCCGTTCCTGCAGCGGGCCGCCGCCGGAGGTGCCGACGTACTGGTCGGCGACCCTGGCCGGGGGCACCTGCCGGCGGACCGCCTGACGGTGCTGGCCGACTACCCGGTGCCCACCACCGAACCGTCGGTCGACTCGTCACTCCGCCGCGTGCAGGTGCTGCGACCCCGCTGAACCCGGGGGGCCCGCCTCAGGGGCGACCCCGAGGCGGATACCAGGGGGCACTGGGGGCTACGACCCGATGTCCGAAGTGGTGCGGCGGTCCTAGCGTGATCGCATGACGCAATGGCTGACCCAGATCGGAGAACTACCGGTTCTGCTGCTGATGGGGGCCCTCGGGCTCGTCATGCTCTTCGACGCCGTACCCCTGCTGGGTGTCCTGATCCCCGGCGACGTCGCGATCCTGGCCGCGGTCGGGGTCGGCCGCCCGACCACCGGGCTGGCCACCTTCACCGCGGTGCTGGTCGGCTGCCTGGCCGGCTGGTCGATGAGCTTCCTGATCGGCCGCCGCTACTCCGAACGACTCCGACACAGCCGCGTCGGTGGCTGGATCGGCGAGACCCGCTGGGTGGCGGCGGAAGGAATCCTCCGACGTGGAGGCGGCCGGATGATGGTCGTCGCGCCGTTCCTGCCCGTCTTCAACGCGCTGCTGCCGCTGGCCGCCGGTGGGCTGCGGATGTCGTACCGCCGATTCCTCGGCTGCGCGACGCTCGGCGCGGCCGCCTGGGCCGGTCTCTACCTCGCCCTGGGCGCCGCGTCCCGGTCGGTGGCCGGACTGCTGCCGGGGAGCCCCAGCCCGCTGCTGGTCACGATGGGGGTTGGTCTGGTGCTGGCTTCCGTCGTGTTGCTGGGGGCGCGGCGGCGGTTGTTCTCGGTCGTTGGCTGAGCTTTTTCTGCGGGGGTACGGGGGCACGGGGGCGCGCTCCGGGCGGTCAGGCTTGATCCCTGTGCCGGGCACGGCGGGCCCCCGCCCCCGTGGTGGTTCCGGGTCGTGCGGAGGTGCCGCCGCCGTCGGTGGGTCTAGATCTTCGTGGTCAACGGTCAGCGGTTGGTGTTCTTGGATTGGTGGTGGGTTACCAGCCTCGGGCTTTCCATTGGGGGAGGGCTGGGCGCTCCGCGCCGAGGGTGCTGTCCTTGCCGTGGCCCGGGTAGAACCAGGTGTCGTCCGGCAGTTGGTCGAACAGCTTGTGCTCGACGTCGCTGATCAGCGCGGCGAAGCGCTCCGGGTCGTTGTCGGTGTTGCCCACCCCACCGGGAAAGAGACTGTCGCCGGTGAACAGGTGCGGGGTGCCGGCCGGGTCGCGGTAGAGCAACGCGATCGAGCCCGGGGTGTGCCCCGTGATGTGGATGACCTCCAGCGCGCAGTCGCCGACCGCCACCGTGTCGCCGTCGGCCAGCCGCTCCGCCTCGATCGGCAGCCCCGCCGCGTCGTCGGCGTGCACCAGCGCGCGGGCGCCGGTCTTGGCGACGACCTCCTCCAGCGCCACCCAGTGATCCATGTGCTGGTGGGTCGTCACCACGGCGGTGAGCCCGCCGTCGCCGATCAAGTCCAACAGGCGGGGTGCCTCGTTGGCGGCGTCGATCAGCACCTGGTCACCGGTGCTCGTGCAGCGCAGCAGGTAGGCGTTGTTGTCCATCGGGCCCACCGACAGCTTGCTGATGGTCAGCCCGTCCAGCTCCCGAACCGCCGGCGCTCCGCCGTGGGTGACGTCTCCGCTGTATGTCATGAGGTCTCTATATCCATTCCGGTGGAGTAGGCAGGGGGCCGTCGGGGGTGACGGAGAGCGGGGCGCCGTCGGCGCGGCCGATCAGCCAGGCGGCAAGGTCGGAGACGGGACCGGCGACGATCGGGGCGCCACCGCGATCCCCGATCACCACCTCGTGCCCGCTGCCGTCGAGGCGGAGCACCATCGACGGCGGTGTCGGCCCGTTGCCGTGATGACTGGCCGCCTCGCGCAGCAGTCGGTGGGCGAATGTGTCCGACCAGTCCGCGGCGCGGTAGTCGGCGGCCAGGTCGAGGTGGTGCACCTCGATCTCCCGCAGGCGGCCCCAGACGAGCAGCGCGGCCGGCCACGGGCCCTTACGCGCCTGCACGGTCGCGGCCCAGGCCTCGGCCGGCATCGCCGCGACCGCCTCGGAGAACAGGTCCGCGGTGCGTCGCAGATCGTCCAGGTGCGCGGCCGGTGGCCGGCCGGAACCGGCTTCGATGTCCGCCGTGCGGGTCTCCAGCGAGGCGTACATCGGCAGCGCCGCCCCGGTGCGGGCCGCGGTGAGCAGGTTGACGAAGCCGTCGGCGTTGCGCGCCAGATGCGCCAGCACATGGCCGCGCGTCCAGCCCGGCAGCAGCGACGCGGCGGCCAGGTCCGCGGCGTCGAAAGAGGCGGCGGTACGCAGTAGTCGGCTGGTGGCCGCGTCCACCTCGCCCATCAGCAGCAGCGGATCCGTGGTCACCCGTCGACCCTAGCGGTCCGCCGCCCGCGCCGTCGCCGGGGAAATCGCTTTCGGCGCGTCGGCGCGCCACCTACCGTCAGCGGCAGACGCGGCACCGGGACATCGGACGGAGGTGGTGATCATGCCGGACGTGGCACGCGTGTTCCGCCATCACCAACCGTCGACACCGATGAGGATGCCATGACGATCGATCTGACCGCCCTCGGCTGGGACGCCGAGCGGGCGGCGTACGACGCGCGACGCGGCGAGCACCAGCCGGGCCGGGTGGCCCGGGTGGACCGGGGGGTCTGCACGGTGCTCACCACGACCGGCCCGGTCCGGGCCAGCCTGGGCGGGGCGGTGCTCGCCGCCGCCGCGCCGGATCCGTCCGCACTGCCCTGCGCCGGGGACTGGGTGCTGCTCACCCACTGGCCGGACCGCCGGGTCACCGTGGAGACGGTGCTGCCGCGGCGAGCCGCCCTGATCCGGCGTACCGCCGGCAAGGACGCCAGCGGCCAGGTGCTGGCCGCCAACCTCGACGCCGCCGCCGTGGTGGAGCCGGTGCACCCCGAGCCGGATGTGGGCCGGATCGAGCGGCTGCTCTCCCTGGTTCACGAGTCCGGGGCCCGGCCACTGGTCGTGCTGACGAAGGCGGACCTGGCGGCCGACCCGACCGCGCTGGCCCGCCAGTTGGCCGCGGTCGCCCCCGGGGTGCCGGTGCTGCCGGTCAGCGCCGAACGCGGCGTCGGGCTGGACCCGTTGCGCGCCGAGGTGGTGCCCGGCCGCACGCTCGGCCTGCTCGGCCCGTCCGGTGCTGGCAAGTCGAGCTTGGTCAACGCCCTGGTCGGGGCGGTGATGATGCCCACCCAGGCGATCCGGCGCGTCGACGGCAAGGGTCGGCACACCACCACCTGGCGGGCCCTCGTACCCATCCCCGGTGGGGGTGCGGTGATCGATACGCCCGGTGTCCGGGCGGTGGGCCTGCTGGACGGCGCGGCCGGGCTGGACCGGGCGTTCGCCGATATCGCCGGGCTGGCCGAGGGCTGCCGGTACGCCGACTGCGGTCACGACGGCGAGCCCGCCTGCGCGGTCCGGGATGCGCTGCACAGCGGTGAGCTCTCCCCCCGTCGGTGGGAGAGTTGGCGGCGGCTGCAGGGCGAGGTGGCCCACGAGAGCCGCCGGCGGGAGGCGCGGGTGGCCGCGGAACGGCGTGGCGGGTGGCGTTCGGCGCGGCGCCGGGCGGCGCGTCCGCCGGCGCCCGGGGGCTACTGACCGGGGTTCGCGGCCGACGTCCGACCGCGCGGCCGACCGGGCTGAGCTGGGGGAATGTGCGGGCGGGGGAAACTGTCATACCTCGGGGCTAGAGTTGCCGAGGCGTGTTTTCCGCGCCCGCACGACCGCTCAAGACCACCCAGAGCGGGACAGATCCTTTGCTTCGTCTTCTCCCGGGAGTACACGCACCGTGGCCGACCGACTGATTATCCGTGGCGCGCGCGAGCACAACCTGCGTGACGTCAGTCTCGACCTGCCCCGGGACGCTCTCATCGTGTTCACCGGGCTGTCCGGGTCGGGCAAGTCGAGCCTGGCCTTCGACACGATCTTCGCCGAGGGGCAGCGCCGCTACGTCGAGTCGCTCTCGTCGTACGCCCGGCAGTTCCTCGGCCAGATGGACAAGCCCGACGTCGACTTCATCGAGGGCCTGAGCCCGGCCGTCTCGATCGACCAGAAGTCCACCTCGCGTAACCCGCGGTCGACCGTCGGCACCATCACCGAGGTCTACGACTACCTGCGTCTGCTCTACGCCCGCATAGGTGAGCCGCACTGCCCGGTCTGCGGCGAGCGCATCTCCCGGCAGAGCCCGCAGCAGATCGTCGATCGGGTCCTCGCCATGACCGAGGGCACCAAGTTCATGGTGCTCGCCCCGGTGATCCGCGGCCGCAAGGGCGAATATGTCGACCTCTTCGCCGAGCTGCAGGCCAAGGGTTACGCCCGGGCCCGGGTCGACGGCGTGGTGCACCCGCTGACCGAGCCGCCGAAGCTCAAGAAGCAGGAGAAGCACACCATCGAGGTGGTGATCGACCGGCTCACCGTCAAGCCGAGCGCCAAGCAGCGGCTGACCGACTCGGTCGAGGCGGCCCTGGGTCTGTCCAGTGGCCTGGTGCTGCTCGACTTCGTCGACCTGCCCGAGGACGACCCGGACCGGGAGCGCCGCTACTCCGAGCACCTGGCCTGCCCCAACGACCACCCGCTCGCCATCGAGGATCTCGAGCCCCGGGTCTTCTCCTTCAATGCGCCCTACGGCGCCTGCCCGGAGTGCACCGGCCTGGGCACCAAGAAGGAGGTCGACCCGGAGCTGCTGGTCCCCGACCCGGAGCGCAGCCTGCGCGAGGGCGCCATCCAGCCCTGGTCCACCGGGCACAACCTGGAATACTTCCTGCGCCTGTTGGAGGCGCTCGGCGAGGCCCAGCACTTCGACATCGACACGCCGTGGCGGGCGTTGCCGGCGCGGGCGCAGAAGACGATCCTGCACGGCTCCGACGACCAGGTGCACGTGCGCTACCGCAACAAGTACGGCCGGGAGCGCTCCTACTACACCGGCTTCGAGGGCGTGGTGCAGTGGATCGAGCGCCGGCACTCCGACACCGAGTCCGAGTGGTCCCGCGACAAGTACGAGGGCTACATGCGCGACGTGCCGTGCGCGGCGTGCGGCGGCGCCCGGCTCAAGCCCGAGGTGCTCGCGGTCACGTTGGCCGGCAAGAGCATCGCCGAGGTCTGCAACCTGTCCGTGGGGGAGTGCGCCGACCTGCTCGCCGGCATCGAGCTGACCGACCGGCAGAAGATGATCGCCGAGCGGGTCCTCAAGGAGATCAACGCCCGGTTGCGGTTCCTGCTCGACGTCGGCCTGGACTACCTGTCCCTGGACCGCCCGGCCGGCACGCTCTCCGGCGGTGAGGCACAGCGCATCCGGCTGGCCACCCAGATCGGCTCCGGCCTGGTGGGGGTGCTCTACGTGCTCGACGAGCCGTCGATCGGCCTGCACCAGCGCGACAACCACCGGCTGATCGAGACGCTGATCCGGCTGCGTGGGCTGGGCAACACGCTGATCGTGGTGGAGCACGACGAGGACACCATCCGCACCGCCGACTGGATCGTCGACATCGGGCCCGGCGCGGGCGAGCACGGCGGCAAGATCGTGCACAGCGGCTCGGTGCCGGCGCTGTTGAAGAACAAGGAGTCGATCACCGGGGCGTACCTGTCCGGTCGACGGTCGATCCCGACGCCGACCGGCCGCCGCCCACAGGACCCGGCCCGGGAGCTGGTGGTGCACGGCGCGCGGGAGCACAACCTGCGCAACCTGACCGTCTCGTTCCCGCTGGGCCAGCTGATCGCGGTCACCGGGGTCAGCGGCTCGGGCAAGTCGACGCTGGTCAACGACATCCTCTACGCGGTGCTCGCCAACCAGATCAACGGGGCCCGGCTGGTGCCCGGCCGGCACACCCGCGTCTCCGGTCTGGAGCATGTGGACAAGGTCGTCGGTGTGGACCAGTCGCCGATCGGTCGGACGCCGCGCTCCAACCCGGCCACCTACACCGGCGTCTGGGACCACGTCCGCAAGCTCTTCGCCGAGACCACCGAGGCGAAGGTACGCGGGTACGGCCCGGGCCGGTTCTCCTTCAACGTCAAGGGCGGGCGCTGCGAGGCGTGCTCGGGTGACGGCACCATCAAGATCGAGATGAACTTCCTGCCCGACGTGTACGTCCCCTGCGAGGTCTGCAAGGGCGCCCGGTACAACCGGGAGACCCTCGAGGTGCACTACAAGGGCAAGACCGTCTCGGACGTGCTGGAGATGCCGATCGAGGAGGCCGCCGAGTTCTTCTCCGCCATCCCGGCCATCCACCGGCACCTCAAGACGCTCGTCGACGTCGGCCTGGGCTACGTACGCCTCGGTCAGCCCGCGCCGACCCTCTCCGGCGGTGAGGCGCAGCGGGTCAAGCTCGCCTCCGAGCTGCAGAAGCGCTCCACCGGGCGGACGGTCTACGTGCTCGACGAGCCGACCACGGGTCTGCACTTCGAGGACATCCGCAAGCTGCTGATGGTGCTCGAAGGGCTGGTCGACAAGGGCAACACGGTGATCACCATCGAGCACAACCTCGACGTGATCAAGACGGCGGACTGGCTGATCGACATGGGTCCGGAGGGCGGCCACCGGGGCGGCACCGTGCTCGCCACCGGCACCCCGGAGGAGGTCGCCGAGGTGGCGGAGAGCCACACCGGCGAGTTCCTGCGTCAGGTGCTCAAGCTCGACGGCGCGGCCAAGGGTGCGGCTGCCGCCACCACCCGGGCCGCCAAGGCCAACGGCGCGACCAAGACGCGGGCCAGCCGCAAGGTGCCGGCCGGCGCGCGCTGACCCCGACCCTCCCCGGGGCAGGTTGCGCTCGGCGCTACTGGCGGGTCGCGTGCGTGTCCGTTGGGGCGGGTCGAACTACGGCCCGCCCCGCCCCATTTGCCGGGTCGGACGGATGCCGCGATGAACCATCCGGCACAGTTGCCCGTGTGGAGAAGTGTGGCCGGTTTCTTGCCGGCGCAGCGGGCGAGAGAGAGGCGAGGCATGAGTGACGATCAGGCGCTGACCGGTTCGGGTACGCAGACACGTCGTACCCTGCTCACCGGCGTCGGGGCGGTCGGCGCGGCCGTCGTTCTGGCTGCCTGCGGCAGCGAAGACGGCGGTGGCAGCGCCGCACCGACCAGTGGTGGTCCCGCCGTGCCCAGCACCGGTGACGCAGGCGGCGGCGACCGGCAGAATGCTCAGTCGCTGGCCACCACCGCCGACATCCCGGTCGGTGGCGGCAAGATCCTCGCCGCCGAGGGCGTGGTCATCACCCAGCCCACCGCCGGCCAGTTCAAGGGCTTCAGCCCGATCTGTACGCACCAGAACTGCCCGGTGACGAACGTCGACGGCGGCACGATCAACTGCACGTGCCACTTCAGCAAGTTCTCGATCGAGGACGGGTCGGTCAAGGCTGGTCCGGCCACCAAGCCGCTGCCCCCGAAGCCCGTCAAGGTGGTCGGCGACCAGATTTCGTTCGCCTGACGGCCCGCCCGGCCTGTCCCAGGCTGTCGGCGCGCGGCCTGGTCCGCCCCGCCCCCGCCCCCGCCAGCCCGGCCCGGCTTGGCGGTCCGCCCGGCCCGGCTTGGCGGTCCGCCCGGCCCGGCTTGGCGGTCCGCCCGGCCCGGCTTGGCGGTCCGCCCGGCCCGGCTTGGCGGTCCGCCCTAGTCCGGCCGCTTGATCGACTCGTGTTCTAGGAAGTCGGGGTGTCCGCGGCCTGCCGACACCCCGACATCCGCGAAGGCGAGTGGATCACGCGCCTGCGGTGGGCTGTCGGTGCTGCGGACTAGGCTTGTTGGCGTGGCTGACCCCTCGACCTACCGTCCCGCACCCGGCACCATCCCGGAGTCTCCGGGGGTCTACCGCTTCCGCGACGGCACCGGCCGGGTGATCTACGTCGGCAAGGCGAAGAACCTGCGCAGCCGGCTCAACTCATACTTCGGCGACATCTGGAACCTGCACGAGCGCACCCGGCAGATGGTGACCACCGCCGAGTCGGTGGACTGGATCATCGTCGGCACCGAGGTCGAGGCGCTTCAGCACGAGTTCACCTGGATCAAGCAATACGATCCGCGGTTCAACGTCCGCTACCGCGACGACAAGTCGTACCCCTATCTGGCCGTCACCCTCGACGAGGAGTATCCGCGGCTGCAGGTGATGCGCGGCGCCAAGCGCAAGGGTGTGCGCTACTTCGGTCCGTACTCGCACGCCTGGGCCATCCGGGAGACCCTCGACCTGCTGCTGCGGGTCTTCCCCGCGCGGACGTGCTCCGCCGGGGTGTTCAAGCGGGCCGGCCAGGTCGGGCGTCCCTGCCTGCTGGGCTACATCGGCAAGTGCTCGGCGCCGTGCGTCGGCACCGTCTCCGCCGAGGAGCACCGGGCCATCGTCGACGGGTTCTGCGACTTCATGGCCGGGCGCACCGACACCATGGTCCGCAAGATCGAACGCGAGATGACCGAGGCGAGCGAGCAACTGGAGTTCGAGCGGGCCGCCCGGCTGCGTGACGACGTGGCCGCGCTCCGTCGGGCCATGGAAAAGCAGACCGTGGTGCTCGGCGACGGCACCGACGCTGACGTCGTCGCGTTCGCCGACGACCCGCTCGAGGCGGCCGTGCAGGTCTTTCACGTCCGCGACGGCCGGGTCCGCGGCCAGCGCGGCTGGGTGGTGGAGAAGACCGAGGACCTGACCACCGGCGACCTGGTTCACCACTTCTGCACCCAGGTGTACGGCGGCGAGCACGGCGAGGCCGACGTACCTCGGGAGCTTCTGGTGCCCGAGCTGCCCGCGGACGCCGACGCGCTGGCCGACTGGCTCTCCGACCACCGGGGCAGCCGGGTGTCGCTGCGGGTGCCGCAGCGTGGCGACAAGCGCTCACTGATGGAGACGGTGGAGCGCAACGCCAAGGACGCGCTGGCCCGGCACAAGCTGAAGCGATCCGGTGACCTGACCACCCGGGGCAAGGCACTGGACGAGATCAGCGAGGCGCTGGGCATGAGCACCTCGCCGCTGCGCATCGAGTGCTTCGACATCTCCCAGATCCAGGGCACCGACGTGGTCGCCAGCATGGTGGTCTTCGAGGACGGGCTGCCCCGCAAGAGTGAATACCGGCGGTTCATCGTCCGGGGCGCCACCGACGACCTCTCCGCGATGTCCGAGGTGCTCCGGCGGCGATTCGCCCGCTACCTGGACGCCCGGGCCGAGACGGGCGAGGTGGGAGTCGAGTCGGCCGACGACCCGGCCGCCCCACAGGACGCGGTCGAGCCGCAGGTCGGCGTCCTGATCGATCCGACCACCGGGCGGCCGCGGAAATTCGCGTACCCGCCGCAGTTGGTCGTCGTCGACGGCGGTGCCCCGCAGGTCGCAGCCGCCGCGCAGGCCCTCGCCGACCTGGGCATCGACGATGTGGCCCTGTGCGGTCTGGCCAAGCGGCTGGAGGAGGTGTGGCTCCCCGACGACGCGTTCCCGGTCATCCTGCCGCGCACCTCGGAGGGTCTCTACCTGCTGCAACGGGTGCGGGACGAGGCCCACCGGTTCGCCATCACCTTCCACCGGCAGCGCCGCTCCAAGCGGATGACCGAGTCGGCGCTGGACCAGGTGCCCGGCCTCGGGGAGGTGCGGCGCAAGGCGCTCCTGCGGCACTTCGGCTCACTCAAGCGACTGTCGGCCGCAACGGTCGAGGAGATCACCGAGGTGCCGGGGGTGGGTCGGCGCACCGCCGAGGCAATCCTGGCCGCCCTCGACAAGGACACCAAGGCCGGCGACGGCGCGGAGGCGAAGCCCAGCACCTGAGCACGCTCCTCGCCTCGTAGCCCAGCCGAGCATGATCGACTCGTGTTCCATGATGTCGGGGTGTCCCCGCGGTGCGGGACACCGCGGTTTCCGGGAACGCGAGTCGATCACGCCGATTCGTGCGCGGGGCGGGTTCGCGCGGCGTGTTGTGCGGGGCTGGTCGGGTCCGTGCGGTGCTCTGCCCCGTTCCGGCCGGTCTGCGCGGTGCGGTGCCCCGTTCCGGGCCGGTCCGTGCGGTGCTGTGCCCCGGTCCGGGCCGGTCCGTGCGGTGCTGTGCCCCGGTCCGGGCCGGTCCGTGCGCCCTGCCCCAGTTGAGACCGGGTTGAGTGCGCGAACGGCGCAGCCGGGAGTGATCGACTCGTGTTCCGTGATGTCGGGGTGTCCCCGGCGGCGGTTTCAAGCGGCGGTTGCAACCAGGTGTTTGTGGAGTACCTCGGCTGGATTCTGCCAGTCGAGGGTTTGGCGTGGTCGTCCGTTGAGTTCG